>JBBSUJ010000013.1:0-55218 GCA_038235025.1 Burkholderiales bacterium
AACCGCTGCCAATGCGGCCAAAACATAGCGACTTGGGCACAACATAGCCCGAAATTGACTCCCCCAGCCAACCATGGCGGTAGTGCAGCGCACCATCGTGCCGATAACACGGCCATTTATGACTTGTTCAGGACATCCCTAACGGCCTATTTTCATCTTATTTAGTCCGATGGACGGTGCGCGCGCCGTGCTCGGTTAGCCGAAATCTTGCCGCATACAATGGCGGCCTCGCGTGGCGCAGCCCAGCGTGGCTACTGTGCGTTTGCCATGCTGTGCCGCACGCCTGCCTTGTCCGTTTTCTGGAGTTTTCCCTTGTTCATTTCCTCTGCTTTTGCCCAGGTTGCGCCTGCGGCCCCCGCCGCTGGCGGCGACATGATGTCCACGCTCACGGGTATGTTGCCTTTGGTGCTGATGTTTGTGGTGCTGTACTTCGTCATGATCCGTCCGCAAATGAAGCGCCAAAAAGAGCACCGTGCCATGGTCGAAGCTATTGCGGTGGGTGACGAAGTTGTCATCGGCGGCGGCATGCTCGGCCGCATCAACCGCATGTCGGAACAATATCTGCATGTGGAAGTCTCTAAGGGGATGGAAGTGCAGGTGCAGCGCGGCTCGCTGGTGCAAGTGCTGCCCAAGGGCACTTTGAAATAAACCAGCCGTCGATGGCGCGTCCATCCTTGTCTGCGGCGGCGCGCCACTGTTCTTGCGCCCGCCGCTTTTTCTGTTTCCGCTGAGGGAAGACCGAACATGAACCGTTTTCCGGCCTGGAAGTACGCCATCCTGGTGGTGGTGCTGCTGGTAGGGGTGCTTTACACCCTACCCAATTTCTTTGGTGAGGCTCCTGCTGTGCAGGTATCGTCGGGCAGAGCCACTGTCAAAGTCGATGCTGACGTAGAAGCAAAGGTGCGCGGTGCGTTGAAAGAGGCGGGCATCAGCACAGACCTGGTGCAGTTGGAGGGAGCGTCCCTTCGCGCTCGTTTCGAGACCCCCGACATCCAGCTCAAGGCCAAGGACACGATTGAAAAATCGCTGAATCCCGACCCAGAAAACCCCGCATTTATCGTTGCGCTGAACCTGGTTTCGCGATCACCCGCCTGGCTCTCGGCTATCCATGCGGCACCCATGTATTTGGGCCTTGATTTGCGCGGAGGTGTTCACTTTTTGCTGCAGGTCGACATGAAAGCGGCCTTGACCAAAAAGACCGAGTCTTATGCTGGCGACCTGCGCACCACATTGCGCGACAAGAACATTCGCCACAGCGGAATTTCGCGCGAGGGTGATAACATTGAAATTCGCTTGCGCGACACCGCTGCGCTCACCGCCGCGCGCGACTTGATCGCCGAACAGTTTGTGGACCTGCAGACCACCGTCGTGCCTGGTGCCGACGGGAGCCAGCTTTTGCGCGCCAGCATTAAATCTGAGGCAGCGCGCACGGTGCAAGAGCAGGCGCTCAAGCAGAACATCACCACGCTGCACAACCGCATCAATGAACTGGGTGTGGCCGAGCCCGTCATTCAGCAACAAGGGCTGGACCGTATTGTGGTGCAGTTGCCGGGTGTGCAGGACACGGCAAAGGCCAAGGATATTTTGGGCCGAACCGCGACGCTTGAAGTGCGCATGGTGGACGAGGGCTCCGAGGCGCGGGCCGCCGAGGCTGGCAGCGGCCCCGTGCCCTTCGGCGACGAAAAATACTTGGATCGTGATCAGCGGCCCGTGATTGTGAAGAAGCAGGTCATCCTGACAGGTGAAAACCTTACCGACGCTCAGCCCGGCTTTGACGGAGAGACCCGCGAGCCTACCGTCAACCTGACCCTAGATGCCAAGGGTTCGCGCATCTTCAAGGACATCACGCGCGAGAACATCGGCAAGCGGATGGCCATCGTGCTGTTTGAAAAAGGCAAAGGTGAGGTTGTGACGGCTCCCGTCATTCGCTCCGAAATCGGTGGCGGGCGGGTGCAGATATCCGGCAGCATGACCACCGTAGAAGCCAGTGACACTGCGCTTTTGCTGCGAGCGGGCTCGCTTGCTGCTCCGATGGAGATCATTGAAGAATTCACCATTGGCCCAAGTCTGGGGGCCGACAACATTGAACGGGGCATCAACAGCGTGGTCTGGGGCATGCTGGCGATCGTGGTGTTTATGTGCGGTTACTACATGTTGTTTGGCGTGTTTTCCAGCATTGCACTCTCGGTCAACATCCTGCTGTTGCTGGCGGTGTTGTCGATGCTGCAGGCCACCCTTACGTTGCCCGGTATTGCTGCTATGGCGTTGGCGCTCGGCGTAGCCATCGACTCGAACGTGTTGATCAATGAGCGCATTCGCGAGGAATTGCGCGAGGGCGCGTCGCCGCAGATGGCCATTCACATCGGGTACGAGCGTGCCTGGTCGACCATTTTGGATTCGAACGTCACGACCCTCATCGCGGGCTTGGCTTTGCTGGCTTTCGGTTCTGGACCCGTGCGCGGCTTTGCCGTGGTGCATGTACTGGGCATTCTGACCAGCATGTTCTCCGCGGTGTTTTTCTCGCGCGGCTTGGTCAATCTTTGGTATGGCGGCAGAAAAAAGCTCAAGACCTTGTCAATTGGTCAGCTCTGGTCACCGAGCGCGCCGAAAACTGAACTCGCCAAGACCCTCTAGTCTTTGTGTTGTGGTGGGCGGCCGTGTGGCCTTCCGCGACAGCTAATTGGAAGAAAAGATGGAATTTTTTGTTGCAACAAAACATGCGCTTGGCGCAGATGAGTCTTCTCTGAAAACTCCCACTAAGGAATAAAGATCATGGAGTTTTTCCGCATCAAGAAAGATATTCCTTTCATGAAGCATGCGTTGATTTTCAACGTGATTTCGTTTGCGACCTTCGCTTTGGCCGTTTTCTTCTTGTTCTCGCGTGGCCTGCACCTTTCGGTGGAGTTCACCGGCGGCACGGTGATGGAGGTGGCATACACCCAGCCCGCGGATCTTTCCAAGGTTCGCGACACCGTCGCGACGCTCGGGTTTCCGGATGTGCAAGTGCAAAACTTTGGCACGTCGCGAGACGTGATGATTCGTTTGCCGGTTCAGGAGGGCGTTACGTCGGCGCAGCAAAGCGAACGCGTGATCGGTGCCTTGAAAGTTGCGGACGCCGACGTCACGATGCGCCGTAGCGAGTTTGTCGGGCCGCAGGTTGGAGAGGAGTTGGTGCGCGGCGGAATCATGGCGCTCGCGGTGGTGGTGATAGGCATCGTCATCTACCTGGCGATGCGCTTCGAATGGAAGTTCGGCGTGGCAGCCATCATTGCCAATTTGCACGATGTGGTCATCATCTTGGGGTTTTTCGCATTTTTCCAGTGGGAGTTTTCCTTGTCGGTGCTCGCGGCGGTGTTGGCCGTTCTTGGATATTCGGTTAACGAATCAGTGGTGATTTTCGACCGCATTCGAGAAGCGTTCCGGCGGTTTCGCAAGATGAACACTCAAGAAGTGATCGACCACGCCATCACCAGCACCATGAGCCGAACCATCATCACCCACGCCTCGACCGAGGTGATGGTGCTGTCCATGTTCTTCTTCGGGGGTCCCAGCCTGCACTATTTTGCTTTGGCGTTAACCATCGGCATCTTGTTCGGCATCTACTCGTCGGTGTTTGTGGCCGCAGCGATTGCGATGTGGCTGGGAGTGAAGCGCGAGGACTTGGTAAAGGCCACCCGTACTGACATTGATCCTAACGATCCGAATGCGGGCGCCACCGTATGAAAGCAACAGTCAATCACCTTATTGGTTGGCCTGAACTTATCGACTGCGCGACCGGTCGGTAGACAGAAACTGGCGCTTCCATACTAATATCGCGGGTATGCAAGCGCCTTCGCCAACGCCACACCCACCGAGGAGGCTCGCACGCCACGCGCGCGAGCGCTGGTTGGCCGGACTTCAGACGGGGCTTGCGGAGGTAGATGGGGCGGTCGTTGACTTCCTCGCTGCTTTAATGGAGCAGACCGGGACTCAGCGCGACATGCAGAACCGGCGCGACGCTTGGCAACTCTACGGCCAGAAGCGTCAAGCATGGGTGTCGGAACTGGGCGCTGCCCTGGCCGCGCCGGCAGCTCCGTCTGGTACAGAAACCAGCGCGCGCACCACTCTATCTGTCGACGACGACTTCGAGCTAGTGGGAGACGAGGTGGTGGAGAACAAAATTATTGCTTCGCGCATTGCTCTTACGGTGCTCGAAGAAGTGGCCCCTGCGTTTGAATCGATGCGCTTGCGTTTGCAGTCGCTTGGCGAGCGGGAAATGCCTTCGTCGGATTTGTTTCGACCAGAAGCCGTCAGCCTGCTTTTGGTAGAGTCTTGGCTAAAAGTCGATTTGCCTCGCGACGACCTGCAACTCTGCCTTGAACCACTTCAGCGCTCCCTTGCATCAGTGATGCAGACAACTTACAAAGAGTGCAATGCCTATTTAGCAGAGCACGGTGTCAGTGCGGAGCGAGAGATGCGCGTGCGTGTGCAGGCTCCGGCGTATGGAGCTGGCTCGGTAGGAAGAGCCAACGGAGCAGGTGGACTGGCATCCCAAGCTCTAGAGCAGTCGCGGCAGGTCCTTCAGTCGGCGCGCCCGGCTTACGCTTCTGCCTCCGGTCCGGTCTCGCAAATGCAGCGCCCGCCGGGCACCCCCTCTGGCTCGTACCCCAGTACGTATGCCGATTCGTCCGCCAGCGCCCTTCATGTGCACCAGCATTCACGGCCCTATACAGCGTACGGCGAGGGCTATGAGCAAACCGGTGTTGCGGGTTTCGATGCAACGCCATTGGCGCGCGCGCGCCAGCGCGCACAAGGCGTCATGGTGCAATTACGCCGCCTGTTAACGCCGGCTATGGGTGCCACTTTGTCGATGGAGCTCGCACCGCCGGCTTCGGCTGCACTGGCGCATGCGTTAGCCGCACACCGGGTGCAGGCCGATGTGTACTACAGCACCATAGGTGCGTTGGTTGAGGAGTACACCCCGGCCACAGTGATGCAGGTGGCAGGAGATGTACGTGAGCGATCTGCCGAGCTCAAGAAGAAGGCGCAAACCGATACCGAAAAGGCCATTATCGAAGTGGTGGCGCTGATGTTTCAAAGCATTCTGGCGGAGGATCGCATTCCGCCCGCCGTGCGTGTGTGGTTTGCCCGGCTGCAGGTGCCTGTGCTACGGGTGGCATTGGCAGAGCCCGAATTCTTCAGCAACCTTAATCACCCGGCGCGCAAGTTGATCGACCGTATGGGCGCAGTAGCGCTGGGTTTCGATAGCGCCTCAGTGGGCGGTGCGGCCCTGGAATCTGAAGTGCGCCGTATCGTGCAGGTGATTGAGCAGTACCCGGAGACGGGCCGCCGCGTGTTCCAGTTGGTGCACGACGAGTTTGAAAAATTCCTAGCCAAGCACCTCACCGAAAAGGACGGTACGGCCAAACTGGTCAGTGTGGCCCAGCAGGTGGAGCAAAGGGAAACGCTCGCGATCAAATACACCATTGAGCTGCGCACGATGCTCAATGACATGCCTGTGCGCGACGAGGTGCGGGAATTCCTGTTCAAAGTGTGGGCGGAAGTGTTAGCGCTCTCCGCCGTGCGCAATGGCGTACAACACGCAGACACTGTGTCGTTCAAACGTACAGCCGCCGACCTGGTCTGGGCTGCCAGCGCCAAACCCAATCGTGCAGAGCGGGCTCAGGTCATTCAAAGCTTGCCCGGTATCTTGCAGAAACTACGCGATGGCCTGGGGTTGCTCGGTATTGAAGGGGGAGCGCAAGATGCCCAGGTTAAGGTGCTGACAGACACTCTGGCGGAGGCGTTCCTTTCCAAAACGGCTGCCATTCCGCTGGAGCACATCGAAGCGATGGCTCGGCGCTTGGCCAACGTGGAAGAATTCCTGGGCGATGCCGTGCTGGGTGAGTTACCGCTGGATGCCGAGCACATCGAGATGATGACGGGCATTGATGCCAGTGCCATCCAGGTGATCGCCGACAACGCGGCTCCGGTGGAAGATTCCATGGTGGCCTGGGCGCAGCAGCTGGTCTGCGGCAATTGGTTCACGCTCGACCACAATGGCGCGACGGCCCAAGTGCAGTACGCCTGGCAAAGCGAGCGCAAGCAGCTGCATTTGTTTGTGTCTACCGATGGCACCAGTTACCTGATCCAGCTTCGCCGGCTAGGTGCCTATTTGCAGTCAGGGCTTCTGGTGGCCCGGGAGGAGGAGGGTCTTACGGTGCGGGCGACTCGCGAGGCAATTGCCAAGCTGGGTGCCAATCCTGAGCGGCTACTTGGCTAGGGTGATTGCTCAGTAGTTCTAGGTGCGTGCGATGATCTCGTCGTACGCGATTGCAGAGTACGCTACGCGCGCAGCGCCAATGTGGCGTTTGCCCGCCACAACTGAGCAGGCCGCCTGCCGCCATGCTGGCCTTTAGTCTTCTGAAGAGAGTCCGTGCGGCTTAATGCCGCGACCGCGCGCAGATTGATATTCCCCCGCATCCCGGGCCTCCGGTCACCTTGCCCCACTGCTAAGTACGGTCAACAAAAACGCTGGTCAGACTGCATATATCGAAGCGCTGGCTTTCATCCTGTTCGCTTTATGGGTCAGACGCGAACCATACGCTGAAACAGGCCTCCGGGCACCCGTTCCACCTGACCTTCCAACTCAAGTTCCAGTAGTTGCACCTGCAGGTCTGGCGTCGGCAGTCCGGTGCGGGCTTGCAGCGCGTCCAAACCTATCGGATCGAAACCGAGCGCTATGAGTAATGGGCCGTCACCGACCATGTCCTGCTGCCCACTTCGAGTGCTACAGCGTTCCGTGGTTTCGTCCGCGGCGCTACGGCGGTTGCTCAATGTCGACTGCACGAGCTGGGGCATTTCCTCAAGGATGTCTTCCACAGTTTCTACAAGCTTGGCACCCTGCTTGATAAGGGCGTGGCAACCGCGCGATTGGATGACGTGAATTGAGCCTGGAATGGCAAACACCTCACGTCCTTGCTCAATCGCCATGCGCGCGGTGATCAACGAGCCAGACGCGGGAGCAGCCTCGACTACCAACACGCCTTGTGACAGCCCAGAAATGATGCGGTTACGCCGTGGAAAATTGGCTGCCAATGGCGGCGTGCCCAAGGGATATTCACTTATAAGTAGCCCATGCGCAGCAATCTGGCGCGCCAGTGCGTGGTGACGCGCTGGGTATACGCGGTCGAGTCCGGTGCCCACTACAGCCAATGTGGCGGCGCCGCCTGTGGCACTGCTTGCCATTAATGCGCCTTCGTGTGCCGCGGCGTCAATACCGCCTGCAAGCCCGGACACGATACAAAGCCCCGCAGTACGAAGGGTGGCCGCGAACTGCTGCGCATTCTCTCTGCCTTGCGGTGTCGGGTTGCGGCTGCCAACGATGGCGAGTGCGCCTTCGCGCCGCACAGGAAAGCAGATGCCCTGCAGAAGCGGGCCTGCACCCATCAGGTAGAGCAGGAGCGGAGGATCCTCGATTTCAAGCAGCGCAGAGGGGTAAAGGGCGTGTCCCAGCGGCACAACCGCGCGCTCAAGCGAGTCCGTACCGGACTCAGCCAACCAAGCAAGGGTCGTATCCAGAAGAGTAGCTTGCAAAGCCTCAGGCTGCAGGAGTGCCGCGGCCTGCGCTGCGCTGATGTGCCGCTCCAGCGCAGAATGATGCTGGCTAAATATCGCTTGCGCGCTACCGAAAGCTGCTAATAGCCGGCGGGCTGCGGTGCGTCCGACGCCGCGGGCACCGCCTAGCCGGAGCCAAGCCGCTAACTCTTGCGGTTCTATGACCATCGGCGCGGCGGGTGAAGTCGGAAGGGTTTAGTCCGGGTTGACCAGTTGGTCTCCCACGCGAACCGTCTTGCGTACATCAAGAATCAGGACATAGGACACACGGTCGAAAGTGCGGAACACCATGCCAACACCGTTTTTCTCGTTGGGTAACTGAATGATCGACCTAGCCTCATCCGTCGTGTCTCTGAGGCGCTCGCCTGCGCTGAGCAGCTGCAGCACCAAGCCGTTACTCATGCCATCACGGGTGCCCCGGTTGATCGCTACGACTTGGTTTTGGCCGGCGTTAGCGAAAGCGGCACTGCCGTAGATGGACACCACACGGGCTTTGACCTCACTCTGCGGCGCACGAGGAACATAGCTCATGAAGCCACGTTTGACAGCGGGCAGCATGCGATCGCCCGCGCGTATTTCTTCCCGTGTGCTGAGGATATCTACGGTAGCCGGAACCACATCCGTCGTGAAACTGCCCTTACCGTCTGGTGTTTTGGTGAGCGACTCGCCACGCACCAACTCAGCCTTACCGACAAACTGAGCTTCGTAGCCCAGGACCTCACCGTTATCGGGATCCTTTAGCGCAACTGCATTGCGGTAAATACCGAAATAGCGGGGCTCACCGGGGGCTATCTGCACGGGCGTCGTGGTCTCTCCGCGCGCATAAGCGCGGTCACCAGCCGCCATGAGCACCCGCCGGTCCTCAGTTGCGACAATGCGCGGCGCTTTTTCAAGCGTGCCGGCATCGACCACTTGCGGCTCGACGAGGAAGGGCTCGATAAGGTGCGGTTGCAGGGTTGGCAAGGCCAAGTCCGCCAAGCTGTCTGTGCGCACGCGAGGCGATACGCGAACATCTTGTGGCTCGCCCGAACGGCTGGTGCGCAGGCGGGCATAACCGCCGGTCTTGTCCAGATAAAGCGTTTGACCTGGAAAAATAAGATGGGGATTGACGATGCTGTCGAGGTTCATGCCCCACAGCTCGGGCCAGCGCCAGGGCTTTTTCAAATACAGCCCTGAAATGGCCCATAAGGTGTCACCGCGCTTCACGACGTAAACGTCGGGCGCATTGGGAGACAGCTCCGCTACGGGAATACCTTTGCTCGCTACTTGCTGCGCCGTAGCGCGCTGGCCTGCGGTGACAGGGTAGTTCTGCGCAAAAGCTGGCACGGCACTAGTGCCCAGTGCCACCATAGCGACAGCCCCGCAAACGGCTCTAAGGCTGCCACGGTAGGCAGCGCCCGGTGTTGTATTTCGATTCATTGTTCCCTGCCCCTCACTGTTGCCACGATGTTTCAAGAAAGAACCTCGCAGCGAAATCGTTACAAATCAACCGAGATTCTCTGCTCAAGGTCTTGATTGAGCAACGATTATTGGCCGCAGTCACCCTACGTCTTATTGAAAGTGGCGAAAATAGCGACATATTCTCGGTAACGCCATGGCACTTCTCTCTATTCTTTGTTATCCCGATCCGCGTCTGCATACCGTGGCCGCACCTGTTGCAGCGGTCGATGATCGCGCTCGCGCCATTGCGCAGGATATGTTGGACACCATGTACGAAGCGCAAGGGATAGGGCTGGCGGCGACACAAGTTGATATCCACGAGCGCATTGTCGTGATGGATGTGTCCGAAGAGCGCAATCAGCCCGTCGTGCTGTTCAACCCGGAGATTGTCTGGTTCAGTGAGGAGCGGCATGTGTCCGACGAGGGTTGTTTGTCGGTTCCCGGCATCTATGACGGGGTGGAGCGGGCTGCTCAGGTTCGTGTGCAATCGCAAGACATGCAGGGGGCCGTCGCGACGTTGGACGCGGATGACTTGCTCGCCGTCTGTATCCAGCACGAAATGGACCATTTGCTGGGCAAAGTGTTCGTCGAGTACCTGTCACCACTCAAGCGGACCCGCATACGTTCCAAGATGATCAAGCGGCAACGCGAGGATCGCACGTGAAGACCTTCACTCCTCGCAGGCAGCCTCTTGGCTTGGGCTTGCTCCTCGCCGGCGCGATGACTTTTGCCGCTTGCGGCGTGCTCCCCGCTGCGCCCGCAACCGACACGCTAGCTGTCACACGTGCGAGCATGGGCGAGCCCATGGCGCAATATGCATTGCCGGATGGGCAGCGCCTTTTTTACCGCGTACGGCCAGGCGAGGTTGTGCGACTTGATTTCGACGCAACCGGCAAGCGCGTGTCGCGCCACGCAGCCTTGAGCCGGGAAACCTTCCAGGCACTAGGCAAAAGCCGAGGGGACGCTGCGGCGGTGCAGCTGCAGTTTGGTCTACCTGCACGCCGATCAGTGCAAGAAGAGGGCGGGCTGCTGTGGACTTATTCATGGCAAGAGCAAGACGTCTGGCGCATGGCGCGCGTGTCGTTCGACAAGGCCGGAAATTTTAATGCTGTTGAGGTCGTTCGTGACCCGCAGGCCGACGAACGCTACCGCTAAAAATTTTCGCGCTCCTCGGCGCAATTAGCTTTTCGCCCGTTTGGTATGACCGCTCCAGCGGACGCTTTTTAGGCTCACCATGAAGGTCGTTTTTGCCGGTACGCCGGAATTTGCCGGCAGCGCATTGGCCGCCATTCTAAAAGCGGGCTTCGATGTGCCGTTGGTGCTTACGCAGCCGGATCGTCCCGCTGGCCGCGGCATGAAGCTGCAAGCTTCCGACGTGAAGTGCCTGGCGTTGGAGCACGGTCTGCCAGTCGAACAGCCACGAGGCCTTCGGTTGGATGGACGTTTCGCGGAAGACGCTGCACGAGCGCGCACCGCGATGGAATCGGTACAACCCGATGTGATGGTAGTAGCTGCTTATGGGCTGATCTTGCCGCAGTGGGTTTTAGACACGCCGCGCATGGGGTGCGTCAATATCCACGCCAGCCTTCTGCCGCGCTGGCGCGGGGCCGCGCCGATTCATCGCGCGATTGAAGCAGGAGACGCCGAGACAGGGATTACGCTCATGCAGATGGACGCCGGGCTCGACACCGGTGACATGCTGAGCGTGGAGCGGTTGACCATTGCGCCCGATGACACGACCGCCACATTGCACGATCGATTGGCACCGCTGGGCGCGCGAATGGTGGTGGATGCGTTGCGGTATATGGCTACGAGTGTTTTGCTGCGCACGCCGCAACCAGTCGACGGCGTGTTGTACGCAGAGAAAATTCGTAAGGCGGAAAGCTTGATTGACTGGAGCTTGCCTGCCGAACAGATTGCTCGGCGCGTGCGGGCGCTTACGCCAGCCCCGGGCGCATCTACGATGTTCGGAGACTACAGCGTAAAGGTGATTTGCTGCGAAATAGATAGCGAAAAAGTTTTGCTGGGTAAGCGTGCTGGCCGTATTTCTTCCATAGATAAACATGGAATATCCGTCGCCTGCGGTGCCGGGGCATTGCGCCTAACGCGCCTACAGCGCGCGGGTGGAAAGCCTATGGCGGCCGCCGAGCTAGCGCGCGGGCTTTCTATCAAGCCCGGCATGTCGCTCGGTGGCATTCGCGCGGCGGGAAGCGACTCTTGAATCTGCAGCAGTTCGTCGCCTACACCCGTCAACCGGCGTTTCGCGAGGGGGTGCGCGAGCTGATCGGCCCGGCGCTGGGTATTGCGGCGTGGGGTTTGGTGACGGGCGTGGCGATGGTGAAGAGCGGCATGGGCGTCGGCGTCGCTGTGTTGATGTCTTTGGCCGTATACGCGGGCAGCGCGCAGCTCTCGGTGATTCCGCTGCTGTCAGTGGGCGCGCCACTGTGGGTGGTGTGGCTGACGGCCAGTTGCGTCAATTTGCGCTTTGTGATTTTCAGCAGCATGTGGCGCAGCTACTTTCAGGCGCAGCCACTGCGCAGGCGTTTGGCGATTGGGTACTTTAGTGGCGACTTGATTTTTGTGGCTTTCATGAAGCGGTTTCCGCGCGCAGAGCCTGCGGATGAGCAGCTGCCCTACTTTTGGGGCGCCGCCGCACTGAACTGGTTGGCTTGGCAGATTCCCTCGATTGCCGGCATTTTGCTGGCCAATTCTGTTCCGCTTTCTTGGGGTCTTGGCTTTGCCGGTGTGCTGGCGCTGTTGGGCGTCATGCTGTCTTTGCTTTCCGATCGCGCCACGTGGGTCTCAGCCGGAGTAGCTTGTACCGCAGCAGTGGCAGCCTACGCACTGCCGCTCAAGCTCAATGTGCTGGTCGCTATCGCAGCGGCCATTGCGGCGGGACTGGTGATGGAAGCGGCGCAGCGCCAAGCGCAGGTGGTAGCGGCGCGTAAGCGTGCCATTGCAGCGGCGGGCGCAGAACCGGGAGAAGGCGAATGACCAATGAGACCCTCTACGGCGTCATCGCGATTGCCGGGCTGGCTGTGATTACCTTGCTGGCGCGCGCCTTCTTCATGATTCCTGAGCGCGAGCTGCCGATGCCTGATTGGTTGCGTCGGGGTCTCAAATACGCTCCCCTGGCAGCGTTGGCCGCTGTCGTGGCGCCGGAGGTGCTGATGAATCAGGGTGTTCTGATCGCTACGCTGCGCGACGCGCGTCTGCCAGCTGTGCTGTGCGCCGCAGCGTTCTATTTCTGGCAACGCGGCATTCTCGGCACCATATTGGTGGGGATGGCGGTCTATTTGCCACTGCATATTGGGCTGGGGTGGTAGCTGGCACCACAACAGCACCACCAAGAGAATGAAGACGCTATCTAAAATGGGTTGATTCGTGGCGGCGGCTCATTACCGACTGCCTTGTTCATTTCCCAGGGGTGGTTTAGTTTCATGCACATTCTTCGTTTCTCCGACCTGTGCGCAGCAGGCCAAGTCAAAGGCAAGCGCGTCTTCATTCGCGCAGATCTCAATGTTCCGCTGAACGAGCAAGGGGGCGTGTCCGAAGACACACGCATTCGCGCTTCGGTGCCGTGCATCCAGATGGCGCTGGATGCGGGTGCTGCCGTGATGGTTACCAGCCACCTGGGTCGTCCGACCGAAGGTGAGTTCATGCCCGAAGACTCGCTCGCGCCAGTCGCCCAGCGGCTCAGCGAACTGCTGGGCCGTGAGGTCCCGCTGCTTGCGGACTGGATCGGCGGCGTGGAGGTGTCCCCTGGCGCACTGGTGCTACTGGAAAACTGCCGTGTTAACCCAGGCGAAAAAAAGAACAATGAAAGCTTGGCGCGCGCCATGGCGAAGCTGTGCGATGTGTATGTCAACGACGCGTTTGGCACCGCCCACCGCGCTGAGGCCACGACCTACGGTATCGCGCAGTACGCGCCCATTGCCTGCGCCGGCCCTTTGCTGTCGGCCGAGATTGACGCGTTGACCAAGGCATTGGCACAACCCGCTCCCCCGCTGGCCGCCATCGTTGCGGGCTCCAAGGTCTCGACAAAGCTGACTATTTTGAAAAGCTTGGCTGACAAGGTTGACCAGCTCATTGTGGGCGGCGGAATCGCCAACACCTTCATGCTGGCCGCTGGCCTGCCGATTGGGAAAAGCCTGGCAGAGCCCACGTTGGTGGAAGAAGCCCGCGCGGTGATGGACGCCATGGAGCAACGCGGTGCCGAGGTGCCGATCCCCACCGATGTGGTGACTGCCAAATCGTTCTCGGCTGATGCGCCCGCCACCATCAAAAGCGCCCAGGACGTGCAGGATGATGACCTGATTTTGGACATCGGCCCCGAGACGGCCAAGCGGCTCGCTGCTCAGCTGGAAAAGGCCGGCACTATCGTCTGGAACGGACCCATGGGTGTGTTCGAGTTTGAGGCTTTTTCGCACGGCACGCGGGTTGTGGCCGAGGCCATTGCCGCGTCCAAAGGGTTCAGCATTGCGGGCGGCGGAGACACCCTGGCCGCCATTGCCAAATACGGCATCGAAGACCGCATTGGCTACATCTCGACCGGTGGCGGTGCGTTTCTTGAAATGCTGGAGGGACGTGAGTTGCCGGCGTTCGAAATTTTGCAAAAACGCGCTGTGGAATAAAGCCACAGGTCGTCGACGCGGGCGATTGGAGGCGCTGAGTTCAACCGGGACCCTGTACCCATCATGTAAATCGTTTCCTGTATAAATTGAAACTCAATTACATACCCGAACAGGACTCTCCATGTCGTCTCTGCGCCGCGCCACCAAGATCGTTGCCACACTAGGCCCCGCTTCCAGCGATGCCCACATGATCGAGCAGATGGTGCTGGCAGGAGTGAACGTGGTGCGGCTGAACTTTAGCCATGGCAAGGCGGAAGACCACATTCAGCTCGCGGCAAAAGTCCGCGAGGCGGCCCAGCGTGCCGGGCGCGAAGTCGCCATCATGGCGGACCTGCAGGGGCCCAAGATTAGGGTAGGGAAATTTGCGGAAGGGCGGGTAACGTTGGTGCAAGGTGCCAGCTTTGTACTGGACGCATCCCGCGCCGAGCCAGGCGACATTCATGGCGTGGGCCTGGACTACAAAGAGCTGCCGCGCGACACCCGTGCCGGGGATGTTCTGCTGCTCAATGATGGCCTCATCGTACTCGCCGTGGACTGTGTGCGCGGCGAAGAGGTGCGCACCAGGGTATGCATTGGCGGCGAGCTATCCAACAACAAGGGCATCAACAAGCAAGGCGGCGGTCTGACAGCCCCGGCGTTGACTGCCAAGGATATGGAAGACATCCGCACCGCGATGAGCTTTCAAGCCGATTACGTAGCGGTCAGTTTCCCCAAGAACGCCACCGATATGGAAATGGCGCGCCAGCTGTGCAATGTGGCCGCCGCGCAATATCGTCATAAGCCCGGCCTGATCGCCAAGATTGAACGTGCCGAAGCCATTCCGCGCCTGGAAGAAATCCTGCGCGCCAGCGACGGCATCATGGTGGCGCGTGGCGATTTAGCGGTAGAAGTCGGCAACGCCGTAGTGCCCGCCCTGCAGAAAAAGATGATCCGCATGGCGCGCGATATGGACAAGGTGGCGATCACCGCCACACAAATGATGGAAAGCATGATCACCAACGCATCGCCCACGCGCGCGGAGGTGAGCGACGTGGCCAACGCGGTGCTGGATGGCACCGATGCCGTCATGCTCAGTGCCGAAACCGCCGCTGGCAAATATCCACTGGAAACCGTGCAGGAAATGGCGAAGATTTGCGCGGCTGCCGAATCGGCCGAAGATGCACAACTCGACGCGGACTTCAGAGGTCGCAGCTTTTCCAGCATCGACCAATCGATTGCCATGGGCGCGTTATTTACCGCTCACCACTTGGGTGCCAAGGCCATTGTCGCGATGACCGACAGCGGCTCCACCGCGCTGTGGATGAGCCGCCACCGCATTCATATTCCCATTTATGCACTAACGCCGCGGGTTGCCACCCAGCGGCGCATGGCGCTCTATCGCAACGTGCGGCCTATCCTGATGGATACCAGCGCCGACCGGGATATTGCGCTGGAGCACGCGGAGGGCCATCTCAAGACGCGCGGTATTCTGGCCAGTGGCGACGTGTACGCCATTACCTGCGGCGAGCCGATGGGCGCGCCGGGTGGCACCAACATGCTCAAAATCTGCCGCGCGACTTGATCGGTCGCGGGCGGCACGGGTTAGAGGGCAAAACCGGCCCCGCTAAAATGCTCGGCTACGAAGCGGTTACCAAAATTTCCGCTCCCGCCCACTCTGACCGGATGACACCCCATGCCCCTCGTCTCAATGCGCCAGCTTCTGGACCACGCCGCTGAAAACGGCTACGGCATTCCAGCCTTCAACGTCAACAATCTAGAGCAAGTCCAGGCCGTCATGGAAGCCGCCAGCGAAACTGGCGCGCCGGTGATCTTGCAGGCCAGTGCCGGCGCACGCAAATATGCCGGCGAAGCGTTTATCAAACACCTGATCTTGGGCGCGATTGAGGCGTATCCCCTCATCCCGCTGGTCATGCACCAAGACCATGGCCAGAACCCAGCCGTGTGCCAGGGCGCCGTCGATCTGGGCTTTTCATCCGTGATGATGGACGGCTCGCTGGAAGGCGACGGCAAGACCATCGCGAGCTACGAATACAACGTAGAGGTCACCCGCAAAGTGGTGGATATGGCGCACAAGGTGGGCGTGACCGTCGAAGGCGAACTCGGTTGCCTGGGCTCTTTGGAAACTATGCAGGGCGACAAGGAAGACGGCCACGGCACCGACGCCATCATGACGCGCGAGCAATTGCTGACCGACCCCGAGCAAGCCGCTGATTTTGTGCAGCGCACCCAGTTGGATGCGCTGGCCATTGCCATCGGTACCAGCCACGGCGCGTACAAATTCACCCGCAAGCCCACTGGCGACATTCTGGCGATTGACCGTGTGCAGGCCATTCACCATCGCATTCCCAACACCCATTTGGTGATGCACGGTTCGTCGTCAGTGCCGCAGGATTTGCTGGCCCTCATCAACCAGTACGGCGGCAAGATGAAGGAAACCTACGGCGTACCCGTGGAAGAAATCCAGAAAGCTATCCAGTTTGGTGTGCGCAAAATTAACATCGACACCGACATTCGCCTGGCCATGACGGCCGCTGTGCGCAAGTTCCTGCACGAGAACCCCGAGAAATTTGATGCCCGCGAATGGCTCAAGCCCGCGCGCGAAGCCGCCAAGGCGATCTGCCGTCAGCGCTATGTCGAGTTCGGTTGCGAAGGTCAGGCTGCCAAGATCCAGCCGCGCAGCCTGCACGCCGTCGCGCAGCAGTACGCGGCAGGCGATTTGGCGCAGCTCGTCAAGTAAACCGGTAATTTCCGGCGGCCGCTCACTGCGGTGCATTCCCGGCTAAGGCGCTGGGAGTCTTCGGGTAAGCTGACGAGCGGACTGCGCGAGCGCGCCCAAAATAACAAAGGAGACACGCATGCTGATAGGAGTGCCTGCCGAATCGGTGGCAGGGGAGGCGCGCGTAGCGGCCACCCCGGAGACGGTTAAAAAACTCAAAGTCCAGGGCCACGAGGTCCGTGTGGAAAGCGGCGCTGGTCTTCGTGCCAGCGTGACCGACGCCGCATACAAAGCGGCGGGTGCCGTGCTTGGCGATGCGGCAGCTGCTTGGGCAGCCGACATGGTGCTCAAGGTGCGTGCACCGCAAGCCGATGAAATGGCATTGCTTCGCCCCGGCGCTGTGCTAGTTGGAATGCTCAATCCCTTTGACGCAGACGGTATGCAGCGGCTAGCGCACTCGGGCGTTACGGCGTTCGCGCTTGAGGCCGCGCCTCGCACCTCTCGGGCCCAAAGCATGGACGTGCTGTCCTCCCAAGCCAACATTGCAGGCTACAAAGCCGTGATGATCGCGGCCGATCAATATCAGCGCATTTTTCCCATGCTGATGACGGCAGCGGGAACCGTCAAGGCCGCGCGTGTCGTCATTCTGGGTGTCGGTGTGGCGGGTTTGCAGGCCATTGCTACGGCCAAACGTTTGGGCGCAGTGATTGAGGCTTCCGACGTGCGGCCCAGCGTCAAGGAGCAGGTCGAATCGCTGGGTGCCAAGTTCATCGACGTGGCCTACGAGACCGAGGAAGAAAAAGATGCTGCCGTAGGAGTGGGCGGCTACGCCCGGCCCATGCCGCAGAGCTGGCTGGATCGGCAAAAGCAGGAAGTCGCCAAGCGCGTGGCAGCGGCAGATATCGTGATCACCACCGCGTTGATCCCGGGCCGCGCCGCGCCGGTGCTGGTCACCGAAGAAATGGTGGCCTCCATGAAGCCCGGCTCGGTCATCGTCGACTTGGCCGCCAGCCAGGGCGGCAACTGCCCGCTGACGCAAGCCGACGCCGTGGTGCAGGCGCATGGCGTTACTTTGGTGGGTCACACCAACTTGCCATCGCTGGTGGCGGCCGATGCGTCGGCCTTGTATGCGCGCAACGTGCTCGATTTCCTCAAGCTGGTGTTTGATAAGGATGGCCAGTTTTTCCTCGACCTGGACGACGATATCGTCAAGGCCTGCATGGTGACGCGCGAAGGCCAGTTGCTGCGCGCTTGACCCCCGTGCGCCGGCTCAGTGCCGGGCACTTCGAATAACTCTCTGGAGACTGCGATGGAAGCCATTTCCCACGTCGTCATCAACCTGACCATTTTTGTGCTGGCCATTTATGTTGGCTATCACGTGGTCTGGACGGTGACTCCCGCCCTGCACACCCCGCTGATGGCGGTCACCAATGCCATTTCGGCCATCGTCATCGTCGGTGCCATGCTTGCCGCGGCGCTCACCATCACGCCTCTGGGTAAAACCATGGGCGTGCTGGCAGTGGCGCTGGCGGCGGTGAATGTCTTTGGCGGCTTTCTGGTCACGCGGCGCATGCTGGAGATGTTCCGTAAGAAAGAGAAGCCTGCCGGAGCCGCCAAATGAGCGCCAGCTTGATCGCGCTGTTGTACCTGGTGGCGTCGGTCTGCTTCATCCAAGCGCTCAAGGGCCTGAGCCACCCCACCACCTCGATTCGCGGCAACCTGTTCGGGATGATCGGCATGGCGATTGCCGTGCTGACCACCGTAGGTCTCATCCACGGGCAAGTACAGGCGTTGCAAGCCTTGAACGTCAGCTTTGCCAGCGGCATGGCCTGGGTGCTGGTGGCACTGGTCATTGGCGGCGGCGCGGGCACAGTGATGGCCAAGCGGGTCGAGATGACCAAAATGCCTGAGCTGGTCGCGTTCATGCACAGCATGATTGGGTTGGCCGCGGTGTTTATTGCTGTAGCCGTGGTGGCCGAGCCGTATGCGTTTCAGATCGCCGCGATTCCGCTGGCCGGCGAGCTGGCGCTCATCCCTGTCGGCAACCGCATGGAACTGTTTTTGGGTGCTGCCATCGGTGCGATCACGTTCTCGGGCTCGGTGATTGCGTTTGGCAAGCTGAGCGGTAAGTACAACTTCCGCCTGTTTCAGGGCGCGCCCGTGTCTTTTACCGGTCAGCATATGGTGAACCTTGCCATCGGCATTGCCACGCTGGGCATGGGCGTCGTTTTCATGGCGACGCAAAGCATGACGGCCTTCTTTGTCATGTTGGCTTTGGCTTTTGTGCTCGGCGTGCTGATCATCATTCCCATTGGCGGGGCCGATATGCCGGTGGTGGTGTCCATGCTTAACAGCTATTCGGGCTGGGCGGCAGCGGGCATTGGCTTTAGCTTGAACAACAGCATGTTGATCATTGCCGGCTCGTTGGTGGGAAGCTCGGGCGCGATCCTGAGCTACATCATGTGCAAAGCCATGAACCGCTCGTTCTTCAGCGTGATTCTGGGTGGCTTTGGGGCTGAGGCAGGCACGGTTGTGGTGAGCGGCACTGCAGATCGCCCGGTCAAAAAAGGCAGTGCCGACGACGCTGCTTTTGTGCTCGGTAACGCCGAAACCGTGATCATCGTGCCGGGCTACGGCCTGGCGGTGGCGCGCGCGCAGCATGCCGTGAAAGAGCTGGCCACCAAGCTGACTGAAAAAGGCATCAGAGTGAAATACGCTATTCACCCGGTGGCGGGGCGCATGCCCGGCCACATGAACGTGTTGCTAGCCGAGGCCGAAGTGCCGTATGACCAGGTGTTTGAAATGGAAGACATCAACGGCGAGTTTGGCCAAGCCGATGTCGCCATCGTTCTGGGGGCCAACGACGTGGTGAACCCTGCGGCGCACGTGAAGGGCAGTGCCATCTATGGCATGCCGATTCTGGAAGCCTACAAGGCCAAAACCGTCATCGTCAACAAGCGCTCCATGGCGTCGGGCTACGCAGGCCTGGACAACGAGCTGTTCTACATGGACAAAACCATGATGGTGTTTGGCGATGCCAAGAAGGTGGTCGAGGACATGGTCAAGGCGATTGAATAAGCATGCAGCGCGACGAACTGTTCGCGATTTTGGAGCGACTGCATGACTGAGCGACCCTGGCTGACCGCCTATCCTGAAGGCGTTCCCACGGATATCGACGCCTCGCAGTACACCTCTCTCGTCTCGCTGATGGAGGAAGCCTTTCGCACCCATGCCGGCAAAGTCGCCTACGGCTTTATGGGGCAGGACATCAGCTACGCGCAGACCGATGCACTGAGCAGCGCCTTTGCCGCTTATCTGCAGGGGTTGGGACTGATCAAGGGCGACCGGGTGGCGCTGATGATGCCCAACGTGCCGCAGTACCCGGTAGCAGTGGCAGCGGTGTTGCGCGCCGGGCTGGTGGTCGTCAATGTGAACCCGCTGTACACCTCGCGTGAACTGGAGCACCAGCTGCGCGACTCGGGTGCTAAAGCAATGGTGGTGCTGGAAAATTTCGCCGCCACGCTGCAGACCTGCATGGCCAATACACCGGTTCAGCATGTGGTGGTGTGCGCCATGGGCGACCAGCTCGGTTTTCTTAAAGGGGTGTTGGTCAATTACGTGGTGCGCAACGTCAAGAAGCTGGTGCCACCCTGGAGCCTGTCCGGTGCGGTACGTTTCAATCAGGCTGTGGCGCGCGGCCGCCGCGGTACGCTCAAAAAGCCCCAAACCAAGCCTGGAGACGTGGCGTTGCTGCAGTACACGGGAGGCACCACCGGCATTAGCAAGGGCGCAGTACTGCTGCATAGCAACGTGATCGCCAACGTGCTCCAGTCGGAGGCGTGGAACGCTCCCGCCATGCAGCGCGTGCCGCCGGACGAGCAGCCCACCAGCATTTGCGCCTTGCCGCTGTATCACATCTTCGCGTTCACCGTGAACATGATGCTGAGCATGCGCACCGGCGGAAAGACCGTGCTGATCCCGAACCCGCGCGACCTCAAGGCAGTGTTGAAAGAGCTGACCCGACACCGCTTTCACAGCTTTCCAGCGGTCAACACGCTGTTCAACGGCCTACTCAACCATGCCGATTTCGACACGGTGGACTGGAGCCACCTGAAGGTTTCGGTGTGCGGCGGTATGGCGGTGCAGGGCGCGGTGGCCAAGCGCTGGCTGGAGAAAACCGGCTGCCCGCTCTGCGAGGGTTACGGCCTGTCTGAAACCAGCCCTTCTGTCAGCTGCAACCCGGTAACGCTCAAGCAATACACAGGTTCCATCGGCGTGCCGCTCCCCAGCACCTCGATGAAGCTGCTGGACGACAGCGGTAACGAAGTCACGACGCTGGGTGCGGCAGGCGAGATCGCCATCAAGGGCCCCCAAGTTATGGCGGGCTACTGGCAGCGCCCCGATGAGACCACCAAGGTCATGACCGAAGACGGTTACTTCAAGTCTGGCGACATTGGCGTGATGGACGAGCGCGGGTTCTTTCGCATAGTGGACCGCAAGAAAGACATGGTGTTGGTCAGCGGCTTCAACGTCTATCCCAGCGAGATCGAAGACGTTGTGTCCGCTTGCCTTGGCGTCGTCGAGTGCGCGGTGGTCGGCGTGCCGGATGAAAAAACCGGCGAGGCCGTCAAGTTGATCGTGGTGCGCGAAACGCCCGAGTTGACCGAAGCCGTCCTGCGGGACTTTTGCCGCGCTAACCTGACCGGCTACAAGCAGCCTCGGGTCATCGAGTTCCGTGAGGACTTGCCCAAGTCCCCCGTGGGCAAGATATTGCGCCGCGAACTGCGCGACAAGAAGTAGCGCTGGCGTTGGGCAGCGTGGGTGGGCCGCTTGCTGCTTCGCAAGCCTTGCCCTCACAGACCACCTTGCCCGCCTAGCGGCGACGGCCTCATAGAGTCCTGCTTCCTGCGCCTACCGAGCTTTTGTATTTTTTGATTGTTCCTCTATGACCACCGCCATCCTCAGCGCCATGCCGGGCGAGCAGTCCGGCCTGCTCGCGCAACTCCAGCAGCCGCAGCGCGTGGACCACGCGGGGCGCGCATTCTTTAGCGGCCGCCTGCACGGGCAAGACGTGGTACTGGCGCTCTCGGGCATTGGCAAAGTGGCCGCGGCGACCACAGCGACGGCGCTGATAGAGCGCTTTCAAGCGGCGCGCATTGTGTTTACCGGCGTGGCGGGCGGCGTGGGCGAAGGCGTGGCGGTAGGCGACATTGTGGTGGCGCAGGACTATGTTCAGTACGACATGGACGTCTCGCCCCTGTTTGAGCGCTGGCGCGTGCCCGGCTGCAGCGAGGTGCGCTTGCAGTGCGACGCAGAGTTGACTGCTATGCTTGTGGGAGCTGTTAACCATTGCCTGATAAGCGCTAGAGGCCATTTTGAGCATAAATTAGTGCTTGATGTGCCGCGTTTGCATGTGGGCCTGTTAGCCAGTGGCGACCGGTTTGTCGGCTCGCCCGAGCTAGTGCGCAGCGTCTGCGAACCGCTGGCCGCAGCTGGCCACCCCGTGCTGGCCCTGGAGATGGAAGGCGCCGCAGTCGCGCAGGTGTGCCTTGATTACGGCGTGCCGTTCGCCGCCGTGCGCGCCATTTCCGACCGGGCCGACGCCACAGCCCATGTGGATTTCAACGCCTTCCTGGAGCAGGTGGCCAGCCGGTATGCTGACGCCATTGTTCAGGTCTTTCTGGTGAAGCTATCAAATAAATAGCTGCTAGTGCTTTCTGCATAAGCTCTATAGGGCAATTTGACTCGTATTTTTAGGGGCGGCTAGGCCATGGCCTAGCATTCACATCGCCAGCTCCCCGTGTCACAGCGCAAGCCGCGTTCCGACGGACCTTGCTCCGTGCAAAGCGCCCCGTTTTCCTTGGCCAGCGTCTTCATGGATCGGTCTCGCCAGTCCACCGGGTGCCTGCCCCCTCAGGGGGAAGGCGCGCAGTGCCACAGCGGGAACTCACTTCAACCAGCCGCGCTTTCTGAAGTACCACATAGGCCCGAGCGCGCTGGCCAGCATCAGCACCAGCACATACGGGTAGCCTAGCTTCCAGTCCAGCTCAGGCATGAACTTGAAGTTCATGCCGTAGATGCTGGCGATCAACGTGGGCGGCAGCAGCGCCACACTGGCGACCGAGAAGATTTTGATGATCTTGTTCTGGTTGATGTTGATGAAACCGACGGTCGCGTCCATCAAGAAGTTGATTTTTTCGAACAGGAACGCCGTGTGGCTGTCGAGCGATTCGATGTCGCGCAGAATTTGCCGGGCATCTTCAAACTGCTCGGCGTTCAGCAGCTTGCTGCGCATCATGAAGCTGACAGCGCGGCGCGTGTCCATCACGTTGCGGCGGATGCGGCCGTTCAAGTCTTCCTGCCGCGCAATGGCGGTGAGCACGACGCTGGCGCGCTCGTCGGTCACGTCCCCCGAGAGTACTTGGGTGCTGACGTTCTTTAAGTCGTCGTAGATGCCCTCCAGCGTATCGGCGGAATATTCGGCGTCGGCGTCAAACAGTTTTAGCAGCACGTCGCGGGCATCGTCGATCAAGCCGGGCGCACGGCGGGCGCGCAGGCGCAGCAGGCGGAACACGGGCACGCCTTCGTCGTGAATCGAGAACAACACACCCTTGCTGCGCAGGTCGGGGTTGTTGATGTTCAGGATGAACGCCACCCTCACCGAGCGCGGATCGTCTCGGTCGTCGATCAGAAAGTCGCTGCGGATATGCAGTTCGCCGTTGTCTTCTTCGTAGAAGCGGGCGGATTCTTCGATGTCCTTGTCCATCGCATCGGCAGGAATGGACAGGCTGTAGTACTCGGAGACCCACTGCTTTTCTTCAGGCGTGGGGGCTTCCAGATCCACCCAGATGGGCTGGAATTTGGCGAGTTCTTCGAGCGACTCGATCTCTTCTTGAACGAAGCGCCCGCTGGCGAGGGTAAAGATGCTGAGCATGGGCTCGCTCCCTAAAGTCAATGACCGGTGGCGGAGGGTGGGGCGCTTTCAATCCCCCCGCAATGGAACCTATTAGGTACAGGTTTCAAGGGAGCTGAAAGCTACCGACTAGGGTAGGTTTCCATGCGAAATTTGAGCGTTGAAAATAGCCTGCGATTATGGCACTGGCGTGTCTGTAGCCCGGCCGGCCAGGGCCCGCGCGCGGCACAGATCGGCCCAAGCTGCGCGCTTGGAGTCGCCGTTGCGTAGCAGCAGCGGGGCGTCAAACGTTGCAACAGCCGGAACGCCCGCAACCACCAGCTGCCGCGTGCGCAACTTGCCAAACGGCTCGGTAGTTCCCAGCGCGGCGCGAATGGCGTTACGGCCCATCACGAGTACCACCGAGGGCGCAAATTGGGTCACTTGTACGGCAAGAGCGTCCGTGGTTTCGCTGGGACTTGCCGCTGCATCAGGCGCCAGAGCGCACAGCGCTACGCGGGGATGGTGGTGCAGTTGTAGCGCGCGCAGCATGGCGTCAAGCAACTGGCCCGCCGCTTCGGCCCAGGGCTCGGTCGGCGCGATAGCCTCTGTAATGACCAGCCAACCTGCGCCCAAGCCCGGTGGCGTTTGCGCGGGGTCGGTGTTGGGGTACAGGAGTCGCAGCGGCTGCAACGTCCAACCATTGGTGGCTGCTGCGCTGACCGGTGAGGAGGGTTCGGACGAGGAAGGCGTTGCAGTACTTCCTGTGGTTGATGGAGAGCGGCGCGCGGGTGCATGGGCGGCGGACACGGGCGCAGCCTCTGAGGCGGGAGGGACGGGAGAGGTGGGAACGCTGGTTGTTGCCGTTTGCCCATCGCCCTGCAGCGATGCTACCGCCGGCGCGTTCCACACCCGCACGCCCATCTCCAGCAGCATGGCGCGTTGGCGGGCGTCTAGCGTCAGGCTCATAGCGCCATGCTCATCACCACGGCGGTTTCGTGGGCGCCGTGTGAAGACGGGTAATAGCGTGGGCGGATACCCACCTGCCTAAAGCCAAAGGTTTCGTACACCGCTTGCGCGCGCAGGTTGCTTTTGCGCACTTCCAGCCACAGCCACTGAACGCCTTCGCTGCGCGCCCACAGCGCGAGCGCCTGTAGCAGCATCGGTGCCCAGCCTTGCCGCTGATATGCCGGTGACACAGTGATGTTGAGCAGGTGCACTTCGTCCACCCCGCGCATGGCCACGTAGTAGCCCAGCAAGGTGTCGCCTGCGCAAAGCAGGTTGATCGCGTAGCCGCTGGCCAGCGAGTCCGTGAAATTTCCGCGGCTCCAGGGGAACTCGTACGCTGCTGCTTCAATGTCCAGCACGCTGTCGAGTCGGTCCAGGGAGAGCGGTGAAAGACGCACTTGCGCCCCCAGGCGGTCGGATGCCAATGCGCTCATGGGGCCTCCTTAGCGGCAAGCAATGCGGCATCGCGCGCTGCGTTCCGCACGGCTCGCTCATCGGTGGTGTAAGCCACTTTGTCGCGTACGTACAGTGGTAGCGCTGCGGCTGGAGCGCAGGCCATGCCGCGCGCCAGCAGCGATGGTGCCAAACGCAACAGGGCGGCGGCTTCGGGCAGGGCGTGCACGTGGGTCGCCTGCGGCACTAAGCGCGCACCATAAATTGCTTGGGCGTTACCGGCCACTGTGTAGCCGTCAGGCACCACAACCGCTTCAGGTGCGCAAACGCTGAAGTCGCCGCTGCCGCTCCATGCGCCAGCGTCAAAAGTAAAGGGCGCGCAGTAGGCCTCGTCCATGCGCGCGTCGAGCACCGCAACGACGTGCGTGCAACCGTGGCGATGGCGGGCGTCCTCGGCCACCGCCAGCAGGGTGTCGATGGGCAGCACCGGAATGCCGCGCCCGCCGCGCGCGCCAAAAGCCAGCCCCTGCGCCACCGAGCACGCAGTGCGCACGCCTGTAAAAGAGCCTGGGCCGCGCCCAAGGATGACCGCATCCAGCAAGTCCAGAGCCAAATCTGCTTCGGCCAGCGCAGCCAACAGCGTGGGAATCAGGTTGGCCGATGCCTGGGCCGCGCCCGCTGCAGTGCGCAGTACCACGTGCTCGCCATGCTGTACCGCGACGGTAAGCCGCTCCGTACTGGTATCGAATGCCAGCAGTTTCATGGATGCGCGATGATGAACAGAGGGGCCATGGCGCAATTATCGGGGAGCTGCGCACGGTTCGCGCGCGCAAAGAAGTGTGATGGTGGTGCGACTGTGTTGCGACGGTGGTGCGAAAGGGGTGCGAAAGGGGTGCGAAAGGGGTGCGAAAGGGGTGCGAAAGGGGTGCGGCGCAAGGCCAGCGCCGGGGTACAGACATAGACTTGCTCACCATGCTGACATCTTTCTCTCCGTATCCATCCCCTTCACGCTCCTATGTGCACCGCGGGCCGCCTTCGCTGCGTTCCTCCCGGGCACGGCGCTGCGTCTCGCTGCTTTGCCTTGTCGCATTCATGGCGGTGGCCCCGTTGACAGTCGCTGCGGGTGAACGCGACAGCCCGGAAGGCCCGAACGCTTTGCCACCGTTGGTAGCCGCTGCGCTGGCGCGTGCTGGCGTGCCCACGCAGGCATTTGCTGCCGTGGTGGTGCCGGCTCAGGACGACGCCGCCGCCCGCCTGCGTTGGCGCGCGCTGGACCCCATGAACCCCGCTTCGGTAATGAAGCTGCCCACCACTTTTGCGGCTCTGGATTTGCTGGGCCCCTCCTACACCTGGGGGACGCCCGTGTTTGC
Organism: Burkholderiales bacterium; assembly: GCA_038235025.1. Lineage (GTDB taxonomy): Bacteria > Pseudomonadota > Gammaproteobacteria > Burkholderiales > Burkholderiaceae_C > Simplicispira. Next base: position 26,050 of record JBBSUJ010000013.1, read on the forward strand.
CCAGGGCTCGGTGCGCAATGGCACGCTGGAAGGAAACCTGTACCTTCGCGGCAGCGGGGACCCTACGCTTGTGATGGAGCAGTTGTGGCTGCTGCTGCGCCGCGTGCAGGCGCATGGCATCAGCACGATAGCTGGCGACATCGTGATTGATGGGGGTGCCTTTGCGCAGGCCCCACGGGATGCGGGCGCATTCGACGGCGAGCCGCTGCGCCCTTACAACGCCGCGCCTGAAGCGTTGTTGGTGAACTTCAAGGCCTTGGTGCTGAGCATCGTGCCTGATGCGGCGGCCGGCGTGGCACGCCTTCAAGCTGCGCCGCCTCTGGCCGGCTTTGCAATTCCAGCCACCGTGCCGTTGGCTCCTGCAGGTACCGCCTGCAGTGACTGGCGCGGACGCATGCAGTTGAACGTGGCGCAGCCAGCGCAGCTCGCTTTTGATGGAAGCTTCCCGGCCAGTTGCGGCGAGCGAACCTGGTCCATTGCTCCGCCCGAGCCGGAGTTGTTTGCGCCCCGCGCCGTGGCGGGTCTTTGGATGCAAATGGGCGGCCGTGTCACAGGGGTTGCGCGGCGCGGCAGCGTACCGGTCGGTCTCGCACCACTGTTCGTCCACACATCCGCGCCGCTATCGGACGCGGTACAAAGCGTGAACAAGTACAGCAACAACGTTATGGCGCAGCAGATTTTTCTGACCTTGGGAGTCCAGCGCGGCAACGCCGGCGATCCCGAAGCAGCACGCCAAGCCATCCAAGGCTGGTGGGCCCAGCGCGTGGGCGGTGCCAATCCGCCAGAGTTCGATAACGGCGCAGGCTTGAGCCGTGAGGCACGCATCAGCGCTGACGCCATGGCCCGCATGCTGCAGCGTGCCTGGGCTTCGCCGGTGATGCCGGAGCTGCTCGCTTCGCTCCCCATCGTTGGCGTCGATGGGACGCTGCGCCGCAGCAAAAGCCGCGCGGTCGGCAACGGTCACCTGAAGACCGGCAGCCTGCGCGATGTGGTGGCCCTTGCCGGCTACGTCGTGGGTGCCGACGGTCAGCGCTGGGTGCTGGTGGCATTCGTCAACCATGCCAACGCTGCTGCCGCGCGACCTGCACTGGACGCACTGATTGACTGGACGGCTGGACTGAACGGACGCTAGGAACGTCCTGCCTAACTCTTGTTGTCTGTGAGTGCGCGGCTTCGGGAGGCCCGCTGCATTGCTTTTTATGCGGTTACGGCTATGGGTTGGCAAAGACGCTTGCCGCCAATTCCCGGGCTGCGCTGCCACATCCTCGTGGGGTGGCGCAGAGCATCCCCAAAAGCGGTGCTTCTGCCCCGATGTACCCGAACAGAACCGGGCGCCGCGCCTGCACATCCGCAGGAAACGCTTTTTTGTGGCAAAGATGCATCACGCCTGAACATTGGCGTTTACCCGCTGGATTTAGCCAAACGTCAACGCTACGATGGTGGAAATAAAACGGTCGTTCTATTTTCCTTACAGGAGTCAAGCGTATGAATTTCCAGCGAAAAGGCCTGTTGGCCCCTTTAGCCATAGCCACGATTGCGGCTGCAGTGCTGACCGCGTGCGGCGGCGGCGGTTCTGACACCACGCCCGCAGCGCCCATTTCGTCGGTCAAAGTGATGGGCGACAGTTTGGTCGACAGCGGCACCTTCGGCTACAAATTCACCGTTCAGGGCGCAGCGCCTACGGGTGCGGGCTCGACGCCCATTTGGCCGGAGCGCGTTGCCAGCAACTATGGCACTACCTTGTGTCCTAAATATCAGTTCACTGGCAGCACGTTCAACACCACAGCGGGCTGCAGCAGCTACGGCGTGGGTGGTGCCAAAATCAACAACCCATCGGCACCCGAATCTCCAGTTTCCATTCTCAAACAGATACGTGATGCTGGCGCTACGGGATTCACCGATGGCGACTTGGTACTGATCGACGGCGGTGCCAACGACGCGTCTGAGCTAATCGCTACGTACCTCAGGGGATCCAGGGACGGCGGTGCCGCGTACGCCGGGCTTCTGTCTACCTTGCTGCCGCCGGCACAAGTCAGTGCGGCCCTTACCGCCGGACCGGCCACCACAGCACAGATCGGCGGTGCCTACATGGTGGCGTTGGCCAACACGTTTTATGACGCCATCGCCACCAACGTGCTTGACAAGGGGGCCAAGCGCGTCGCGGTGCTGAACATGCCGAGTATTTACAACACGCCGCGCCTGCAGCAGGTGCTAAGGGGCGTATCCGCGAGTGCCGGGCCGGCAGCCAGTGCGCAAGTATTGGCACTCAGCAAGGGCTGGATTGAGGCGTTCAATGCCCAGCTCAGCGCTCGCTTCGCCGGCGACGAACGTGTGACGGTGGTGGACTTTTACACCTCGTTCAACGACCAGGTGGTGAATCCTGCTCAATTTAGCTTCACCAACGCGACAGATGCCGCCTGCCCCATCACGGGTGTGGGGGGCGATGGCCTACCGACTTACACGTTCCCCACCTGCTCCGATGCCTCGCTTTCTGCCATGACGCCGCCTGCCGGTGCGACTGGCGGTGCTGATTGGTGGAGGAGCTATGTATTTGCCGACGGTTTTCATCCCACGCCCTATGCACACCAGTTGCTAAGCCAGCTGGTGGCTCGCTCCATCGCCCAAGCGGGCTGGTTGTAACCCTATTGTTCAAGGACACACCATGAAAAAGAATTTCTCTCTGGGCGTCGCAGCAGGAGCCTTGCTGCTGGTGACAGCGCCTTTGGCGCAGGCGCAGAGCGCCGGCAGCATACTGGTGCGAGGAGGTTTCACGCACATCTCGCCGGACGTGAAAAGCGGCAACTTGAGTGCGCCCAGTTTCATGAACACCAAAGTGGACGTGCAAACAGCCACGCAGATTTCCGGCGGCATTACCTACATGCTGACCGACCACTGGGCGGTAGATGTGCCGCTGGCGCTACCGTTCAAGCACAACATTGTGGGTGCCGGTGCCATCAGCGGTGTAGGCAAGATCGGTCAGGTCAAAGCCTTACCGGTCACCATCTTTGCGCAGTATCGATTCTTGGAGCCGCAGGCCAAGTTCCGGCCGTACGTGGGCCTGGGCCTGACCTACGCCAGCCTTTACAAGGAGCGCAGCACTGCTACGCTGACAGGGCTTACGGGCGGGTCAATCGACAACCCCACAACTCTTCGCTCTGATTCCCGTTTTGGGCTCACCCCGCAAATTGGCATCAGCCTTGCGCTAACGGACAGAATGTCGCTGGACCTGGCCTACTACAAAACCTTTGTAAAGACCCGCACCACTTTGTCTACGGGTCAGAAAATTGACGTCAAACTCAATCCGGACACTATCGCCGTTGGAGTGGTGTATCGATTCTGAGTGTCGCAAGTTGACCAAAAAAACCGACCCAAGGGTCGGTTTTTCTTTGACGCTAAACAGAGCCGACCAAGCGCAATATTGTGCCGGTCAGAAGCGTGCCCGAAGCCGATCGTAGGCGTAGGTTCCCAGCTGCTCGTGCGCCAGCGGCGTGAGGTAGACGCCGTCAGCAAAAACGTACCGCTGGCCATCTTCCCCTGGTAGCAACGTGGCCGGCGTGCACAGAGCCGAATTGACTTGTCCAGCGCCAGTACCAATGCCGTTACCAGGGTCGATCGAGGTGCAGACCGGATCGTCATTATTGGAAAATCCGTAGCCGGTTGGCGTGGCTTCGTACAGGTTTACGAAGTAGGCTGAATCTACGTACAGCACGTTTTTGCCCAAATCATTGATGTCGACCAGCAGGCCCTGGTTAAAAGCTTCGCTGGCGCGGCTGAGCAGCGCTTCTTTGTCCACCCGTTTGGCCCAGGGCGTGACACCCAGGTCGTACGTACCAGACACCACCACAGTGGGTGCCCCGGCATCGACCAGGCGGCGAACCTGCGCACCCAGCAGCTTGCCGCTCTCGCGGGAGGCGTCCACGAAAGCCCCCTCCGTTTGCGTGCCGGCTTCAACGCCAGCTAGGCCCACTATCAGGTCGCTGATGCCACCGTTGATCAGCACCACGTCGTCGGGCGCGAAGCTTTGGCTGGTGAGGAAGCGGGTGATCTGATCGGTCACGGTAGGGGTGTCGACACTGCCGGCTGCGTCCGGCATGGCTGCAACGCGCGCGTTGCCCTGTGCGTAGCTCAGGCCACCAGCGGAAACGCTGGCAATGGACTTGCCGTAGTTGTCGGCGAGCTCTTGCGTCCAGTTGTTGATTGTTCCGTTGTTGATGGTGTAGCGCGCGCCGGTCTGGCCCACGTCACTAAATCCGTCGCCAAAGGCAATGAACCGGTCGGGCGTGATGGCCGAATCGGTGGTGCCAGAGCCGCAAGCGGCGAGCAAGCCCGCTGCGGCGCATGCGGCTGCCAGCAGGCTGCGGCGCATCCAGGTTTTTGCCATGTGTGTGTTCTCCAATAGGGGTTGTTAGTTTAACGAGGTGGTTTCTGCAAATGCGTCAGGCGGCGGCTCGTTCCAATCGGTCGCGCACACCATCCCACGGCGGCGTGGCTGGCGGCGTTTCAACCCAAATCAAGCGCACACCCGCATCGTCGAACGCACGCAGGGCGGCAAACAGCTGCTGCGCGGCGGCCTGTGCATCGTCGGGCATGCGGCGAATGATGACGCGCTCCGAGTCGCTGCGCATGGGCGCGCGGGCGTACACGGCGAGGTGCGCGGCGTCCGTACCCATCAGCTTGAGCCCCGCGCGCAGCGCAGGCGCGTCCATCAACCGCACCTGCGCTTTGGGCGCGTAATGCGAGGCCAGCGTACCCGAGGCACGGGGTGCATCGCCAGGCAAGCAGCCGGGGCTGCGCACCGGCATGCCGCAGGCCGCTTCCATCTGCGCGCGCGTCACGGCACCCGGCCGCAGCAGCACCGGTACGCCACGTGTGCAGTCCACGATGGTCGATTCAATGCCCACTGCGCAAGGGCCGCCGTCGAGAATCAGCAGTTCGTCTCCCAGCTCTTCCTGTACGTGCTGCGCCGTAGTCGGGCTAACCCGGCCAAATCGGTTGGCACTGGGTGCGGCCAGGCCAAACACCGCGGGCGTGGCTGCGGCGAGGGCTTCCAGCAACGCCTGCGCGACGGGGTGCACCGGGCAACGCAGCCCCACGCTGGCGTGCCCGCCCGCTGCAGCGCTAGCGACACCCTCGCGGCGCGCAAGAATCAGTGTGAGGGGTCCCGGCCAGAAGGCATATACCAGCGCGCGGGCAAATGCCGGAATGTTCGCGGCGAAATGCTCCAGTGCGGTCGCGTGTGCTACGTGCACGATCAGGGGGTGGTCGCTGGGCCGGCCCTTGGCCGCGAAGATGGCCGCCACGGCCTGAGCGTCGTCGGCGTTGGCGGCAAGGCCATACACGGTCTCGGTCGGCAAGCCGACCAGCGCACCGGCTTGCAACGCACGCGCCGCTTGGGCAATCGAGTCGGATAGTTGTCCGTCAATTAGCATCGTGCGTACCCGTTCAAAACGCAGGAATACCCAGAAGGCGCGCTGCCTGGAGGGCCGTACGTCGTGCAGCTTCGGCAGTGGAGGCGGTCACTGTGAGGTGCCCCATCTTGCGGCCGTGGCGGGCCTGCGTTTTGCCGTAGAGGTGCAGGTGCGCGCCCGGCAGCGACAGAACGGCGGCCCAATCGGGCTCTTGCGCTTCCCCGCCTTGGGTAAACCACAGGTCGCCCAGCAGGTTCAGCATGACGGCCTGGCTGTGCTGGCGCGGAGTGCGCAAAGGCAAACCCGCTAGCGTGCGCACTTGCAGTTCAAACTGCGATATGTCGCAGGCGTCCAGGCTGTAGTGGCCGCTGTTGTGCGGGCGCGGGGCAATTTCGTTAACGACCAGTCGTTCGTCCTGCAGCACGAAAAATTCGACGCACAACACACCCACATATTCCAGGCCGTTTGCTATTGATTTGGAAGCCTCTACCGCTTTTTGGATAAGCGCTAGAGGCATATTTCCTTCATAAACCTCCGTCACCGCCAGAATCCCATCGCGGTGCAAGTTGCGCTGCACCGGCAAGTGCACGCAATCACCATTGGCACCGCGCGCCACGATGACCGAGCACTCGAGGGCCAGCGGCAGCAGTTGCTCCAGCACACAAGGCACGCGGCCCATGGATTCCCAGGCTGTGGCCAGCTCTTGCGCGCTGGCCACGCGCGCTTGTCCCTTGCCGTCGTAGCCCATGCGAGACGTTTTCAAAATGCCAGGCAAGAGCGCAGCAGACACTCCGGCCAAATGCTGCGGCGTCTCAATCACCGTATAGGGAGCACACGGTACGCCGCAGGTGTTGAAGTGGGCTTTTTCGTCTGCACGGTTCTGCGCCACAGCCACTGCGCGCGCGGCAGGCGACACCGTGCAGCGCCCGGCCAGCGCCGCCAGTGCTACGGCTGGCACATTTTCAAATTCGGTAGTGATGGCTGCGCACAAGTCGGCCAATTGGCGCAGGCCGTCAGGATCTTGGTATTCGGTTTGCACAAATTGATGGCTGACCAAACCGGCGGGGCAGGCGGGGTCCGGGTCTAGCACAGCGGTCTGGAAACCGAGCGTTTGCGCCGCGTGCACAAACATGCGGCCGAGCTGCCCGCCGCCAAGAACCCCAAGCGTGGCGCCGGGCAAAACAGGACTGATAGCGTTCGTCATACCGGGGGCAACTGCATGGCGCGCGCCGCGGCGGTTTGCTCAATGCGAAAAGCTTCCAGACTTTTTCGCAGCGCGGTATCGTGGTTGGCGAGCATCGCAACTGCAAACAGCGCCGCATTGGCAGCACCCGCAGCGCCAATGGCGAAGGTGGCAACTGGCACGCCCTTGGGCATTTGCACAATGCTGTGCAGAGAATCCACACCCTGCAAATGGCGGCTGGCCACCGGTACTCCCAGCACGGGCACGCACGTCTTTGCCGCCAGCATGCCGGGCAGGTGCGCCGCACCGCCAGCGCCAGCGATGATGGCTTGCAGCCCACGGCCTGCGGCGGCTTCGGCATAAGCAAACATATCGTCAGGCATGCGGTGCGCCGAGACGACCTGAGCGTCGTGGGCGATGTTGAATTGCTGGAGAATGGCAACGGCGTGCTGCATGGTGTCCCAGTCGCTGCTGGAACCCATCACCACACCGATCAAGGGGCTGGTCATAGTGTCTTGAGGCGGCGCGCGAGGCGCGTGCGCTAGAGTGAACCCGCAATTTTACTTTTGGGACGGCCTGGCCGCCCCTGCATCTAAAAAACCGAAAACTACATGATCGACGCTACCTTAGAGAACTTCGAAGCCGAAGTCGTTACCGCCTCTCTGACGGTTCCCGTATTGGTCGATTTCTGGGCCCCTTGGTGCGCCCCGTGCAAGACCTTGGGACCGATTCTCGAAAAGCTGGAAACTGAATACGCTGGCCGCTTCAAGCTGGTCAAAATCGACTCGGACCAGCAGCAGCAACTCGCCAGCATGTTTGGCGTGCGCAGCATTCCCACCTGCGTGCTCCTCATCGGTGGCCAGCCGGTTGACGGTTTCACCGGCGCGTTGCCCGAAAGCCAGTTGCGCGCGTTTCTCGACAAAAACGTGCCATCAGAAAGCGCGCTGGAAGCCGAGGTCGAAGTGGACGAAGCCCACGCGCTGCTCGATGCAGGCGACACCGAGGCTGCGCTCGCAAAGATGGCCGAAGCCTTGGCTGCCGATCCCACGAACGACGATGCCCGCTTTGACTATGTGCGCCTGTTGATCGGCACCGGTGCCTACGGAGATGCCCAGGCGCTGCTGCACGAGCCTTTGGCCCGCATCCCCAAGCCGCTTCGCTTCGAGGCTTTGCTGCATTGGCTGGAAGCGCTCAAGTTCGTGCACGCGGACGACCGCGGAAACTGGCCACTGGAGCAATTTGATGCGCTGATTGCAGAGAACAAGCGTGACTTTGACACCCGCTTTGCCAAAGCCCGCGTGCTGGTAGCCGAGGGCCAATGGACCGCCGCAATGGACGAATTGCTGGAGATTGTCATGCGCGAAAAAGCCTGGCAGGACGGAGCAGCGCGCAAGACCTACGTGGCGATTTTGGAGCTGCTCACCCCGCCAAAGCCCAAAGCCGATGCGGCTGCTACCGGCAAAAGTGCGGGCGGCATTGAACTGATGGGCAAGGCGGCATTTCAAGAAGACGAAACCACGGCACTATTGAGCAGCTACCGGCGCAAACTCAGCATGGCGCTGAACTGAGTGCGGTGGGTACTCCTAAGGTATGCGCTATAAAATAAATAGCTGCATAGCCTTTTCTAGCAAGCGCTAGATGTAAAAAATACTCCAAAAAAAGGGGCGCTTGTTGCGCCCCTTTTTTTGCCCCTGCTTTATTAGTGTGTCAGCCGTTCCAGCGCCTCACGGTACTTGGCGGCGGTTTTTTCAATGACCGCTTCGGGCAGCCGCGGCGCGGGCGGGCTTTTGTTCCAGGGCTTCCCGCCCACCTGTGCCAGCTCCAGCCAATCGCGCACAAATTGCTTGTCGTAACTGGGCGGGTTGGCTCCCGTCGCCAGCGCTGCCGCATAGCCTTCCACCGGCCAGTAGCGAGAACTGTCGGGTGTGAGCACCTCGTCCATCAACACCAGCGTTCCGTCGGGCGAAAGGCCAAATTCGAACTTCGTATCGGCAATGATCATGCCTTTGCTGAGGGCGATGGTCGCTGCCTTTTCATACAGCGCGATGCTTAGTTTCCTGATGCGGGCGGCATGCTCGGCGCCCACCATCTCCACGGTGCGCTCGTACGTGATGTTTTCGTCGTGTTCGCCAGCAGCTGCCTTAGCGGCAGGTGTGTAGATAGGTTGAGGCAGGCGCGCCGCATTCGTCAGTCCAGGCGGCAGCGCCACGCCGCAGACGGACTGCGTCGCCTGGTATTCCTGCCAACCGCTGCCGGCCAAATAGCCTCGCACCACCGCTTCCACCGGCAGTGGCGTAAGGCGCTGCACCAGCATGGAACGGCCCTGCACTTGCTCCGCCTCGTCGAGCGAGACAACGTTCTCGGGCACTTCGCCTGTGAGGTGGTTGGGGCACACGTCTTTGAGCTGCTCGAACCAGAACAATGCCATTTGCGTAAGCAGTGCGCCTTTGCCCGGAATGGGCTCGCCCATGATCACGTCGAACGCCGAGATGCGGTCGCTTGCCACCATCAAGATGCGGTCGTCGCCCACCGCATAGTTGTCGCGCACCTTGCCACGCGCTAACAGCGGAAATGACTTCAAGGCAGAGGTATGCAGGGCAGGGCTGGCGGAGTCGTGCATGGAGGGGGATCGAAAAGTTTGAAGGAACGGGTAAGGCCGAACCGGATGCAGCGCGAAAGAAGCAACGTGCCAGCGCGGTGTAACGAAAGCCGAATTTTATGTGGTTCGCTTAGAGGCTCAAGGCAATCAAGAGCAGTCTGCTGGTAGCCCCGGATCAGCCACCGGCCGAGGCAGCGCCGCCCTCCAAGCCCGACATTGTGCGCGTTTTTAGGGCCGCTGGCGAAAGGCGCGACATGCCCCGGCGCGGCTGTCTGGAATGGCGTTGCGCTTCCCGCCGAGCAGGCGCATAGTGGCTCGGCCAGCTCTGCAAGACCAGGATTCGAATCTCGCAAATCTCGCGGGGCGGCACCCTTCTTCTTAAGCCCAGGAGACTCCTTATGAATTTGACGATTAGCGGCCACCACCTTGAACTGACACCTTCGCTGCGCAGTTACGTGACGGCCAAAATGGACCGAATCACCCGGCACTTCGACCAAGTGGTCGATATGAGGGTGCTCCTCAGTGTTGAGAAGCAGAAGCAGAAAGAGCTGCGTCAGCGGGCGGAATGCAGTATTAGGGTGAAAGGCAGCGATCTGTTCGCCGAAAGCGCCAACCAAGACCTGTACGCTGCTGTTGACGAACTGGTCGACAAGCTGGACCGCCAGGTGGTGCGTCACAAGAACCGTCTGCAAGACCACCGTTTTGACGCCCGCCGCCGTGAACAGCCTGCGCAAATGACGGCTTGATAAGCGGTGCAGCGAAGCGCTGATGCCGTGCGCACCCGCTTGAAATAGCCGCCCTGTCAGGCGGCTATTTCGTGTTTGCCGCCGCCGCTTTGGCGCAGGTTGCGTTGGTCCTACAGGGAGTCACTCCTCATGTGTGCATAATTCGTTTCCCGCTATGAACCGTCTCGCCTCCATCCTTCCCGCCGCCCAAGTACTCGTGGGCGTCGACGCGACCAGCAAGAAGCGCGCTTTCGAAGAAGCAGGCCTGCTGTTCGAGACGCTGCACGGTCTCTCGCGTGCGCTCATCACCGACAGTTTGTTCGCCCGCGAGCGCCTCGGCTCCACCGGCCTCGGGCATGGTGTGGCGATTCCGCACGGACGAATCAAGGGTCTCAAAGCGCCGATGGCCTCGGTGTTCCAGCTAGAGCGCCCAATCGGCTTTGACGCGCCGGACGAGCAGCCCGTCGGTTTGCTGATTTTTTTATTGGTGCCTGAAGCGGCAACGCAAAAGCACTTGGAAATTCTCAGTGAAATTGCCGAACTGTTGAGCGACGCGGCGTTGCGTGAGCGCATTAAGGCCAGCACCGATGCCGCTGACCTGCATGACCTTATCGCTAGCTGGCAATCCACCCAGGCAGCGTAAGAGCTGCTCACTGGCCAGTCGCCCGTGAAACCCAATGTTGTGAGCGCCGATGTCCTCTTTGAGGCGTTTCGCGCGCACCTCAAATGGGAATGGGTCGCAGGCTTGGGAGCCTCTGAGCGCCGCTTTGACGAAGTCGCCGTGCGCTCCGCCCGCTCGGGCGCAGACCTTGTCGGTTACCTGAACTACATTCACCCCTACCGCGCGCAGGTGCTGGGCGAGCGAGAGATCAGTTACCTCAGCAACGCCACGCCCGACGACGCCACCCGCCGCGTAGCGCGGATCGTCACTTTAGAGCCGCCTGTACTGATACTGGCGGACAGTCAGGCGGCCCCCGAAGCGCTGTTGTCCATGTGCGAGCGTGCGCAAATTCCGATGTTCGCCACTGGTGAGTCTGCAGCTTTTGTCATCGACGTGCTGCGGGCCTATCTGTCCAAGCACTTTGCCGACCGGCTCACCGTGCACGGCGTGTTCATGGACATTTTGGGCATGGGCGTGATGATTACCGGCGAGTCCGGCCTGGGCAAGAGCGAACTGGGGCTAGAGCTCATTTCGCGCGGACAAGGCTTGGTAGCCGACGATGCGGTTGACCTGTTTCGCATCAACCAGACCACCATCGAGGGCAAGTGCCCGGACCTGCTCCAGAACTTGTTGGAAGTGCGCGGTATTGGTCTGCTCGACATTCGTGCCATCTTTGGCGAGACGGCCGTGCGCCGCAAGATGCGACTCAAGCTCATCGTGCACTTGGTGCGCAAGGAAACAATGGAGCGAGACTACGAGCGGCTGCCCTATGAGCCGCTAACCCAAGACGTACTGGGTGTGCCAATTTTGAAGGTGGTGATTCAGGTGGTCGCCGGGCGCAACATTGCGGTGCTGGTGGAAGCTGCAGTACGCAACACCATCCTTCAACTTCGCGGTATTGATACCTATCAGGAGTTTGTCGAGCGCCACCGCCGCGCCATGGATCAAGGCGGCTAAGAGCCTGCTCGCGACCCCTGCGAGATCGTGAACAGGCTCTCAGGGCTCGTTTGGTGCGCCGTGAGCCAAGAGCGGCGGTGGAGAGGCCGGTTCTGCCTCGCTGCTTTCCCCCGGCTCCGCCTGGCCCGCGCCATCGCGCCATTGGAAAACGCGGTTTGAAAATACCTAGGGACGCCCTGCACAATTCCCTGCGGTCTGCGATAGCACGGTCTCGGGCGGTCCACTGCGTTGCTTTTCTTGTCAATAGCTCGGCTATTGCCCGCCAAAAGGCGCCTTGCGGCCCATCCCGATCCGCTCTATCACATCCTCGCGAGGGTTATGCAAGACATCCCTAGGCAGGCTTTTCAGCCTCGCGAATCACCACACGGGCCTGCGCCTTGCAAGGCGCTCAACCGCATTCCACCTTTTAAAACCGTTTGAACGGATACTTTTAACCGCGCTGATGCGCGGACGCGCTGCTGCGGGTTTTCGCGCAGTTTGCGCACAGGCCGTATAGCGCCATCGAGTGATCGTGCACCACCCAACCTTTGGCTTTGGCAACTATCTGCTGGCGCTTTTCAATTTCGGGGTCGTAGAACTCCTCCACCTTGCTGCAGCTTGTGCAAACAAAGTGGTCGTGGTGCTGCCCCTCATTCAACTCGTAAATGGCTTTGCCACCCTCGAAGTTGCTGCGATTCAAAATGCCCGCCTGTTCGAACTGCGTAAGCACGCGGTACACCGTAGCCAACCCGATGTCTGAGCGTTCTTCCAGCAGCACGCGGAACACGTCCTCAGCTGTCATGTGGCGAAGCGTTGCCTTCTGAAAAACCTCCAATATCTTGAGGCGCGGAAGGGTGGCTTTTAGCCCGGTGTTTTTGAGCTCGTCAATGTTGGTCATGGCGGGTTCTTTGGTGCCTATTGGCGGTGTGCCGTTCGGGGGCTAGCAACGTGGACTAGGCCCCTGTCGCTACAATGGAACGATCATAGTCCCACGCCCACCAGCGGCTTTTTTCATGCCTGTTCAAGTCCTTCGCACCGCTTCCACGGCCCTGCTTTTGTGCATTGGTGCAGCGCTGGCGGGGTGCAGCGCGGTGGATGGAGCCACCCATTCGATCGCCAGCAAAATCACCCCCTATCGCACCGAGATCGTGCAGGGCAACTTCGTCTCGCGCGAACAAGTTGACGCGCTCAAGCCCGGCATGGGCCGTCAGCAGGTGCGCGAAATTTTGGGTACGCCGCTGATCACCAGCCTGTTTCATGGGGACCGCTGGGACTATGTTTTTACGCTCAAGCGCCCAGGGGTGGCGCCGCAGACCCGTCGCTTGACGGTGTTTTTTCAAGGTGACGTACTTGATCGCCACGAAGGCGACGAAATGCCCACCGAGAGCGAATTTGTAGCGTCGCTTGAAGGTGGCAAGGGCAAAAACAAGGTGCCTACGCTAGAGGCTACCGAAGCGCAGCTTTCGCGTTTTCCGGTGCAGCCTGCCGCTGAGCCTGCGGTTAGCAGCCCCGCACCTGCTCGTTCGTATCCCCCGCTCGAATCTCCGACGCGTTAAGGGTTCGCGCTCTGAGCGCCGTTGTTTTCTCTGGATGATCCATGTCCCAGCCTGATTCCACTACACCCGCATCCCCTATCCGTATCGCTGTTGCGGGCGCCAGCGGCCGCATGGGCCGCATGTTGATCGAAGCCATTCGCGAAAGTGATGACTGCGTGCTGGCCGGCGCACTCGACGTTCCCGCGAGCCCTGGTATCGGCCTGGACGCTACGGCGTTTCTGGGCCACGCCAGCGGCGTACCGATCACCGCCGATCTGGATGTGGGGCTGGTCGGGGTTGATGTGTTGATCGACTTCACCCGGCCCGAAGGCACTCTGGCCCACTTGGCGGCCTGCGCGCGCCGCGGCGTGAGTGCGGTGGTGGGGACCACGGGTTTCACAGACGAACAGAAGGCGCAGGTCCATGCTTTTGCCGAGCGCATCGCCATCGTGATGGCGCCGAATATGAGCGTGGGCGTCAACGTCACGCTCAAGCTCCTTGACATGGCGGCGCGCGCCATGGCCACGGGTTATGACATTGAAGTGATCGAGGCGCACCACCGCCACAAGGTCGATGCGCCTTCGGGCACCGCGCTCAAGATGGGCGAGGTTCTGGCCCATGCACTGGGCCGCGATTTGAAAGACTGTGCGGTGTATGCACGTGAAGGCGTCACCGGTGAGCGCGACCCATCGTCCATTGGCTTTGCCACCATTCGTGGCGGTGACATCGTGGGCGACCACACCGTGCTCTTTGCGGGGACCGGCGAGCGCATTGAAATCACGCACCGCTCTTCCAGCCGCGCCACCTACGCGCAGGGTAGCTTGCGCGCCGTGCGGTTCCTGAGCGGCAAGCCACACGGCATGTTCGACATGTTCGACGTGCTGGGTTTGCAGTAAGCGTCGGCTTTCGCCCTTCCACCCTTTCGGCTGGCACGAGCGCTCCCGTCGCATGACTTTCATTCATTGGTGGCGCGCCGGCGATGGGGTGACGCAAAGCACCGCGCTGGTGCTGCTCGTGATGTCGATGGCTAGCTGGGTCGTCATGCTGTGGAAGCTGCGGTTGGTACTGCGCGCGCGCGCTGACACCCAGCGCAGCTTGGCCGCCTTTTGGCTGGCGCCTGATTGGGCCCAAGCCGCGGCGGCAGTCGCCGCGCAGGACCGAGATCGGTTGGTACTGCCCTTGGTCGAAGCTGCGGCGGCAGCGCGTAGGCCTGTCGTCGGGGGCCACTCTGCCGAATTTCCGCAAGCACCCGGCGCCCGTGCCACGCGCTTGCTGCGCACAGCGCTGGCCATCAGCGCGGCGCGGCTGCAGTGGGGCCAAGGCGTGCTGTCGACTGTGGGAGCCACGGCGCCTTTTGTCGGTTTGCTGGGCACCGTGTGGGGCATTCACCATGCGCTGGCCGTCATGGCCGGAGCCGGCCAAATCAGCGTAGAACGGCTGGCGGGCCCTGTGGGCGAAGCGCTCATCATGACGGCTGCGGGTTTGGCCGTCGCGCTGCCCGCCGTGCTGGGTTACAACGGTTTTGGGCGCGCGATAGCGGCGGTGGAGGCAGAGCTGGAAGGCTTGGCTCAGGATTTGCTGAACACCTGCACGGGCAGCGCCTGATCAGGCCATCGGTATGGCATTTGGCCGTTTCCCCCGCCGCTCTGCGCCGCAGCCCATGAGCGAGATCAACGTGACGCCTCTGGTCGACGTCATGCTGGTGCTGGTCGTGATCTTTATCCTCGCGGCGCCGCTGCTCGCGGGCTCGCTGCGGCTGGAGCTCCCCAAGACCCAAGGCGCCAGCGTAAGTTCGGCGTCGGCAGGCCTTCAACTGGAACTTGATCGCAACGGAACTTTGCACCTCGACGGCTCGGTGGTGGATGAGAAGCAGTTGCCACAACGCCTCTCCGCCATTGCAAGCGAGCGCCCTGACACCGAAATTCAGCTGCGCGCCGACGCGGCAGTTCCTTACGGCCAAGTGGCCAGGCTGATGGGCATGGCCCAGACTGCGGGTTTGAGCCGCATCGCCTTTGTTGCCGAGCCGGCCGACGCAGGCGCGTTGCCTGCAAACTGAAGCAAGGCGCACTGCGGCGCAAGAGGGCCAAGGCCCGTTCAAGGTGCCAGCCTAAAATTACCTGCATGCAGCGCTTGCCTGCTGCCTTTTTCATTTTTCAGGCCCCCCATGGACACCAAATACCAACCCGCTGACGTTGAGCGCGCTGCGCAAACGCATTGGCGCGCCACAAACGCTTACCGCGTCACCGAAGACCAGAACAAAAAGAAGTTCTACGCCTGTTCCATGCTGCCTTACCCCAGCGGCAAGCTGCACATGGGCCATGTGCGCAACTACACCATCAACGACATGCTCACGCGTCAGTTGCGCATGCAGGGCTACAACGTGTTGATGCCCATGGGCTGGGACGCCTTTGGTCTGCCGGCCGAAAACGCCGCCATGAAAAACGGCGTGCCCCCGGCGCAGTGGACGCTGGACAACATTGCCTACATGAAGAAGCAGATGCAGGCCATGGGTCTGGCCATCGACTGGAGCCGCGAGGTCGCCACCTGCGATCCTACGTACTACAAGTGGAACCAGTGGCTGTTCCTCAAGATGCTGGAAAAAGGCATTGCCTACCGCAAGACCCAAACCGTGAACTGGGACCCAGTCGACCAAACCGTGCTGGCCAATGAGCAGGTCATCGACGGCAAAGGCTGGCGCACGGGTGCGCCGGTAGAAAAGCGCGAGATTCCCGGCTACTACCTGAAGATCACCGACTACGCCGAAGAGCTGCTGGACTTCGTCACCGGCGACAAGCTCCCCGGTTGGCCGGACCGCGTCAAGCTGATGCAGGAGAACTGGATCGGCAAGAGCGAAGGTGTGCGCTTTGCGTTCCCGCATGAGATTCAAGGGGCCGATGGTGAGCTGATTGGCGGCGGGCGCATGTATGTGTTCACCACCCGCGCCGACACCATCATGGGCGTGAGCTTCTGCGCCGTGGCGCCCGAGCACCCGCTCGCGCAGCACGCCGCCGCCGCCAACCCGCAGCTCGCGGCGTTTATCGAAGAATGCCAATCCGGCGGCACCACCGAAGCCGAACTGGCGGTACAGGAGAAGAAGGGCATGGCTTCTGGCCTGCAGGTGCAGCACCCGCTGACCGGCGCGGCGGTAGAGGTGTGGGTCGGCAACTATGTGCTGATGAGCTACGGCGATGGCGCTGTGATGGGAGTGCCTGCGCACGACGAACGCGACTTTGCATTCGCGCTCAAATACGACTTGCCGATTCGCCAAGTCGTATTGGTCGATGGCGAGCATTTCGACTTCCACCTCTGGCAAGACTGGTATGGCGACAAGCAGCGCGGCGTCACCGTCAATTCCGACAGTTTTAGCGGCCTGAAATTCCATGACGCGGTGAATGCGGTGGCGCATGCTTTGGCCCAAAAAGGCCTGGGCGCAAAGAAAACTACCTTGCGGTTGCGCGACTGGGGCGTGAGCCGCCAGCGCTACTGGGGAACCCCCATTCCCATCATCCATTGCGAGGAGCATGGTGCGGTCCCGGTGCCCGAGCAGGATTTGCCCGTGGTTCTGCCGCGCGATTGCATTCCCGATGGATCTGGTAACCCCTTAATCAAACACGCGGGTTTCCATGCCGGCGTGGTCTGCCCCGTTTGTGGCCAACCCGCGCGGCGCGAAACCGACACCATGGACACGTTTGTCGATAGCTCGTGGTACTTCATGCGCTACTGCGACCCGCAAAACAGCGAGGCCATGGTGGCGGATGGCACGGCGTACTGGATGCGCGATGCGAGCCAAAGCAGCGGTGGCAGTGAATCATTAAATTCCACTGGCGGCAGTGGCATGGACCAGTACATCGGCGGCATTGAGCACGCCATCCTGCACCTGCTCTACGCCCGTTTCTGGACCAAGGTGATGCGCGATATGGGTCTCGTCACCGTCGATGAGCCCTTCACCAAACTGCTCACGCAGGGCATGGTGCTGAACCACATCTATTCGCGCCGCACCGAGCAGGGCGGCAAAGACTACTTTTGGCCGCACGACGTCGAGCATGTGCTGGACGACGCGGGCAAAGTCACCGGCGCGCGCTTAATCAAAGCCGTCGGCGCATTGCCGGTGGGCACGCTGATCGACTACGAGGGCGTGGGCACCATGTCCAAGTCCAAGAACAACGGCGTCGATCCGCAAGACCTCATCGAGAAATACGGCGCCGACACCGCGCGGCTCTACACCATGTTCACCGCTCCGCCCGAGGCCACGCTGGAGTGGAACGACGCGGCGGTGGAAGGCAGCTACCGTTTCCTGCGCCGCGTCTGGAACTTCGGCATGAAGCTGTCTGCTATCAATATGGAAGCTGCTAGCGCAATAGCAGTAAGCGCTAGAGGTCTAAAAGACGTTAAATTTGGCGCGTCTGCCCAGGTGCTGCGCCGCGAGATGCACCAGGTGCTCAAGCAGGTGGATTACGACTACCAGCGCATGCAGTACAACACCGTGGTCTCCGGCACCATGAAGATGATCAACGCGCTCGAAGGCTTTGCCGGCACCGATGCCGCGGGCGACCAGATCGCACTGGTCGAAGGCTTTGGCATTTTGCTGCGCTGCCTGTACCCGGCGACGCCTCACCTGACGCACCAGCTGTGGGACACGCTGGGCTACGCGGCCGTGCTGGGCGACTTGCTGGACGCACCCTGGCCCGTGGTCGATGCCAGCGCGCTGGAGCAAGACGAAATTGAACTGATGGTGCAGGTCAACGGCAAGTTGCGCGGCTCCATTCGCGTGCCCGCCAAGGCCGACAAGGAGGAGATTGAGCGTACGGCGCTGGCCAGTGAGGCATTTGCTGCGCATGCTGGCGGTGGCGCCGTCAAGCGCGTCATCGTGGTGCCGGGGCGGCTGGTCAATATCGTGGTGTGAACACTATGCAAAAACGTCGTTTTCTCTTCGCCGCGCCTGCCGCGCTGCTGGCCGCCTGCGGTTTTCGCTTGCGCGGGGTGCCGGAATTTGCGTTCCGTTCGCTCTACATTTCCGCTCCTGCCGGCTCACAGCTCGCCAAGGAGCTGCGCCGTACCCTGCAAGCTACGGGGGGAAATTTGGTGGTGCTGGAAAATCCAGTTGATCTCGTCAAGGCCGATGCTGTGTTTGAGCTACTTTCCGAGCGATCCGAGCGCTCCGTCGTGGGGCGCAACGCTTCGGGGGGTGTACGCGAACTGGAACTGCGGCTGCGCATCAACTTTCGCCTGCGCAACCAGCAAGGCACCGAGTTGATTGCGCCCACCGAAATCATGCAGCAGCGAGAAGTCAGTTATGACGAAACCATCGCCCTCGCCAAGGAATCTGAAGAAGCTTTGTTGTACCGCGACATGCGAACCGACCTGGTGCAGCAGCTGCTGCGCCGGCTGGCCGCAGCGAAAGCGTGAACTTGCGCACTTCTGTGGCGCGGCGTGTGCGCAGGCTGCTCTCGTGCTGCGCCCTGGCGTCCGGCTTGCAAGCGTGCGCGCAGGAGACCATTCAGCAGGACCCTGCCGCGCACCACACGACCACTGGCTTTCAAAACACCCACGTGGCCGATGTCTCGCGCGGTTTGGGTGATCTGCTGCGCTGGCGCTGGAATGCCTGGCGAAACAAGCTGCCACCCGAGCCCCAAATCGCAACTCCGGTGCAGGCACCGGAGTTGGCGCAGCTCAGCGGCTACAGCAAAGCGTGGGAGCAGCGCGTGCTCAGTGGCACGGCTCCCGCGCCCACCGTGACTTGGCTGGGTCACGCGACCGCCCTGGTTCAGGCAGGCGGGTTGCAGGTGTTGACCGACCCGGTGTTTAGCGAGCGGGCGTCGCCTGTTTCTTGGGCCGGTCCCCGGCGCGCTCAGCCGCCGGGTGTGGCCATCCACGACCTGCCGCCCATCGACGTGGTGGTGATCTCGCACAGCCACTACGACCACCTGGACAAAGATTCAGTGGTGCAGTTGTACGAGCGTAGCCAGCGCCTGGGCCACCCTACTGTGTTTTTGGTGCCGCTGGGACTGCAAAGCCTGTTGACGGGCTGGGGCATCACGGGCGTGCAGGAGCTGGATTGGTGGCAGTCGGCGCGTGTGGCATACACAGATTTCTTTCTGACCCCCGTGCAGCACTGGTCGGCGCGTGGGCTTTTTGACCGCAACCGCACGCTGTGGGGTGGCTGGGCAGTGTTCGCGCCCGATTTGCATTGGTACTTCGCTGGCGATACCGGCTACAGCCCCGACTTTGTCCAGACCCGCCAGCACTTTGCCCATCGCCAAACGCCGGAGCAAGGCGGCCCATTTGATTTGGCGTTGATTCCTGTGGGGGCGTATGAGCCGCGCTGGTTTATGCGGCAACAGCACGTCAACCCTGCAGAGGCAGTACAAATTCACCAAGACTTGGGCGTCAAGCGCAGCATGGGGGTGCACTGGGGCACGTTTGCGCTGACCGATGAGCCGCTGGACCAGCCCGCCTCCGATTTGCACAACGCTCGCGCGGCCGCTCACCTAAGCGACGAAGATTTCTTCTTGCTCGCCGTAGGTCAGACCCGCACCCTGCCCGGGCGCGCGGCAGGCACCCGCACTGCACCCTGATTCGGTATGCAAACCAGCCTGGCCCAACTTCCTCAGCAGCTCCAGCGTTCGCTGGCGCCTTTGTATGTTCTGCACGGCGATGAGGCGCTGCTGATTGAAGAGGCGGCCGATGCGATCCGCGCCGCCGCGCGCGCCGCCGGCCACACCGAGCGCAGCGTGTTTGTGGTGAGCGGCGCCCGCTTTGACTGGAGCGCCGTGTTGGCGGCGGGGGGCAGCTTGAGCTTGTTTGCCGACCGGCAAATCGTGGAAATCCGCGTGCCCAGCGGCAAGCCGGGCAAGGAAGGCAGCGTCGCCCTGCAGCAAATTGCGGCCTCTGCCAGTCCCGGCAGCAGCACGCTGACACTCGTATTGCTGCCGCGCCTGGACAAAGCCACCCGCTCGGGCGCCTGGTTTAGCGCGCTCGCTAACGCCGGTGTGGCGGTGCAGGTAGACCCCGTCGAGCGCCACGTGTTGCCGCAGTGGATAGCCCAACGCATGGCCTTGCAGCAGCAGCGGGTGCAATCGGGCGAAGAAGGTCAGCGCACGCTGCAATTTTTTGCGGACCGGGTGGAGGGCAACCTGCTCGCTGCGCACCAGGAAATTCAAAAACTCGCCCTGCTGCACCCGGCGGGAGAGTTGAGCCGGGCAGACATCGAAGACGCCGTGTTAAACGTCGCCCGCTACGACGTGTTCAAGCTGGCCGAAGCGGCGCTGTCGGGCCAGGTGATGCGCGTGCAGCGAATGCTGGATGGACTGGAAGCCGAGGGCACGGCTGCGGTGCTGGTCCATTGGGCGTTGTCGGACGATATCCGCTCGCTCAAGCGGGTGGTCGATGCGGTGGCCGCGGGCCGGCCTTGGCCCATGGCACTGCGCGAAGCGCGGGTCTGGGGAGCCAAGGAGAAATTGTTTGAGCGTGTTGCGCCGCAGGTGTCCGCCGCCGCCGCCGGCCGACTGCTGCAATCGGCCCATGTCGTTGACGGCATTGTGAAAGGGCTCAAACAGCCCGACTGGCCGCAAGACCCTTGGCAATCGTTGCAGCGCTTAGCGTTGCAGATCACGCGCACTTGCAGCGCCACGCGCTGACCAAAACGCAGCGCGGCGGTGCATGCGTGGTGAAGTTGTGCGGTGGTGCGGCACCACCTTAAAACTTGATCAGCTCTACGCGCCGGTTTTGCGCTTTTTTGTCGTCGCTGGTGTTGGGTTTGACCGGCTGCGTATCACCCCAGCCTTGCGTCTTTAAACGGTCTGCCGCCACGCCCGCCAGCCGCAGCAATTGCTGAACGGTATCTGCGCGATTCTTGGAAAGCGCGCGGTTGTGCTCTGGTGCACCGGAGGTGTCGGTGTGCCCTTCAATCGACAACTTAAGCGCAGGTTCCGTGTGAAGCAGACTCACAATTTCGGCGACTGATCGCATGCCGTCCGCCTGTACCGTGGCCTGGTCTACGTCAAAGTTGACATGAACCACAGCCTTGCCATTGGCATCGAGAGATTTCTTCAAGTCACTGGCTTTCACAAGCTGGATGGTCTGCTCAAATTTACCCTGCTGCGCCACCTGCAGGCGGCCAGACGCCGAGTTGGTTTGCACCTGAATGTAGACGGCGGCTCCGTTCGCACGGCGGATCACGTAGGTGGAGATCGGGTCCTTGTTCCAGTAGTCGAAATTGCCTTGCGAACTCGTGAGCTGATTGAGCGCTTTGACGCGCTCGACGTCGGTGCGTTCTACACGCCCATGGAAAATTCGGACGCCCCCCAAGCTGGTGATGATGTCGTCATAGCTTTTTTCTACAAAATGCGCGGACCAGGGCGTGCCGGCTTTTGCCCCGAGATACGCACCGAACCAAGGGCCCTCAACGGGCATGAGCTTGCCATCAACCGCGACTTGGCTCCGCTCAAAATTTTTTTCTTTGCCGCCGCCGTTGATGTACTGGGCTCCCTCGGGCGCAGAAAAATAGGGGAATTCGCCCAAATCGGTATCGCTGGCTGCGATGCTGTTCAAGTCGAAAGCTGCAGGCTCAGCGGTTACAGCAATGGCAGCAGGCAGAGCCTCGACCGGTTCAGCCGGGCCGGCCGGGCCGGGGGGTACGTCTGGCGTTGCCTCGACGGGGGGCGGAACTTGAACTGCGATGGAGACAGGGCTGTCCGCAGCGGCCGATGCGTCCTGCTGCTTCTCGCAGGCGTTTAGCAGCCACACGGGAGCGCCAACCAACGAGGCCAGGCGCAGCGCGCGACGCACTGTGGAGTAGGGGGTGTTCACGGGAGGGGCTCTTTCTCGTAGCGGTGTTTTCTGTCGCGGCTGATTCTAGAAAACCGCGCCCTCTCCGTTTATCGCTGGAGAACGCCGTTTAGGACTTGCCGCCACTCTCAACGAAAGTCACCTGCATGTTGACGCGATAGGCCGTGATGCGGCCGCCCTCCACGCTGACCTTTTGCTCCTTAATCCATGCGCCGCGCACTTGGGATGCATCAGCGCAGGCGTTGGCGATACCGTGGCTGATGGCTTCTTCAAAGCTCTTGTTGCTGGTGGAACTGATCTCGATTACTTTGGCAACACTCATTGGAAATCTCCTTGGGAATAAGTAAAGCGCCATGCTAGGCAGTCCTTGCCAACGGCCGTGTGGGACAGGGGGCAGCGCGGCGGTAGTCACGCCAAGCTGGAGGCGCATTGGCATCTGCCAAAATCAAGTGCATGAACGCCTTTAATGTCAGCGAATATGTACATGGCCTGGGTTTACAGGCAAAAACGGCCTCAGCGCTAATGGCTTCTGCTCCAGCAGCTATCAAAAGTAAAGCATTGCTGGCCTTGGCCGCATTGTTGCGCGGCCAGGTGGAGCCGTTGCAACAGGCCAATGCGCGCGACCTGGAGCGCGCCCGCGCGAGCGGCTTGTCAGCGCCCATGCTCGACCGGTTAGAAATCACACCGAAAGTTCTGGACACTTGCGCGCAAGGCTGCGAGCAGCTCGCCGCCATGCCCGACATCATTGGTGAAATACGGGGTATGCAGCAGCAGCCCAGCGGTATTCGCGTGGGTCAAATGCGGGTGCCGATTGGGGTGTTCGGCATGGTGTACGAGAGCCGCCCGAACGTCACCATAGAAGCGGCCAGCTTGGCGATCAAAAGCGGCAACGCCGTCATTCTGCGCGGCGGCTCCGAGGCCATTGAGTCGAACAAGGCGCTGGCGCTTTTGGTGCAGCAGGCGCTGGAGTCCGCTGGCTTGCCGCAGGAAGCGGTGCAACTGGTCCAGACGACCGACAGGGCGGCGGTAGACGTACTGATTGCCATGCCGCAGTTTGTCGACGTGATCATTCCGCGCGGCGGCAAGGGCCTGATCGAGCGTGTTGCTGCAGGGGCCAAAGTGCCGGTCATCAAGCACCTGGACGGCAACTGCCACACCTATGTCGACGACCCTTGCGACCTGGAGATGGCGCTGCGCATTGTCGACAACGCAAAAACGCAAAAGTACAGCCCATGCAACGCGAGTGAGAGCTTGCTGGTGGCGAGGGGCGTGGTCGCCGAGTTTCTGCCGCTTATTGCTGCGGTGTTGGCAAAAAAACAAGTCGAAATGCGGGTTTGCGCACTATCCATGTCATTGTTAGCTACTAATAAAGAAGCAAAACTGGTGGCGGCTACCGAGCAGGATTGGTCTGAGGAATACCTCGCGCCCATCATCAGCATCAAGGTGGTGGAAGGCGTTACCGAGGCCATCGCCCACATCAATCGCTACTCCAGCCACCACACCGATGCCATCGTCACGCGCGACCATGTGCACGCCCAGCGGTTCCTGCGTGAAGTCGATTCCGCCAGCGTGATGGTGAACGCCAGCACCCGGTTTGCCGATGGATTTGAGTACGGCCTGGGCGCCGAAATCGGCATCAGCACCGACAAGTTCCACGCGCGTGGCCCGGTTGGCATTGAAGGCCTCACCTCCCTCAAATGGGTGGTGATGGGGCAGGGCGAATGCCGCACCTGACCGGCAGAACGTCTTGACGATTCGCGCATGAAAATCATTATTCTGGGCGCTGGCCGTGTGGGCCAGAGCGTGGCAGAAAGTCTGGTCTCCGAGCACAACGACATCACCGTCATTGACCACGACGCACTGCGAGTGCGCGAGCTCGAATCGCGTTTTGATCTACGAGGTGTGGTGGGCAGTGGCATCGAATCGAGCGTATTAGCCGAAGCCGGCGCGGACGACACCGACCTGCTGATCGCCTGCGCCGCGCTGGACGAAACCAATCTGGTGTGCTGCAAACTGGCGCAGCTGCTGTTTCGGATTCCGCTGCGCATTGCGCGCGTGCGGTCACCGGGGTTTGCCAGCGAAGCCTTGACCAGCGATGAAGGCTTTGGTGTCAGCCGCATCATCTGCCCGGAAGAATCGCTGACCCGCTATATCGGCAAACTCATCGAACACCCTGAAGCCATGCAGGTACGTGAGTTCGCCAGTGGTCGTGCTTGCCTGGTGTCGACGCGGGCTCGCGAAGGTGCGCCCATGGTCGGGCAGACCATCGCGCAAATTCGGCTGGCAATGCCTGAGCTGGCCATTCGTATCGTCGCAATCTACCGGCGCTTTCTGGAGGAGCCCGACCGCTTTGTCGCCTGCGACGGCACCACCCGAGTGGAGTCGGGCGACGAAGTTTTTGTACTTTCTGCCCGAGAGAGCATGGCGCAGGTGTTGAGTGGCCTGCACCAGCGCGAAGGGTATCCCACGCGCGCGGTGCGCCGCGTCATGATTGCGGGTGGCGGCGCAGTGGCAGAGCGATTGGCGCAGCAGCTCGGTCGAGAAACCGGGCGCTTCAACGTCAAGGTGTTGGAGGAAAGTGCGGACCGCTGCGTCGAGCTCGCGTCTTCATTGCCCGCGAGCGTGTTGGTGTTGCTAGGGAGCGCCACCGACGAAGACATGCTGGCGGCTGAAGCCATTGAAGACGTTGATTTGTTTCTGGCGCTCAGTGACGACGATGAAGACAACATCATGTCTGCCCTGCAGGCCAAGCGCATGGGCGCGCGCCGCGTGCTGGCATTGATCGAGCGGCGCAGTTACGCCGACCTGATGCACGGCACACAGATTGACATTGCGCTCTCGCCTGCGCAGGCCATGCTGGGCGAGCTGCTGACCCACGTGCGCCGGGGCGATGTGCAAGCCGTGCACAGCTTGCGCCGGGGCGTGGCAGAGGCGTTGGAAGTCGTGGCACGAGGCGACCGCAAAAGCTCCCGCGTGATTGGGCGCAAGGTGAGTGAGCTGCGCTTGCCCACCGATGTCCACATCGGCCTCATCGTGCGCGGCCTGCCGGACGCGGGAGCGCTGCAGCAGCAAGCGCCCGAGGTGATTATTCCGCACAGCGACACGGTGATTGAACAGGGCGACCACGTGGTGTTCTTCCTGCCGCACAAACGGCTGGTGGGTGATGTGGAAAAGCTGTTCCGCGTCAGCGCCACCTTCTTTTGATACGCGCCTGCCATGTCTGATGTGATGCCGGTCCTGCGTGTACTGGGCATGCTGGTCATGCTGTTTGCTTGCGCCATGGGGGTGCCGCTAGCGGTGTCTTTGCACCAGGATGACGGCGTCTGGCGCGTCTACCCCATTGCCATGACCGCCGCGCTGGCCGCTGGGGCGGCGCTCACGCTGGGGCTGCGCCGCCACCGGCGTGAACTGCTGCCGCGCCACGGAGTCATGCTTGTGTCGCTCGCCTGGACGTTGCTGCCGCTGGTGGCATCACTTCCGATCATGCTGGCGTGCAGCCTGGCAGACAGGCCCGTGTCGTTCACGCACGCCTACTTTGAAGCGGTATCGGGCCTGACCACCACCGGCGCGACCATCTTTACCGGGCTGGATGCCTTGCCGGTGTCTGTCAACGTGTGGCGCACCTTGCTGCAGTGGATTGGCGGCATGGGCATTTTGATTTTGGCGGTGGCAGTGCTGCCCATGCTGGGCGCGGGCGGTGCGCAGTTGTTCAGGGCTGAGGCCGCTGGGCCGATTCGAGACACCAAGCTCACCCCGCGCATGACCGGAACGGCCAAAGGGCTGTGGGGTGTTTACGCCGCTTTCTCCCTCGGCTGCTTGCTGGCGTATTGGCTGGCTGGCATGCAGCCGCTCGACGCGTTGATGCATATGTTCTCTACCGTCAGTTTGGGTGGCATGTCGGCGCACGATGCGAGTTTTGGTTACTTTCGCTCGCCGCTGCTGGAGTGGATTGCCATCTTTTTCATGCTGCTGGCAAGCTGCAACTTCGCGCTGTACTTCATCGCCATGCGAAAGGGCCATTTGCGCGGTTTTTTGAGCGACCCCGAGATGCGCGCCACCTTGAGCACCATGGTCGGGGTTGGGCTGTTCGTGGCCTTCATGCTGTGGATCAAGGACGTTTACGCGCCTCTGGAGGCGCTGCGCCAGGGCTTGTTTCACACCGTCTCCTTGTCATCCACCACGGGCTACGCCACCACTGACTATCTCAACTGGCCCGTGGTTGCGCCCGTGTTGATGCTGATGCTGTCCGGCGTGGCAACTAGCGCGGGCTCCACCGGAGGCGGCATGAAGATGGTGCGGATGCTGATTTTGGTGAAGCAGGCGCAGCGCGAGTTGACGCGCCTGGTGCACCCGAATGCGGTGCAGCCGGTGCTGTTAGGTGGCAAAGTGGTCGGCAACCCCATGATTTTTTCGGTGCTCGCTTTTATGCTGGTGTATGCCGCGACGCTCATCATCTTGAGCATGGTGCTGATGGCGACGGGCCTCGACCCGGTCACTGCCTTCAGCGCTGTCATGGCCAGCCTGCATTGCACCGGCCCAGGTCTTGGTGCTGTGGGCCCCGCCTCTACCTACGCCGTCCTCACGGATTTCCAAGTCTGGGTGTGCACGTTGGCCATGGTGCTGGGGCGACTAGAAATTCTGAGCTTTCTTGCGTTACTGACGCCAGCGTTCTGGCGCCGCTAGGGTTTTAGGTGCCACATCGCGCCATCCGGCGCTTCTACAATTAGCCATCCTTTTTTTAGGCACTGTCGCATGGTCCCGCACCTCATAACCGCCCTCACGGGTCCTATCAACGAGTTGGAGCAACGCATCATCGATTCGATGCCTGCTACCGAGCGCTGGTTTCGCCTGGAATGGATGGAGCACACCCCGCCGTTTTACACGTCCGTCGACATCCGCAACGCCGGCTTTAAGTTGGCACCGGTCGATACCAATTTGTTCCCTGGGGGCTGGAACAATTTGACGTCTCCCATGCTGCCGCTGGCAGTGCAGGCGGCGATGGCGGCGATCGAGAAAATTTGCCCAGAAGCGCGCAATTTGCTGATCATTCCGCGGAACAACACGCAAGACAGCTTCTACCTCAGCAACCTGGTACAGCTGCAGCGCATCTTCAACATGGCGGGCCTGAATGTTCGCATTGGCTCGATCAATCCCAACGTTAAAAAAACCACGGTGATTGACCTGCCGCATGGTGAAAGCCTGACGCTGGAGCCCGTGATACGCACCCGCCACCGCTTGGGTATCAAAAACTTTGACCCCTGCACCATCCTGCTTAACAACGACCTGTGGGCCGGGGCACCTGGCATTCTCGAAGATTTGCACGAGCAATACCTGTTGCCACCGTTGCACGCGGGATGGACGGTAAGGCGCAAGAGCAACCATTTCCGCAGCTATGAGGAAGTAGCCAAACGGTTTGGCAAAGTGCTGGGCATTGATCCCTGGTTGATCAACCCGATGTTTTTGAAGTGCAGCGATGTGAACACCGCCGACCAGGGAGGGCTGGAGGCGCTTCAGTCGCAGGTCGACGCCTTACTTGCCAAGGTGCGGCGCAAATATAAGGATTACGGCATCAAGGAAAAGCCGTTTGTCATAGTCAAGGCCGACAACGGCAATGCGGAAGCATCGGTAGTGACCGTGCGAGACGCCAAGGACCTCGAAGCACTTCAGCGCCAATCGCGCAGCAAAGCAGCTGTCGGTCACGATGGCCCTCTGGTGGGCGATGTCATCGTGCAAGAAGGGGTACTTACGCAAGAGCGCCTCAACAGCGCAGTGGCCGAGCCGGTGGTCTACATGATGGACCGCTATGTTGTGGGGGGGTTCTACCGTATGCACCCTGACCGAGGCATGGACGAGAACCTCAATGCCCCGGGCTCGTCGTTTGTGCCGCTTGCATTTGACCAAAGCACTCACATGCCGCAATTGGGCGCACGGCCCGGCGCGAGTGCGCCAAATCGCTTTTACATGTATGGCGTGATCGCTCGATTGGCAATGTTGGCCGCTAGCTATGAACTGGAAGCGACCAATCCCGACGCTGAGGTCTACGACTGACGCGAACGGACGATTGCTGCCTCGACTTCGTCTTCCGGCGAGCGAAACCGGGGCGTCTGAACTGAAAGTGGTCTGTCTGCAACAATTCCTCACATAGGCGCAGGCCGATGGCTGGGGCAGGTGGATTGTTGCAGCGCAGCAGCGCAAAATGGGCGGCCCTAGAGTCTTGTGGCATTTGCGCGCGACAGTTTTGTGGACACGCGCAGCCTCCCTTTTTTGTGCAAACCTCGAAATTGGCGCTGCCCGCCCTCACGCTCGCCGCTGTCGGCGTGGCGTACGGCGACATCGGCACAAGCGTGCTGTATGCGATGAAGGAGGTCTTCGGCTCTGGACATGTTCCATTCACCCAAAACAACGTTTATGGAATTTTGTCCATCTTCTTTTGGACCTTGAGCCTCATTGTTTCGCTCAAGTACGTGGTACGTAGTACGTGTCGCGTCCCGTGTCGCCACGTTGTTTCCTAACTCGGCCAGCTGCCTGCGCTTAATCAGCGCCTTGCTGGCCGAACAAGACGAGGAGTGGATGACCGCAAAAATCTACCTCCCCATGAAGCCCTGAGCATTGCCAATCACCAGTACCCAAGACGGAATCTCGGAAATTTACAGAAAAGAAGTGCTTTATCGAATTTTTTTCTCCTTGAAGTCGCGCGGGTGCGTAAGGACTGGCGCGCTGTCCTCTTGCGTGCGGACAGAATAAACGGCCGTGTTAATTGCACAAGATCGGGGTGCTTCCAGCGCCAGCGCCGGGTTTGCCCCGGAAATGGTGGGTTTTGCCAGTTAGTTTGCGACCGTAATTGCAGCCGCGCGAGCTTTCAACGTCAACAACACACAGCCTGCCTCCTAGCCTGAAAATAGGGATGCGCTAGCTGGTTTACCCGGTTACTTTTTTTCTTCTCTTTGGCAGCACGAGCCCATCACCTCTGTCTGGTTCATCCCGGGCGCAAGCTCACTACCGTCGTGCGCGGGACGCCCAAGTCGCGGTCGGATTGTTTTGCGCCGTGGCTGCAAAGGCCGTGACCGCTTTTCCGAGCGCGGTGGTGGTCTCCATTGCTGCGCCGCGACTGCCTGCAACGATCGATGCCGGCTTCACCTGCGCAGTAGAGGAGGTTGCGCATCGCTAGCTGTTCTCATTAAGATATTGGTAGTACTAGGGACGTCCTGCATAACTCCCTGCGGTCTGTGATAGCGCGGCCTCGGGCGGTTCTCTGCGTTGCTTTTGTTGCCAATAGCACGGCTATTGGCTGCAAAAAGACGCCTTGCGCCCCATCCCGATCCGCACCATCACATC
>JBBSUJ010000014.1:0-52485 GCA_038235025.1 Burkholderiales bacterium
AATGCCCAAGGAGGGGCCGCAAAGTGACTGAAAACGGTGCAAAAGCAAGATAAATATCAGAATGCGAAAAGGAAACCAGAAAAAACGAAATTGTCCAAGGGGAGCTTGCGCTCACGCATGGGGTATTTCAGCGGCCTGCTAGGTTGACGAACGCGCGCCTGGACGGTGTAGATGGTTAATTTGAGCGTTTTTTTCACGATCCATCACTTCGAGAATCTACCCGATAAAGGCTCCGATGCTTCTTTGCTACTCATCCATCATCGACGTGCGCCAGATTCCACCACCTAACGCCACACGACGATTTTTAGCGCCTTAAACGGGCTGCTTCCCAATGACACCGTGCAGATCGTCAGTGACCACGACCCACGACCGCCGCGCCACCGGTTCGATTCATTTTCGCTGGAACAGTTTGAATTGCCCTGTTGAGAGTCAGGCTTTGCGCAGTGGCGCGTGCAAATCAGCAAGCTTGAAATACCAGCAGGTGCCGATATGAGCTGGCTGTGCCTGTGGCGGCTTATCCGTCGTTCTAGCAACCAAAAAAGCGTCCACAAAACGCTTTCTATTTTTGAGACAGAAAAAATGTTGCACGCCAAGTGAAAGCATGGGCGACTCGGCGTGCGCGAGCGGTTTGAAGGCGGAGCGAACACTACGCCCACCGTGATTTTTCGTACTTGCGCGATGGCCAGCGTCTTGCCGCAGACCTAGTCGAAAGCCGTTGGGGATGTCCTGCATAACCCTCGCGAGGATGTGATAGTGCGGATCGGGATGGGCTGCAAAGCGCCTTTTGGCAGGCAATAGCCGAACGATTGCCAAGAAAAGTAACGCAGTCGACCGCCCGAGACCGTGTTATCACAGACCGCAGTGAGTTATGCAGGGCTTCCTGAGAGCCGTGCCATGGCGTATCGCAATGCCATCAGCTTTGTGGCGGATGCTCGGCCAGCGCGCGAAACGGCGACCGGGATTCCAGCGCGGCTTGATAGGCGACCATCCCTTCGCCCTCGCGTTCAAGAAAGCGTTCCACGGCATCCGAAAACGCTGGATGCGCTAACCAATGCGCGCTCCTCGCAGCGACCGGCATGAGCGCGCGCGCCATCTTGTGCTCGCCCTGCGCACCGCCTTCAAAACTGCTGACACCGTTTTCGATACACCAGCGAATGGGCTGGTAATAACAAGCGTCAAAGTGCAGGCAATCCACACGCTCCAGCGCACCCCAGTAACGGCCGTAAGCCACCAGAGGCAAATTTTCTGATGATTTTTGGCCGTTTGCGCTTATCCCACCTTGGTTTACAGCTATCAGACTGCTAGCAATGGGCAAGCCTTCTCTTTCGGCAATGAACAGGACCCAGGCCTCGGGCATGTCTGCCGCCATGCGCTCAAAGAATGCCGCGCTGAGGTAAGGCGCGTTGCCATGTTCCAGGTAGGTGCGCTCGTAACACTGGTAGAAAAATGCCCAATCTGCAGGTGCGATGTCAGTACCGCGGACACAGCGAAAACGCACACCCGCAGTTTCTACACGGCGTTGTTCTTGGCGAATTTTCTTGCGTTTTTCTTGCGACAGGGCGGCCAGGAAATCATCAAAGCTTGCGTATCCCGGTACCGTGTTCTTCCAGTGAAACTGCACCGTTGTCCGCTGCATCATGGCGGCCTGCTCAGTCGCGTAGAGATCTTCATCCGCGCCAAACAGCAGGTGCAGAGACGACAGTTTCTCCTCCTCGCACCAAGCAGTAACGGCCTGCAGCAATGCGTTGCGGGCTGCGGCATCTCGCGCCAACAAACGGGTACCCGGCACGGGCGTGAAAGGCACGGCAATCAGCGCTTTGGGGTAATAGGAAAGCCCGTGGTCCTGGTAAGCACGCGCCCAGGCCCAATCAAAAACGTATTCGCCGTAGGAGTGTTCTTTGAGGTACAGCGGGCAGGCAGCGATGAGGGCGCCATCCTCTTCCAGCGTAAAGAAACGCGGATGCCAACCGGTCTCGGGCACAGCGCTGTGGCTGGTGTGCAGAGCGGCCAGATATTCATGTCGCATGAAAGGTGTGGGCGCTGCTTGCTGCGCCAGCAAGGCGTTCCACTGGGATGCATCCACGGCGAGCGGAGATGCATGCACGCGGGCGATAATCGGCTGCTCAGCCACGCGCGGCCTTTTCGTTGCGGTCTATCCGCCTCATTGAACCTCTCATTTCCATGCAGCTTTCTATTGGCATAGCGCAACTCAACTTTCTTGTGGGCGACGTGCAGGGCAACGCGCAAAAAATTATTTCCGCCGCGCGCGAGGCACACATAGACGGTGCGCGGCTGCTGCTGACGCCTGAGCTAGCCTTGTGTGGTTACGCTGCTGAAGACCTCTTTTTGCGCCCAGCATTCCTAGCGGCCTGTGATGATGCCGTGAAACAGATTGCCGCTGAGACGGCAGCGCTGAAAGACCTTGTCATCGTGCTTGGGCATCCGCAAAGCGTCGCCGGTGCGCCGCTGCGATCGCTCTGCTTAAATGTTGCCAGCGTGCTGCGCGCGGGGCGGGTGGAGCACACCTATGCCAAACGAAAGCTACCAAATTACTCTGTATTCGACGAGCGCCGATATTTCGACACCGGCTCTGCACCCTGTATGTTTGACGTGGAGGGTTTTCGCGTCGGCATTTTGATTTGCGAAGACGCCTGGTTCTCCCAGCCAGCGTGCGAACTGCAGTCTGCAGGTGCCGAGATGATTGCAGTCATCAATGCCTCGCCGTTTCACGGTGGCAAAAGCGCCGAGCGCGAGCAGGTCATGCGCGAACGGGTGCTGGAAACAGGATTGCCTCTGGTCTATGCGCACCTGGTCGGCGGCCAGGACGAGGTGGTTTTTGAAGGCCGGTCATTCGCGCTCAACGTGGCGGGTGACATCACCGCTCGCGCGCCAGGTTTTATGGAGAAACTGCTGCTAGCGCAGGTGGATAAAGGGAATGGAGCTCTCGAAATAAGAGCGAGTATTGAGCCTTTAGCGGAGCCCTTGGCTGACCTTTGGAGCGCCATGGTGCTCGGCTTACGCGACTACATCGGCAAGAACGGTTTTCCGGGTGTTGTGCTGGGCCTCTCGGGCGGTATCGATTCTGCTTTGGTGCTGGCACTGGCCGTAGATGCACTGGGTGCAGACAAGGTGCGTACGGTGATGATGCCGTCGCACTACACAGCAGACATCAGCTGCATTGATGCGCGCGAGATGGCACAGCGCCTCCAAGTGCAGTATGAGGAAATCGATATTGCTTCCACGTTTGAAGCGTTCAAATCGGGTTTGGCCCCTGCATTCACGGGCTGCACAGAGGACACCACCGAGGAAAACCTGCAGGCGCGTATTCGCGGGACTTTATTGATGGCGCTTTCCAACAAGTTTGGCGGCCTGGTGCTCACCACGGGTAACAAGAGCGAGCTGGCGACCGGCTACTGCACGCTGTACGGTGACATGGCCGGCGGGTTTGCGCCTATCAAAGACTTACTCAAAACACAGGTGTTTGCGTTGGCGCACTGGCGCAATGCGAACGATCCTTTTGGTACCGGCAACAACCCGATTCCTGAGCGCATCATCACGCGCCCGCCCAGCGCTGAGCTGCGCGCTGATCAGACCGACCAAGACAGCCTGCCTGCCTACGAGGTGCTGGACGAAATCATTGAGCGCTACATGGAAAATGACGAGCCCATTGCCTCCATCGTTGCGGGCGGGTTCGATGCGGATATTATTGAAAAAGTCACCCGTCTCATCAAAATCAACGAATACAAACGCCGTCAAGCCCCGTTAGGGGTTCGGTTAACACGCCGCAGTTTTGGCAAGGACTGGCGCTACCCCGTCACCAACCGGTTTCGGGGCTGAACTATGATCGAGTTCAAGAGGAGTTCCCTATGAAAATGATCACCGCCGTTATCAAGCCCTTCAAGTTGGAAGAAGTTCGGGAGGCGCTGGCCGAATGCGGCGTGACCGGTCTCACCGTCACAGAAGTAAAGGGTTTCGGCCGCCAAAAAGGCCATACCGAGCTCTACCGCGGTGCCGAATACGTGGTTGATTTTCTGCCCAAAGTCAAAGTGGAGGTTGTGGTGCGTACCGAAGACCTGGAGCGCTGCGTCGATGCCATTGTTCAGGTGGCACGAACCGGGAAAATTGGCGATGGAAAGATTTTCGTGACGGCAGTGGAACGTGTTGTGCGCATTCGCACGGGTGATCTGGACGAAGAAGCTGTTTAAAGGGGAACGGGTTGCTGGAAAACCTTTAGATTACTTCACGTAGATTTTGCTCTGGTGTCTGGCCGAGGGAAAATCCCTTTATTGACTTCAGCTCTTGCGTAAGCGTCAGCAGCAAATCAGCCGAAACAGTCGCGTTTTGAATCAGTCCCATCTGCCAAGAACTCATGAACCCGGCAGACACGCTGCTTTCTAGAAAAGCAAGCAGCGGCGTGTAGTAACTAGCTACGTTCAGCAGCCCAATCGGTTTGTCATGGTAGCCGAGCTGGCTCCAGGTCCACACCTCAAACAGCTCTTCAAATGTGCCTATGCCGCCTGGCAAGGCCAAAAAAGCATCGCTTCTTTCCGCCATCAATGCTTTGCGTTCATGCATGGTCTGCACTACGTGGAGCTCGTCGCAGTCGTAGTTGGCGTGCTCCTTGTCCACCAATGATTGAGGAATCACACCCACCACGCGGCCGCCCGCTTCAGCGGTCGCGCGGGCCACCGTGCCCATCAGACCACTGCGGCCTCCGCCGTACACCAACTGCCCGCCGCGGGCACCTATCCAAGTACCTACGCCAACGGCAGCCTGAGAAAACTCAGGTTTTTCGCCGGGACGTGAGCCGCAATACACGCAAATAGAAAATTGAGGCTCAGCCATGGGTAAATCTTTCAAATAGTGCCGCGGTCCAAATACTTGCGGACAGCAGCAAAGCCAGTAGTACAGCAGCGCTGCCCATGTCTTTTGCCCTGCCCGATAAGGCATGCCAATCTGGTCCGATGCGATCAATGGCGCATTCGATCGCGGTATTGAGCAACTCCACGATCAGCAGCAGCATCACCGAGCCTGCCAGCAAGGCCACTTCGATCCAACTGCGGCCCAAGAAAAAAGCAGCGGGTACCAGCACGACCGCACATATGGCCTCTTGGCGAAAAGCGGTTTCGTGCCAGCCAGCGCGTAAACCTAACAGCGAGTAACGCGCGGCATGCAACATGCGCGACAGGCCTCGCCGGTGTTTTTGGGCGTTGACCGGTGGCGGTGGCGGTGGCGGGTGTTGTGACATTCCCGCATTGTCGCGTGCGTCACCTCGCGAGGTCAGGCGCGAATTTGCTTGGTATCCATCAACCGCGTTCCTGCCCATGCGTCATGCCAGAACTGCCCCAAGGGATGCAGGCGACTCGCGAGCGCCCAAAAGACGATCCATCCGGTTGAGACCACTAATACTTCGCCAACTGGAAGTGCAAATGGCACCATGGAGATCAGCGGCGGTAGAAACCAAAACCATGTGAGCACATAACGGCCCAGCGCACGCAGCTGACTAATCGGACGACCAAGTGCGTCGACTACGCGGATGTGCCAGGTTTTCATCGCCAATGTTTGCCCCTTTGACCAGAACCACACAAAGTAGATACCAAACACAACAAAAAGAAATGCTTGCAAAGGGTGGCGATTGTCCATGGCATTGCGTGTTTGGCTGAGCGTTCCAAACAGATACGCTGAAATAAAGACTACGCCAAACATAAGCATGCCCTCGTACAACCAGCAAGCCATGCGCCGAACCAAGGGCGGGGCGGTCATTGCACAGTGAGGCTGGTTGCTTATTGAGACGCTTGGCTGCGGCGACGGCGTTGGGACTGAAGACATCAATTCATGTAGGGATCGGGTAGCGGATCCGGAGGTGTGAACGCCGGGGCTTTGTTGTCGGGCGGCATACCGCTCTCACCACGCGAAGGTCCGTACGGGGGCATTACGAGCAAAGGCATGGCTTGTGGAAGCGGCACTGGATCGGCAGCCGAGGGCGCGCGAACCGGCGTGGCCTGGGGCACTATCACTTTAGGCGCGTTGGGCGCTGCAGCTTGTGCTTCAGACGGAGTGGGCACATGTGCAAGCTGCTTTGAGGGCAACGGCCTGAGCGCGGTCGCAGCGCCGCGCGGCTTTGGGGCGTTCGCCGCTAAGCTTTTCTTTCTCGCATCGCTCAACGCTTGATAAGCCTCCCATTCGCTCTGGATGTCGACGGGCGACAAAGCGCGTGTCGTCGCAAAGTTCAAGCGTGCCTGGCTGCGTTGCTGGGCGCTCAGACTTGCCCAAGCCGTCATACGCTCACGCAGTCGCTGTTGTTCATTTTCAGGCATGCCTGGAAAAGTGGTGGCGAGTGCCAGCCACCGACGCTTTTGACTTTCCGTCATGTAATCCCAGCGCTCGGCGAGCGGATACAGCGCAAGCTTCTGTGAGCGCGTCATGACGCCCCAACCGGGTCCTGCAAACAAAGGGCGCGGCCTGTCTGGCGTTGCAGTTTGCAAATTTTGGGGGGTGTTGGAATGATTTGTACTAACGGTGTGGGCCGATGTACCAGGCACCATGCGGATGGTTTGAAACGCTAGAAACCCGCCCAAACCGAAAGCCAACAACAAAACCAACGCCAGCGATATGGCTGGCGTCGAGCGGGACGTTGACACGGGTCGATGTGCGTCTTGCATGCAGTTGCAGTAGGGCCGCAAGATCACTACGGACCGAGCGGCTTGAATTCAAAGGTTCTCGTCGGCGCGTGTTTTGAGAAACTGCACAAAACCTGGATCGGCGTAGGCAGCAGGCGGCAACGTATCGGTAAGCAAAGCTGCATCGACTTCGGCGACTTCACTCGTGCCAGTTTCATCCTGGACATTTCCCATCACCATAAGACCCGCTACCAACACTAGCACCGGAACTATTGATACTAACGGCCGCCACCAACTGGCCGCGCCGTCGTCAGAACCACTCCCACCAATGACCAGACTGGCACCCGCCCGCGACCAAGCAGATACCGGCTGAGTCACCGCCGCAGCCGCACGCTTGCGCTGCGCTAATGCCTGCACGCGGCCAGCCCTTAGGCGTTCGATAACGTCGTAGGACAGATGTCCCACGCCAAGATCAAGTCGGAAGACGATTCGCTTGGAGAACAGGTGGATGGCGTTGTCGATTCTATTCTGGGACACGTTTTTCATGGTTCGATTCCTTTAGCCTTAAGCGCCTTCGCAAGGGACTGCACCGCACGAAAACAATGGGTCTTGACACTGCCTTCCGAGCACCCCATTGCTGCAGCGGTCTCCGCGACGTCCATCTCTTCCCAATAACGCAGCAAAAAGGCTTCTCGTTGACGTGACGGTAAACGTTCTATCTCTTGCTCTATTTGTTGAAACGACTGCGCGTGTCGCGCCAAGTCTTCCGCGCTGTCTACGCTGTGGTTGGTTCCCGAAAGAGAAAGTGCCTCAAGCAGGTCAAATTCTCCGCCTTCGTCATCCGATCCAGCGAACTCTCCCATGTTGGAAAACACGGCCCGGTGGGTTTTTTGACGCCTAAACCAGTCCAGTGTGCAGTTGCTCAAGATGCGCTGAAACAGCATAGGTAGCTCACCAGGGGGCTTGTCCCCGTAGTGGTGCGCCAGCTTCATCATGCTGTCCTGGACGATGTCTAATGCCGATTCCTCATTGCGCACATGAAAGTACGAACGTTTAAACGCGCGTTTTTCAACGCCTTTGAGAAATTGGGACAGTTCTTGTTCGGTGGCCAAGAGAAAGCGGAATGAACTAACAAGGGTTGCCGCACGTGCGTCGCCAGCGGCTTACTGGACTGATTATTGCATTGCGCTTTCATTTCCGGATGCCTTTGCGGCTCTGGTTTGCTGCAGTGCGATAATTCGACTTTGCGCTAACAAGCAAACGGGTCAACGTCCGGCGTGGTCACAGTCCCGCCCATGTCCTTGGCCTCAAGTTTCGAGCGGATTCCACAAGAATCGCTGCAAGAAGCACCCAAGGTTTTTCGTTAGAGAAATTCACAAAGGTTCATTATGGAAATCACCAAGGCCGAAATCGCTTCGGCAGCCGCCGCGCATCAGGGTGCCAAGCAGGCATCCCAGCCCGTCCCTCAGGATCTGATGGGGGCAGAAATCCTGATCAAGTCTTTGCAGGCGGAAGGCGTGCGGTACATCTGGGGTTACCCAGGCGGCGCTGTTCTGTACATCTACGACGCGCTCTACAAACAGGACACCATGCAGCATGTGCTGGTGCGCCATGAACAGGCCGCCGTGCATGCTGCAGACGGTTATGCCCGCGCCACTGGAGATGTAGGCGTTGCGCTGGTTACCTCCGGCCCCGGCGCGACGAATGCCGTGACGGGTATCGCCACAGCGTATATGGACAGCATTCCGATGGTGATCATCACCGGACAAGTGCCAACCGCTGCCATTGGCCTGGATGCTTTTCAGGAATGCGATACCGTCGGCATCACCCGACCCATCGTCAAGCACAACTTTCTCGTCAAAGATGCGCGTGATATCGCGCTGACGATGAAAAAAGCTTTTCATATTGCCCGATCGGGCCGGCCAGGCCCTGTGGTGGTGGACATTCCTAAGGACGTTTCCTTCAATAAGGTGCCTTATGTGGGCCACCCCGAAACGGTGGAGATGCGCTCGTACAACCCTGTACGCCGCGGCCACGGTGGGCAGATACGCAAGGCCTTGCAATTGTTGTTGACGGCCAAGCGGCCGTTCATCTACACCGGCGGCGGTGTGCTGCTGGGCAACGCCTCCAACGAATTGCGAACCTTGGTCGACATGCTGGGCTACCCGGTAACCAACACGCTGATGGGCTTGGGTGCCTATCCGGCCAGCGATCGTAAATTTTTAGGCATGCCCGGGATGCACGGTACCTGGGAGGCCAACAATGCGATGCAGCACTGCGACGTGCTTCTGGCTGTGGGCGCGCGGTTCGACGACCGTGTCATCGGCAACCCAAAGCATTTTGCGCAGAACGAACGCAAGATTATTCACATCGACATTGACCCATCCAGCATTTCCAAGCGTGTGAAGGTCGACATTCCCATCGTTGGCGATGTGAAAGACGTATTGGGCGAGTTGATTTCCATGATCCGCGAGGCCACCAATCGCGCCGACCCGGGCGCTTTGGCTGCATGGTGGGACACGATCGAAGGTTGGCGCAGCCGCGATTGCCTGAAATACAGCATGGGCAGCCCCGATGTCATCAAGCCTCAGTACGTGGTTGAAACGCTCTGGAATATGACTAAGGATGCCGACGCCTACGTCACATCAGATGTAGGTCAGCACCAAATGTGGGCGGCGCAGTACTACCGATTTGACGAGCCTCGCCGGTGGATTAACTCAGGCGGCTTGGGCACGATGGGGGTGGGCCTTCCTTACGCGATGGGCATCAAGTTGGCAAAGCCGGAAAGTGAAGTGTTCTGCATCACCGGAGAAGGCTCGATACAGATGAACATCCAAGAGCTGTCAACGTGCCTGCAATACAACACGCCGGTGGTGATTTGTGCTTTGAATAATCGCTATTTGGGCATGGTGCGGCAGTGGCAAGAGATCGAATACTCGGGCCGCTACAGCCACAGCTACATGGATGCGCTTCCCAACTTCGTGAAGCTCGCCGAGGCTTACGGCCATGTTGGCATGCTCATCGAAAAACCTGAGGATGTAGAGCCCGCGCTGCGCGAGGCACGCAAGCTGAAGGACCGCACCGTGTTCATCGATTTCCGAACCGACCCGACCGAGAATGTGTTTCCTATGGTGCAAGCGGGTAAGGGCATCACGGAAATGTTGCTGGGCTCCGAGGATTTATAGAGAAAGTCGCCTCTAGCGCTTACTGTGCAAGCGAAAGTAGCTATCGTTAAGATAGCATTTTTATAGACGAATCTATTGTTTGCCAAGGTGAGCGCTTACCGGCGCGCGCGGAGGGCTGCGAAAAGAGGAATTCTTTTTTATGAAACACATCATTGCTGTTCTGATCGAAAACGAGCCTGGGGCGCTGTCTCGTGTTGTGGGGCTTTTCTCGGCGCGGGGTTACAACATTGAGTCGCTCACCGTCGCCCCTACCGAGGATGCATCGTTGTCGCGCATGACGATTCAGACGACCGGCTCCGAAGAG
Organism: Burkholderiales bacterium; assembly: GCA_038235025.1. Taxonomy (GTDB): domain Bacteria; phylum Pseudomonadota; class Gammaproteobacteria; order Burkholderiales; family Burkholderiaceae_C; genus Simplicispira. Next base: position 10,110 of record JBBSUJ010000014.1, read on the forward strand.
GTGATTGAGCAAATTACCAAGCACCTCAACCGCTTGATTGAAGTGGTCAAAGTGGTTGACCTGACCGAAGGCGCGTACACCGAGCGCGAGCTGATGATGGTCAAGGTGCGGGCGGTCGGCAAAGAGCGCGAGGAAATGAAGCGCATGGCCGATATTTTTCGCGGCCGCATCATCGACGTCACGGAGCGTAGCTACACGCTGGAGCTCACCGGCGACCAATCCAAGAACGATGCCTTTCTTCAGGCTATCGACCGCACTGCCATTTTGGAAACCGTGCGTACGGGTGCCAGCGGTATTGGCCGAGGTGAGCGCACGTTGCGCGTTTAATTTTTCACTCTCACCAAGGCTCAGCCATTGCGGCCCGTTCGGGCTGAGCCTGTCGAAGCCCCAGCCGGGGCGGACGAGCCCTTCGACAGGCTCCGGGCGAACGGCCAAATCCATTATTTACGACAAGGACTGTGATGAAAGTTTTTTACGACAAGGACTGTGACCTGAGCCTGATCAAAGGCAAGACTGTGGCCATCATTGGTTACGGCAGCCAGGGCCATGCGCATGCACAAAACCTGAACGAGAGCGGCATCAAAGTCGTAGTAGGTTTGCGTAAGGGCGGCGCTTCGTGGCCCAAGGTCGAGAAAGCCGGCTTAACCGTTATGGAAGTGAACGACGCCGTCAAAGCTGCCGATGTGGTCATGATTTTGTTGCCCGACGAAGATATCGGCTCGGTGTACCGCGAAAATATCGAGCCCAACATTAAGCAGGGCGCGTCTCTCGCTTTCGCCCATGGCTTTAACGTGCACTACAACCAAGTTGTGCCCCGTGCAGACCTAGACGTCTGGATGGTTGCGCCAAAGGCACCGGGTCACACCGTGCGCAATACCTACACCCAGGGTGGCGGCGTGCCCCACCTGGTCGCAGTGCATCAGGACAAGTCCGGCAAGGCTCGCGACTTAGCGCTTTCGTACGCTATGGCCAACGGTGGCGGCAAGGCCGGCATCATTGAAACCAACTTCAAGGAAGAAACCGAAACCGACTTGTTTGGCGAGCAGGCCGTGCTCTGCGGCGGCGCGGTCGAGCTCATCAAAATGGGTTACGAGACGCTGGTCGAGGCCGGCTACGCCCCTGAAATGGCTTATTTTGAGTGCCTACATGAGCTCAAACTCATCGTCGATCTGATCTATGAAGGCGGTATCGCCAACATGAACTACTCGATCTCGAACAACGCCGAGTACGGCGAGTACGTCACCGGTCCTGAAGTGATCAACGAGCAGTCGCGCGAAGCCATGCGCAACGCTCTGAAGCGCATCCAGAACGGTGAATACGCCAAGATGTTCATTCAGGAAGGTCGTCTGAACTACCCAAGCATGACGGCACGCCGCCGCAACACCGCCGACCATTCCATCGAAAAGGTGGGCGGCCAATTGCGCGCCATGATGCCTTGGATCGCCAAGAACAAGTTGGTTGACCAGACCCGCAACTAAACGGCGCCGTTCCAAGTTAAGCGTTCAGAGCTGAATCGTAACTTGCGTCAAAGGCCACTTCGGTGGCCTTTTTTCATGGCTCGGCACTTGCCGCGTGAGGCCGTCTGAAAGCACCTAATCAGCACCTACACTTGCACACGCATTTTCTGGAGGGAGAAGCTATGAATAACAGAGCTATATGCCGTTCTCCCACCTGCCTGAAAGGTCACTTTGATACCTGAAAAAGACGAGGCGCATCACGATTCCGGCGTGCTGTTGCGCAGGCGCCGCAAGGGCATTTACATCCTGCCCAACCTGTTCACGCTGGGAGCCCTTTTTGGAGGGTTCTATGCGGTGGTGATGGCCATGAATGGCCGTTTCGATCAGTCAGCCATTGGAATCTTTTGCGCGATGGTGCTCGACAGTCTGGATGGCCGAGTGGCCCGCATGACCAATACGCAAAGCGCCTTTGGTGAGCAGATGGATTCGTTGTCCGACATGGTGTCCTTTGGCGCTGCGCCGGCGCTGGTGGCTTACGAGTGGTGTTTGCGCGGCCTAGGCCGCTGGGGCTGGATTGCGGCGTTTGTCTATTGCGCGTGTGCCGCGCTGCGCCTCGCACGGTTCAATGTGAACACCAGCGTGGTGGACAAGCGTTATTTTCAGGGCCTGCCCTCGCCAGCAGCTGCTGCCATGGTGGCCGGCTTCATCTGGTTGTTGACCGAATTGGGTGTAGGGCGGGGCCAATCGGCGTGGCTGAGCTGGAACCAGGTCACATGGTTGATGTTCGCGTTGACGCTGTACGCTGGGCTCACCATGGTGACCAACGTGCCGTTTTACAGCTTCAAAGACATACGCCTCAAGAAGAGCGTGCCTTTCGCTGCAATCGTGCTGATAGCGCTGCTGCTGGCCATCCTCAGTATTAATCCGCCCATCGTGCTTTTTTGCATATCTATGGTTTACGGCTTCAGTGGCTACGTAGTTTACGCATGGCGACGCGCCAAAGGTTTGCAGACCAGCATGATCAGCACCTCGACGGACGAGCCTGACGAGCGCGGCATGCACAGCTGAAAAAGCCTGTGCTACGATTAGTACTCACATGAACAAGATCCTGCTAGCCCTACTAGACGTTCCTCACGGGCGGTTACGGTAGCGCGCAAGCACCATCCTCAAAACGGCCCGTTCGCACCAGCAACGGGCCGTTTTGTTTTGGGTTGCTGGTTGATTCAACCACTATGCAAAGACCATTCCCATGCTTCAGCAGCCCCACACCAAATACCGCGCGTTTGCCCCGATCGGCCTCAAGAACCGTACCTGGCCTGACGCTGTGCTAACACGCGCACCGATTTGGCTATCAACCGATCTGCGCGATGGCAACCAAGCGCTGGTGGAGCCGATGGACATGAACCGCAAGATGCGCATGTTTGAGATGCTGGTGCGCATTGGTTTCAAGGAAATTGAAGCGGGGTTTCCTGCGGCCTCCCAGGTGGAATGGGATTTTGTGCGTAAGCTTATTGAAGAAGACCGCATTCCAGATGACGTAACTATCCAAGTTATGACGCCGGCACGTGATGAGTTGATCACACGCACGATTGAGTCGCTCTCAGGCGCGCGGCGCGCCATTGTTCACGTCTATAACGCGGTGGCTCCCGTGTGGCGGGAGGTGGTGTTTGGTATGGACGTGCCACAAGTGATGGCATTGGTCGAGCGTCACGTCACGCAGATACGCACGCTGACCGACGCCCGACCGGAAACGCAGTGGACGCTGCAGTATTCCCCCGAGACCTTCAGTCTCGCGGAACTGGATGTGTCGCTTCAGGCGTGCGAAACAGCGATAACGGCATGGGGCGCCGGGCGCGCCATCATCCTGAATCTTCCCACCACCGTTGAAGTTTCGACGCCCAACATCTTTGCCGATCAGATCGAATGGATGGCGCGCCACTTTGCTGACCGCCCCGAAGTGGTGCTGTCGGTTCATCCACACAATGACCGAGGCACAGGCACGGCTGCGGCCGAGCTGGCGTTGATGGCCGGAGCACATCGCGTAGAAGGCTGTCTTTTTGGCAATGGCGAGCGCACCGGTAATCTCGACATCGTCAACGTGGCGCTTAATCTATACGTGCAAGGCGTCTCGCCGGCGCTCGATTTCAGCAACATTGATGCGATTCGGGCAGAAGTGGAGCACTGCAATCAACTGCCAGTGCCTGCGCGGCATCCTTACGCAGGCGATTTGGTCCACACCTCTTTTTCAGGATCGCACCAGGATGCGATCAAGAAAGCGTTTGCCATACACAAGGATGGTGATGTTTGGGCGATTCCTTACTTGCCGATCGACCCCAAAGATCTAGGCCGCAGTTACGAGGCGGTGATTCGTGTCAACAGCCAATCGGGCAAAGGCGGTATGGCGTATTTGCTTGAGAGTGAATATGGCATTGAGTTGCCGCGCCGCCTTCAGGTGGAGTTTATGCAAGTCGTGCAACGCGCGATGGATATGAGCGGCACCGAACTAAGCGCAGCCGATCTGTTCGCACTGTTTGAACTTGAATATGGTCTTGCTACTGTGCAGGAACTGCGCGGCCGCATGCTGGACATACAGACAGATGCGTCGGTGAAGCTCCGCGCCGCGCTGCCTTGGAGCGGCGAGATGGTGCAAATAGAAGGGCAGGGCAACGGCCCCATTGATGCCTTTATCGACGCACTTCAAAAAGCCACCGGTCATCGAATTCGCGTATTGGACTATCACCAGCATTCCATAGGCGCCGGCGCAGACGCCAAGGCGGCGGCTTACCTGGAGTTGCGCGTGAACGATGCAAATACCTTGTTTGGCGTCGGCCTGGATGCTGACGTGATTTCCGCATCGCTAAAAGCTATTGTGTGCGGGCTGGAGCGAGCGCTGGCTCAGAGCGCGGTAAGCGCAAAATATCAAGTTGCGCCAACCCAGGCCACGGCAGAAGAATATTGAACCCCGCAGACGCTTTTGGAACAGTTATGACCGACAAACTCATTATTTTTGACACCACATTGCGTGATGGCGAGCAGTCGCCTGGCGCTTCCATGACGCGCGACGAAAAACTGCGCATTGCCCGTCAGCTGGAGCGGTTGAAGGTCGATGTGATTGAGGCGGGTTTTGCGGCGAGTTCCAATGGTGACTTTGAAGCCGTACAGCTGATTGCGAACACGATTCAGGATTCCACCGTTTGTTCGCTCTCCCGCGCTAATGACCGGGACATTTCCCGCGCAGCAGAAGCGCTTAAAGGCGCGAATCGCGCCCGCATCCACACGTTCATTGCCACTTCTGCGCTGCACATGGAAAAGAAGCTGCGGATGACGCCGGAGCAGGTGCTCGCGCAGGCCACGCAATCGGTACGTTTTGCGCGCAACTTGTGCGCCGACATTGAGTTCAGTCCCGAAGACGGCTACCGCAGCGATGTCGATTTTCTGTGTCGCGTCATTGAAGCGGTCATTCACGAAGGCGCTACCACTATCAACGTGCCGGACACGGTGGGCTACGCGGTGCCAGAGTTGTACGGCAACTTCATCAAAACGCTGCGCGAGCGCGTGCCCAACAGCGATAAGGCCATTTGGTCGGTACATTGCCACAACGACCTTGGCATGGCGGTAGCGAATTCATTAGCGGGCGTAAAAATTGGCGGTGCGCGGCAGGTGGAATGCACTATCAACGGACTAGGTGAGCGCGCCGGCAATTGCTCACTGGAAGAAGTGGTCATGGCGGTTAAAACACGCAAGGATTACTTTGGCCTGGAAGTCGGCATTGATGCGCAGCACATCTTGGCCGCGAGCCGCATGGTCAGCCAAACCACCGGGTTCGTTGTACAGCCCAATAAAGCGGTGGTGGGGGCCAATGCATTCGCACACGCCAGTGGCATTCACCAAGACGGTGTGCTCAAAGCGCGGGATACCTACGAAATCATGCGTGCTGAGGATGTCGGTTGGAGCGCCAACAAGATCGTGCTTGGCAAGCTGAGCGGCCGTAACGCGTTCAAACAACGGTTGCAGGATTTGGGTGTGAGCTTGGCAAGTGAAGCGGATACCAACGCTGCCTTTGCGCGTTTTAAGGAACTTGCAGACCGCAAAAGCGAAATTTTTGATGAAGATATTTTGGCGCTGGTGGGCGATGAAAGCGGTTCTAGTGAGGATGCCTATGTTTTTGTGTCGCTGTCACAGCACAGCGAAACCGGCGAGCGTCCGAACGCCAGCGTCGTATTCACAGTGCATGGCAAAGAAATTAAGGGCAGTTCGGACGGCAACGGCCCGGTAGACGCGTCTTTGAAAGCCATTGAGCAGCACGCTAAAAGTGGTGCAGAAATGGTGCTGTATTCAGTCAATGCCATTAGCGGCTCCACCGAGAGCCAGGGCGAAGTCACGGTGCGGCTTCAAAGCAGCGGCCGCGTAGTCAATGGCGTAGGTGCTGATCCCGACATCGTCGTGGCCTCTGCCAAGGCCTACATCAGCGCGCTTAACAAACTTCAAAGTAAAGCAGAGAAGGTCGCAGCGCAAGGCTGATAAACTTGCGTCAGGGTTTTCACCCAAATTATTCAAAACAACACGCAAGATATTGATCTTGCGTGTTTTTTTTCCCCCGCTACACTAGTATACAGTTGTTGCAGTTTGGAGACACTACGTGAGAAGCCACCGCATGCGCATCATTTTTTCTCCAGTTTTTAAGTTTTTTTCTATGGTGTTGATAGGCGTTGCTTTAGCTACTCCTGCCGCAGACGCCGCACCACGCAAACAGCCAGCCGCCAAAAAGACGGTTGTGTCCAAGCGTGCTGTTACCACACAAAAAGTTGTCTCTCCAAGGCGCGCTGCGCAGAGCGCGCACAAGCGCACCAAAACGCGGTCCGCGGACACATCCAAGGTGGCTTTGCGCAAAGGTAGCGGCAGGGCTGCAAAACGGATCTTGGTCACTTCCGCTCGCAAGCCGGCGATTGCGCGTGCCATCATTCCCGCTCGACAGTCATTCGGGGATCTGGCAGGCCTGCATGAGCAAGGCCCGAACCCACTTGCTTTGCACTCTGCTGTGGCTCTGGTCATCGACCAAGAAACCCATGAAGTTTTACTCAGCAAAAACGACCATGCTGTATTGCCGATCGCATCCCTGACAAAGTTGATGACAGGGCTGCTGATAAGCGAAGCTCGCCTGCCGATGGATGCGCCGATCACCATCACCCAAGATGACGTCGACACCGAGAAAAATAGTCGCTCCCGCTTGGCCGTGGGCACCACGCTCAGCCGCCGTCAAATGCTGCATTTGGCACTTATGTCCAGCGAAAACCGAGCGGCTCATGCGCTTGGCCGTACTTACCCCGGTGGTATGGAAGTGTTCGTGGCCGAGATGAACGCTAAAGCCGCCGCATTGGGAATGAAGGACACACTCTATGTCGAACCAACGGGGTTGTCGAGCAGCAACCAGTCAAGTGCCCGCGATCTAGCCATACTTGTGGATGTGACTCACAACAATGCGCTGATGCGCGGTTTCACCACCTCACCTGGCTATGAAGTGGCTGTGGGCCGGCGTACTTTGCAGTACAACAACACCAATCGCCTTGTAAAAGACCCTGAGTGGGAAATCGGCCTTCAAAAAACTGGCTATATCAGCGAGGCAGGCCGTTGCCTCGTCATGCAGGCGGAGATTTCGGGTCGCAAAGTTATCATGGTATTTTTGGATTCTGCTGGCAAACTTAGCCGACTCGCCGACGCGGAACGCGTGCGCAGTTGGGTGGAATCCAAGGCTGCATTGGCTAGCGGCGCGCATACTGCTTCTTTGATCAAAGGCTAAACAAAGCAGTTTACGAAGGCCGCTTACGCAGGGCTTCCCCGACATCGAGGCGTCACACACGCCCACCTTTATTGGGGCTTTGAGCAAGCCCAGGCAGGTCCTCGTGGTGGCCGAGCGCTTTCGAAATTTCACGCACTGTGGCCTTCAATTTCGTCAACCAGGCGTCGTCAAGTCGGTCGGCTGGAGCGGAGATGGAGAGACCTGCTACCAAGCGGCCCTGGTCATCATGAATGCCGCAAGCCATGCAGCGAACTCCCAATTCAAGTTCTTCGTTGTCGTGCGCAACGCCGCTCTCCCTCGCCCGGGCCAGCGCCCGCACAAGGTCAGACAGTCGTGTCAGGCTATTTTTGGTGTTTCCGGCCAGACCCGTTCGGATGGCGTAAGCGCGTACCCGTGAATCGTCTTCGGACGCCAAAAAAAGTTTTCCGGTAGACGTTAAATGCAAGGGCGCGCGGCCACCAATCGCTCGAACCACCTGCATGCCCGAGCGTTCACTGAACGCGCGCTCAACATACACAATCTCATCGCCTTGCCGCATGCTCAGGTTGACTGGTTGCTGAATCAGGCGGTGCAGATTGCGCATCGGCAGCAATGCTGCTTCCCGCACGCTCAAGCGGGCTTTCACAGTATTGCCCAGTTCAAGCAAGCGCATACCCAGGCGATAACAACCAGCTCCGGGCCGCTCGACAAAACGGCCAATGGCCAAGTCGTTCAGGATACGGTGTGCGGTGGATGGATGCAGCCCCGTACGTTCGCTAACTTCCTTCAGCGATACAGCATCTTCCTGCGAAGCCAATACATCCAGTAGCAAGAACATGCGCTCAATGACTTGTACGCTGGGCTTGGGCTGTGGAGAGTCCGGCATGTTCTTCATGGTCATCGTCGCATTACGGCGTCAATTTTTACTTGGTGGAATTTCGATGCGCATCGCCAAAGTGTAGGTGCCTACGGCCGCCTCCGAATAATGGGCAAGCACTCTTCGCGCAAAGCGTAGCGAAGGCCAGCACATTCGAGGCACGGGACGCACGAATATAGGGCCAGTTGAACCGGCACGGATTACGCGGCTGACGCGTAGCTGTCGCGTGATAGAAAAACGACGCTACCAACGAACCTCCCGCAGCGGCTTCAGATCTGCTGAGGGTTGGTGTTGCCGCGCTGGGTGACTCGCCCCCATGCCCCGTCAATCAAAAGTTCATGCGGCACGTAGTGCGACTTGTAATGCATCTTTTGGCTTCCGTCGATCCAGTAGCCTAGATACACGTGCGCAAGTTCGAGGGTGCGTGCCTGTTCGATCTGCCACAGCACTGCGTAAGTCCCCAGGTTTTGACCTGGAGCTGGATCGTAGAACGTGTAGACAGCGGATATACCGTCCTCCAGCACGTCCATGATCGACACCATCACAAGCTTGCCCGCTTCTTCTGACGTGCTGGACTCACGAAACTCCACCAAGCGGGAGTTCACACGGCTCTGCAACAAAAATTGTGTGTATTGGTCTACGCTGTCCTGGTCCATGCCACCGCCGCTGTGCCTGCCGGCTTGGTAGCGCAAATAGAGCGCGTAGTGCTCGTCGCTATAACTCGGGCGTAAAACCCGCGCTTGCAAATTAATATGGCGGGCTTTGGCGCGCCGCTGGCTGCGGTCCGGCTTAAATTCACGGGCCAATACCCGCAGCGGGGTACAAGCTCGGCAGCCGTCGCAGTAAGGGCGATAGGTGAACATGCCACTGCGGCGAAAACCTTGCGCGACCAGTGCCGAGTAACTTTCGCCGCTGACCAGGTGACTGGGCGTTGCCACCTGCGACCGTGCCTGAAGGCCAGGAAGGTAGCTGCAGGCGTAAGGCGCAGTGGCGTAGAACTGCAGCGTCTGAAAAGGAAGATCGTTGAGTTGTGTCATGCGGCGAAGGGCGCGTTGGGCAGCAGCTCGTTCCAGTATAGGGGCTCGAATTGCCATTCCATGGCACCTTGCTCGCGTGCCAATGCTACTTGGGCTGTGAATTGTGCGCGTGGCACTTCGCGTGCACCCAAACTGGCAAGGTGCGCCGTGTTTTGCTGGCAATCAATGTTTTGAGCGCCGCCGCGCCGGCAAAGGACTACCAGCGCCGCCAGCGCAATTTTAGAGGCCCCCGATTGGTTCGAGAACATCGATTCTCCAAACACTGCGCGGCCGATAGCAACGCAATACAAGCCGCCCACGCACTGGCCATCCACCCACGTTTCCACGCTATGTGCAGTGCCGGCGTGATGCAGTGCAATGTACGCATCGACCATGTCAGGCACGATCCAAGTGCCCGACTGACCTGCCCGCGACGCGCCAGAGCAAGCGCGGATCACACTGGAAAAGTCGTAGTCAATGCGGATTTCGCAGCCCGAAGTCTGACAAAATTTTTGCAGGCTTTGGCGCAGCGAGCGGTGCAGCCGAAACTGGGCTACGTCCAGTACCATGCGCGGGTCTGGGGACCACCAAAGAATCGGTTGACCGTCCGAATACCAAGGGAAAATACCCGAGGCATATGCGCTTCTAAGTCGCTCTACCGAAAGGTCTCCGCCCGCAGCGAGCAAACCTGGCGCTGGGGTGCACTGATCCCAAGCGCTCGAGGCCGGCGGAAAAGGATCGGTTGATCCAAGCCAAGGAAGTTTCATGGGCTGCCGTGAACATAGAGCGCTAACGCCAGTCGCAAGCGGCAGGGTGCCGCTGCCTAGCGAGCCGACTTGCTCGGCAAAAACAAACCAAATCGCCTCCGGCAGGAGGCGTTTTGGTCGGTAAAAAACTGGCTCCTCGACCTGGGCTCGAACCAGGGACCTACGGATTAACAGTCCGGCGCTCTACCAACTGAGCTATCGAGGAATATGCGGTATAGAAAAAAGCCCCGCGTGCACCTGCAGGGCTGTCTGAATTTTTGGCTCCTCGACCTGGGCTCGAACCAGGGACCTACGGATTAACAGTCCGGCGCTCTACCAACTGAGCTATCGAGGAATAAGCCTCAGATTATAGCCATGGAATTTGCAGGTTTCTGTCCCAGTTAAGCACTCTGGTCGCCAAGGGGCTGAAGAGGTTCGGGACGAAACCACAGCCACACCAGCACGCAGGCCATGAAGCCACAGCCAATCGCTGCCGCCCAACCTTGTGAAGCGGTCAGCACCAACGCCACCATGCATACCGCCATTGCGACGGTCGCCTTCCATTTGGCGCTGCGGCGTACAAATTGTCCTTGGGCCCAATCGCGCAGCATGGAGCCGAAATGGCGGTGGTACCACAGCCATGCATGCAAACGGGGGGAGCTGCGGGCAGCGGCCCAGGCGGCCATCAAAATAAAAATAGTCGTGGGCAAGCCGGGCACAAAGACGCCGATGGTCCCGAGCGCCAGGCACAAGACTGCAAACAGCAACAGCAGCCAGCGCAACACGGGCCGCGGGTGGGTCCTTGTCGGCGGGGGAGGGATGTCGGCAGCAGGCGGCGCAGTCTGTTTCATGGCGAGGCACGCTCAGTCGTTTGTAACGGATGCGGCTACTAGCGAAGTAGCGGAATGGCGCGCGGCAGGCTATTCTCGCTGACCGGGGGCACGAGGCCGCCGGACCCCTACGCTGCCATGAGGATGCTGACATGACAATTCACACCATTTTGAAAATGGGCGACGCCCGATTGCTGCGCGAGGCGCAGCCGGTGCATGAGTTTGGTACCCCAGAGCTGCACCAGCTGGTAGCCGACCTGCAAGAGACCATGGCCGCAGCCAATGGTGCAGGGCTGGCCGCGCCGCAAATCGGGGTGGATTTGCAGCTGGTGATTTTTGGCAGCGACCTGACCAATCCGCGCTATCCAGACCGACCACTGGTGCCATTCACGGTGCTGATCAACCCCGTCATCACGCCGCTGGGCGATGTGCGGGAGGACGATTGGGAGGGCTGCCTGTCGGTGCCAGGTTTGCGCGGGCGCGTGCCGCGCTGGCAACGGGTGCAGTACCAGGGCTTTGACCTGCAAGGCGAGGCAATTGACCGGCGCGTAGACGGGTTCCATGCGAGGGTGGTGCAGCACGAATGTGACCATTTGCTCGGAGTTCTGTACCCCATGCGGATGCGCGACCTGTCCCAACTGGGGTTCACCGACGTGTTGTTTCCGGGAATGGCAGCAGGGGATGACGATTGACGCAACCCACAGCAGCCTTTGCTCCCGAAAAGTATGAGTAAGAGAGGCATTTAGCGCTTATGGATAATGGGTTTATTGCTATTTTTCTAGGAGCATTTTACCGCCACCCCAATGCGCATAACCTCGTTTGCCAGTGGGCTTCAGTCAGCCCCGGCCCCAGGCGCCCGCCCGGATATCGGTGAGACGACCCGCTCAGGGTGGTCACCGAGTCGGCGCACGCGCGATACACCGCGCCGCACCGCCTAGGCGGAGTCTGCCGCCAGCGCTTTTAGCAGCTCTGTCTCAATGCGAATTTGCGCCGGGTTGTTCTGCAGCTCGGGCCCTTGCACCAAAAAAGTATCTTCCACGCGCTCGCCCAGTGTGCTGATTTTGGCCAGCTGAACGCTCAACTGGTGGCGGGCCAAGACCCTGGCAATGCGATAGAGCAAACCAGCGCGATCGCTGGCGGACACGCTTAGCAGCCAGCGCTGTGCTTTTTCATCAGGCCGCAGCGTGATGCGTGGCGCCATGGGAAAGTGCCTAACCCGGCGAGAGACGCGCTTGCGGCCGGGCTCGTGCAGGGGTTTCTTGTCTTGCAGCGCTTGCTTTAGTCCACTTTCCACCAACTGCGCCAAGTCTCGGTAATGGCCTAGCGAGGTGTCGCTGACCACCTGAAAGGTATCGAGCGCGTAGCCGTGGTGCGTGGTATGGATGCGTGCTTCCAGAATGGAGAACCCAGCCTGGTCAAAGTAGCCGCAGATGCGTGCGAACAGATCGCTCTGGTCGGTGGTGTAGACCATCACCTGCAGGCCTTCACCGACCGGCGACTGGCGGGCACTGACCACCGGTTGACTGCTGGTGACGTGGCGGGACAGGTGGCGCGTGTGCCAGGCAATCTCGGCCGAGTCGTGGCGCATGAAGTAACCCACATCCAGCGTGTCCCACAGCGCCTTGTGGGCTTCAAACGGCTGGGCGCTGAGCGCGAGCAGCACCAAGGCGTCGCGTTTACGCGCCTCGATTTCTGCTGCGGCGTCCGGCGCGCGGCCACCGAAAACGCGCAGCGTGGCTTTGTACAAGTCTTCCAGCAGCTTGCCTTTCCATGCGTTCCAAACCTTGGGGCTGGTGCCGCGTATGTCGGCCACGGTGAGCAGGTACAGCGCCGTCAAGTAACGCTCGTTGCCGATGCGCTTGGCAAACGCGGTAATGACTTCCGGGTCGCTCAGGTCTTCTTTTTGCGCGGTGCGGCTCATGGTGAGGTGTTCGCGCACCAAAAATTCGATGAGCCGGGCGTCTTCACGTGCAACGCCGTGCTGGCGACAAAAGCGGCGCACGGCGACTGCGCCAATCTGTGAATGGTCCCCGCCGCGGCCCTTGCCTATGTCGTGGAACAGGGCAGCGATAAACAGAATCCAGGGCTTGTCCCACCCAGCCGCCAACTGCGAGCAAAACGGATATTCGTGCGCATGCTCCGCCATGAAGAAACGCCGCGCATTTCGCAGCACCATCAGCGTGTGCTGGTCTACGGTGTAGACGTGAAACAAATCGTGCTGCATCTGCCCCACGATGCGGCGAAACGGCCAAAGGTAGCGGCCCAGCACCGAGGTCTGGTTCATCAGTCGCATGGCGTGCGTAATGCCGGTGGGCTGCTGCAGGATGCGCAGAAACGCCGCGCGGTTGACCGGGTCGCGCCGGAACGCGCTGTTCATTACGTTGCGCGCGCCATACAGCGCGCGCAACGTGCGGGCCGACAATTTTTGCAACGCTGAAGACGACTGGAACAGCAGGAACGTTTCCAGAATGGCGTGCGGTTCGCGCTCGTACAGGTCATCGCTGAAGATCTCGATCATTCCGTCCTTGTCGAGAAAGTGCGCGTTGATGGGTTCTGGCGTGGTCTGCGGTGGGTCCAGGCGTTCCGTGATGTTGAGCAGCAAAATTTCACTCAACTGCAGCACGGCCTTTGCGGCCCAGTAATAGCGCCGCATCAGCGTTTCGCTGGCACGCATGGGCAGGCGCGCTCCCTCGGGCGTGGTGCTGCGGTAGCTGAACGCTTCGGCCACCGCGGTTTGCAAATCAAAGCCCAGCCGGTCTTCGTGCCGCCCGGCCACTGCATGCAGGCGCGCGCGAATCAGCAGCAGCACTGCCTCGTTGCGCTCGAGCTGGTGTGCCTCGTAAGGCGTCGCAAGCCCGCTTTTCATCAGTCCATGCCAGCTTTTTCCCAGGCCGGCGGCTCCAGCGACCCACAGAATGGTCTGCAAATCGCGCAGACCGCCCGGAGACTCCTTGGTGTTGGGTTCTAGCGAGTAGGGCGTGTTTTCGTATTTGGTATGCCGCTGGCTCAGCTCCAGCGTTTTGGCGATCAGGAAAGCGTGCGGATCGACCTCGGCGCGAAACCGCGCGTCAAATGACTTGAAAAGTGCCGAGCTGCCGGCGATGCGGCGAGCTTCGAGCAGCGACGTTTGCACGGTGACGTCGCCTGCGGCTTCTGCCAAACACTCCTGCACGGTGCGTACGCTGGAGCCAATTTCGAGCCCGGCATCCCAGCAACTGCGAATGAAGTTCTCGACTCGCTCATGCAATGCATCGCCGGGGTGTCCATGTGCAGGGGGTGCGTCGCCCGGCAGCAGTACCAGCACATCTACATCGGAATAGGGCAGCAGTTGGCCGCGCCCGTAGCCACCGACAGCCACAAGCGTGAGGCTGGATGGCAATGCGCTCTGCTTCCACAGCGTAGTGAGCAGCGTATCGGCCAGCTGGGTGAACTGGCGCAGCAAGCGGTGGATGGCGCGTACCGACGGTAGCGGCGCCAGCAACTTGGCGACCAACGCGGCTTTGTCTTGCCGGTAGGCGTCGCGAAGGCAGGAGAGCTCGGTGGGGGTCGAGACTGTGTTTGGCTTAGGGGTGCGTTTGTCTGAAGTCATGCGCATGTCCAAGCAAGAAGCGTGCAAGCGCAGTTGTTCAACAGCACCGCCAGCCGCCCTCAGGTGCTGGTGGACGAGACGAAGTCGGGCAAGGCAGGCGAGCCGGCGGACAGCGTCATCACCTCATAACCCGTGGGCGTGACCAGCACGGTGTGTTCCCACTGGGCGGAAAGACTGCGGTCCTTGGTGACGATGGTCCAGCCGTCGTTGCCGAACTCTTTAATGTCGCGCCGGCCGGCGTTGATCATGGGCTCAATCGTAAAAATCATGCCGTGCTCAAGCCTGTCCAGCGTGCCAGCGCGGCCGTAATGGAGCACTTGCGGCTCCTCGTGAAAGCGCTTGCCAATGCCGTGTCCGCAGAACTCTCGCACGATGGTAAACCCGTGCCCTTCGGAAAACTTTTGAATTGCGTGGCCAATATCGCCAAAGTACCCGCCGGGTTTGACCTGCAAGATGCCGTGCCACATGGCTTCAAACGTGATCGCCGACAGCCGCTTGGCGGCAATGGAGCATTCGCCGATTAAATACATGCGGCTGTTGTCACCATACCAACCCTCGGGGGTAATCACCGTCACATCCACGTTGACGATATCGCCCTTTTTTAGTGGCTTGTCGTTGGGAATACCGTGGCAAACCACATGGTTGACCGAGGTGCACAGCGAAGCCGGGTAGGGCGGATAACCCGGTGGCTGGTAGCCGATGGTGGCCGAAATAGTGCCTTGTTCCGCCATGCAGGCGGCGGCCCATTCGTCGATCTGGCGGGTGGTGACGCCGGGCACGATGCGCGGCGCGATGGCGTCCAGCACTTCTGACGCAAGCCGGCAGGCGACGCGCATGCCGGCGATGTCCTCGGCGGTCTTGATGGTGATACTCATGGGGCGAAATTATCCCACCGGGTCCGGCTAGGCCCCATAGCTCGGCACAAAGCACGGGCGCCTGAGTCGCGCCAGCCACTTAAAATAGCGGGCTTCGCCAGCGCTTGTTAATCCTTTTGGGCCGGCAGCGGCTTTTAGCGCTTCCCACTCACCACCCCTAACCATCGCCACCGTGACCCACCACCTGACCTCGTTTGTGGGCGGTAACGCCTTAAGCCCGTTTCGCGCAAAGAAGCTTCTGGCTTTTCTGCAGGACTACGAACCGCGCATTACGGCCGTGCAGGCGCGTTTCGTGCACTGGGCGGCCACCGCCCGTGAGCCCACGCCAGAGCTAACCGATCAATTGACGGCGCTGCTGACCTACGGCGAGCCCTTTGATGGCTCCGATGGCGGGCAGACCATTGTTGTCACCCCGCGGCTTGGAACCGTGTCGCCCTGGGCGTCCAAGGCCACCGACATCGCGAGAAGCTGCGGGCTTTCGTTGCAACGCCTCGAACGCGTCACGCAATACCGCGTCACCCTCAAATCAGGCCTGCTGGGCGGCGTAAAAACGCTGGAAGCAGAGGAGCTGACCCAGGTAGGCAACTTGCTGCACGACCGCATGACCGAATCCTGGTTCATGGACTTGGACGGCTCGCGCGCCCTGTTCACGGAGCTCACCGCCCAACCCATGACGCATGTGGATGTGCTGAGCGGCGGGCCGCAAGCCGGTCAACAGGCGCTACGGGACGCCGATGCGGCTTGGGGTTTGGCTCTCGCAAACGATGAGGTTGACTACCTGGCGCACGCCTTTACCGCCTTGGGCCGCAACCCCACGGATGTCGAGTTGATGATGTTCGCGCAGGCCAACAGCGAGCATTGCCGGCACAAAATTTTTAACGCCCACTTCACCATTGATGGCGCGCCGCAGGAGAAAAGCCTGTTCGGCATGATCCGCCACACCCACCAGCAAAACCCGCAGCACACGGTGGTCGCGTATTCGGATAACGCCTCGGTGATGGAAGGCTGTGTAACGGAAACATTTCAAGCCAAAATGGGCTCTAGCGCTTATGGAGAAATCGCTGCCAGCTATGAAAAAGAGAGCGCTCTACGCCATGTGCTGATGAAGGTGGAGACGCACAACCACCCCACAGCCATCTCGCCGTACCCTGGGGCCTCTACCGGTGCCGGCGGAGAGATTCGCGACGAAGGCGCCACAGGCCGCGGCTCCAAGCCCAAGGCGGCGCTGACGGGTTTTAGCGTTTCGCGTTTGTGGGGCGGCGCGTCCAACGAGCCGGGTGGGCGGCCCGACCATATTGCCAGCCCACTGCAAATCATGACGTTAGGGCCGCTGGGCGGCGCTGCATTCAATAACGAATTTGGCCGCCCCAACTTGCTCGGTTATTTCCGCGAGTACGAGGCCGAGGTGGACGGCGTGCAGCGTGGCTATCACAAGCCGATCATGATTGCTGGCGGCTTGGGCAGCATTGACGCGGGCCTGACGCAAAAGATCGAATTTCCGGCGGGTTCCTTGCTGGTGCAGCTAGGCGGGCCCGGCATGCGCATTGGCATGGGCGGTAGCGCTGCGAGTTCTATGGCCACGGGCGAAAACGCAGCCGAGCTGGATTTTGATTCGGTGCAGCGCGGCAACCCTGAAATCGAGCGGCGTGCGCAAGAAGTCATCAACCATTGCGCAGCGCTGGGCGCGGCCAACCCGATTCTCGCAATTCACGACGTGGGCGCGGGCGGTTTGTCCAACGCGTTACCCGAACTGGTGAACGACGCAGGGCGGGGCGCGCGCTTTGACCTCTCCAGCGTGCCGCTTGAAGAAACGGGCATGTCGCCGCGCGAAATCTGGTGCAACGAAAGCCAGGAACGCTACGTGATGGCGATTGCCCCCCAATCGCTAGAGCAGTTCCGCGCGTTCTGCGAGCGCGAACGCTGCCCCTTTGCTGTGGTGGGGGTAACCACCGAGGCGCGCGAACTGGTGGTGGCTGAAGGCGTATCCCTCATTCCCGGCGCTGCTTTTCCTGAGGCGGCACCCGCAGTGAACATGCCTATGGAGGTGTTGCTGGGCAAGCCGCCCAAAATGCACCGCGACGTGACCCGCGTGGCGCGCACGGCACCGCCCATTGAGCTTACCGGCGTGACACTTCAACAAGCCGCATTGGATGTTTTGAGTCACCCGACGGTGGCCTCCAAGCGCTTTCTGATCAACATCGGCGACCGCTTCGTGGGGGGGCTTACACACCGCGACCAACTGGTGGGCCCGTGGCAAGTGCCGGTGGCCGATTGCGCCGTCACGCTGGCCGATTACGCTGGCTTTGCGGGCGAAGCCATGGCCATGGGCGAGCGCACCCCGCTGGCGTGCATTGATGCACCCGCATCGGGGCGCATGGCGGTGGCCGAAGCCATTACGAACTTGTTGGCCGCTCCTATTGAGCTGCCGCGCGTCAAGCTATCCGCCAATTGGATGGCTGCCTGCGGTGAGCCCGGCGAGGACGCTGCTTTGTACGACACCGTGCGCGCCGTGGGCATGGAGTTGTGCCCGGCGCTGGGCATTTCGATTCCCGTGGGCAAGGACAGCCTGTCCATGCGCACGCAGTGGAACCACGAGGGCGACGCGAAAAAAGTAGTTTCTCCTGTCAGCCTGATCGTCACCGCCTTTGCCACCTTGCCCGATGTACGCGGCACGCTCACGCCGCAGCTGGAACGCGCGCTGGAAACCACGCTAATCCTCATCGACTTGGGCAAAGGCCTAGCGCGCATGGGCGGCAGCATCCTGGCGCAAACCTTGCACCAGCCGGGCGGTGTGGTGCCTGATCTGGACGATCCGCAAGACCTGAAAAACCTTGTGGCAGCCATCAACGCGCTGCGAACTGATCAGCGCATCTTGGCCTACCACGACCGCAGCGATGGCGGGCTGTTCGCCGCCGCTGCCGAAATGGCCTTTGCCGGCAACGTGGGCGTAGCGCTAAACATTGACATGTTGCTAACCGAAGGTGATGGCATTTCCGACAGCCGCATGGAAACCGGCGACGCCAAGAACTGGGCGCAGCAGGTGAGCGGTCGGCGCGATGAACTCACGCTCAAGGCGTTGTTCAATGAGGAGCTGGGAGTGCTGCTGCAGGTGGCCACTACAGAGCGCAACGCAGTGATGCAAACCCTGCGCACGCATGGTTTGTCGGCCTTCTCGCACGTGGTGGGCAGCACCCGGCCCGAGCGCTCTGGTATCGAAGTCGGCAAAGGCAAGCTGTCCGTGTGGCGCGACACCCGCGAGGTGTTCTCCGCCTCGCTGCACGACCTGCACCAGGTATGGGACAGTGTGAGCTGGAAGATCTGCAAAGAGCGCGACAACCTTGACTGCGCCGACAGCGAGCACGCTACCCGCGGGTTGCAGAACGACCCGGGGCTGCACGTGCACCTTACCTTTGACCCGCAAAACGACGTGGCAGCGCCCTTTGTTCATGGTGCTCGCCCGCGCGTGGCGGTGCTGCGCGAGCAGGGCGTGAACTCACACGTGGAGATGGCTTATGCGTTTCACGAGGCGGGTTTTGAGGCGGTGGATGTGCACATGACCGACCTGCAGACCGGCCGGGCGAGGCTGCAGGAGTTTTCGGGCCTCGTCGCGTGCGGCGGGTTTAGCTATGGCGACACGCTGGGTGCCGGCATTGGGTGGGCGCGGTCCATCACATTCCACCCCCACTTGGCAGACCAGTTTGCTGCGTTCTTCGCGCGGGGCGACACCTTCGGCCTGGGCGTGTGCAACGGCTGCCAAATGTTCGCTGAGCTGGCCGACATCATTCCCGGTGCTGAGCACTGGCCACGCTTCACCACCAACCAAAGCGAGCGCTTCGAGGCGCGCCTCTCCTTGGTGGAGGTGACGGAGTCGCCCAGCATGTTCCTGTCTGGCATGGCGGGCAGCCGACTGCCAGTTGCCGTGGCGCACGGCGAGGGATATGCCAACTTCGCGCAGCGCGGCGATGCGGCCAACGCCATCGGGGCGATGCGCTATGTCGACCACCATGGCAAGCCGACCGAGCAATATCCGCTCAACCCCAATGGCAGCGCGGGCGGCCTGACCGCTGTCACCACCCCCGACGGCCGCTTTACCGCCATGATGCCGCACCCCGAGCGGGTGTTTCGCAACGTGCAGATGAGCTGGACCGACCTGGCGGCTAGTGGCGGCATCGAGGCGAAAAGCCCATGGATGCGAATGTGGCGCAATGCGCGTGCCTGGGTCGCCTGACTTGCGGGCTGTCGTAGCAAATGTATTCACTATAAAAAACATAGCTTACAGCGCAAGTTCTAGAAGCGCTAGAGGCCTATTTTGTTTAAAGTTTCGGCGATTGGGCGTGTTGTGCCCTGTTGCCTGAAACACAACCCAAGGAATTCTTATGGCCGGAGCCAGCCTTCTCACCTTATTGGACGATATCGCCGCCATCCTGGACGACGTTGCCGTGATGACCAAAGTGGCGGCGCGCAAGAGCGTTGCCATGGTCGATGACGTCACTGCGATGAGCAAAATCGCAGCGCAAAAAACGGCTGGTGTATTGGGTGACGACTTGGCCCTCAACGCCCAACAGGTAAGTGGCGTGCGCGCCGAGCGGGAGATTCCCGTGGTTTGGGCAGTGGCCAAAGGCTCAATGCTCAACAAACTTATCTTGGTGCCGCTCGCCCTGGCGATTAGCTTTTTCGTCCCTTGGGCGGTGACGCCTTTGTTGATGATTGGCGGTACCTATCTGTGTTTTGAAGGCGCAGAAAAACTGGCCCACAGTTTTCTTCACCATGAAAAAACAGCTGCCGTCGAACATGAAAGCCACGCGCGCGCCAACGCCGATCCTCAGGTCGATCTGGTGGCATTCGAAAAAGAAAAGATCAAAGGCGCAGTGCGCACCGATTTCATCCTCTCTGCCGAAATCATCACCATTTCACTTGGCACTGTGGCTGCGGCACCCTTCATTGACAAGCTAGCCGTGCTGTCCGTCGTTGCGGTCGCCATGACCGTAGGCGTCTACGGCCTCGTGGCAGGTATCGTCAAGCTCGACGACCTCGGCCTGTGGCTGAGCCAGAAGCGCAGCGCCGTCGCCCGTCGCCTAGGCATCTGGATTGTGGCGGCCGCGCCGTGGCTGATGAAGACGTTGTCGGTGGTCGGCACCGCTGCCATGTTTTTGGTGGGCGGTGGCATCCTGGTGCATGGCGTTCACCCACTGGCCGTCGCCATCGAAGCGCTGGCAACCGGCGTGGCAGTAGGCCCGTTGGCGGTGGTGTGGAAAACGTTGACCGAGCAGCTCTTGTATGCCGGTGTCGGCTTGCTGGCGGGCGCGTTGGTGGTGGTGGTGGTGACGGGCGTGCAGCGGCTCAGAAAGCCGTCGGTCAACCAGGCGCATCTATAAAGGCAATCGGGCAGTTCTCCCGCCAATACGCCTGCCCCTCAGGTTGATCGGGCTCACTTGGTTTCGGACGGTCATGGACGTGGCCCGAGGAAGGTTTTGATGGTTTTCGCCGAACCCGGGCGGTGCAACGGCCACTGTGCGCGAGGCGGCGACTGACAAGGCGGCCGAACCAGCAACGCCAAAATGGCGCAATAACCTGCCGTCGGCTGTGCCTGGCGTCAGGGATTTTTTGATATCGGCCCCGCCGAGAAAGCAACGTCTGTTCATGCACCAGCCCCGCCACGCGGAGATCACAGAAGCGCTTCTGAAAAGCCCCGCTTGTATTTCCCCCAAATATTTTTATGACGAGCGCGGGTCCGTTTTGTTCGAGGCCATCACCGAGCTGCCCGAGTACTACCCCACGCGCACCGAGCGCGCAATTTTGCAAGCGTATGGAGCCGAAATTGCTTTGGCAGTCGGCCCAGACTGCACCTTGATAGAGCCGGGTGCCGGCAGCTGTGAGAAAGCGGCGCTTTTGTGCGAGATGCTGTCGCCGCGGTGCTTTGTCGGGGTCGACATTTCGGCCGACTACCTCGCCGGCGCAGTGCAGCGCCTGGGTACGCGCTTTCCCGCTATCGACGCACGGGCCTTGGGGGGCGACATTACCCGCGGGATTCATTTGCCTGATGATTTGCCCGATGGGCCGCGCCTGGTGTTCTACCCCGGCTCTTCCATCGGCAACTTTGACCCAGCCCATGCGCTGGCACTGCTGCGCCAGATGCGCGCGCTGGCAGGGGCTGACGGCGGCGCGCTGATTGGTATTGACCTGCCCAAGGGCACCGCCGTTCTGGAAGCGGCCTACGACGATGCGCAGGGCGTTACCGCAGACTTCAATCGCAACGCGCTTGCCAACGTGAACCGTTTGATTGGTAGCGATTTTGTAGAAGCCGACTGGATTCACCGCGCATTTTTCAACCGCGAATCTTCGCGGGTTGAAATGCACTTGGAAGCGGCGGCCCCGGTTTCGGTACGCTGGCCAGGCGGCAGCCGTGCCTTTGCCGCCGGCGAACGCATCCACACCGAAAACAGCTACAAATACCCCCTGGATCGCTTTTGCGATCTGCTAGCCGAGGCAGGCTTTGGCCGAACACGGGTGTGGACCGACCCGCAGCAGTGGTTTGCCGTGATTCACGCCCAATCTTGAACGCTCAATTCTCGACGACCCATCAACCAACGCTTGGCCCACAAGTACCTATTCCGAATGCCCAGTCCATGAGCGCCCCACCGCTAAGCGCCCCGTCACCACGCGCCTCACCAGCAAGCGCCCCACCGATGAACGCCCTGCAGCTGCACTTTCAATGTGTGCGCCAGCGAACAGCCGCTCTGGCTGCTCCCTTGTCAGCCGAGGACTGCTGCGCGCAGTCCATGTCCGACGCCAGCCCGGTTAAGTGGCACCTGGCGCACACCACCTGGTTCTTTGAAACTTTTGTGCTGGAGCCGCGCGAGGCGGGTTTTCAGCCATTCGATCCTGCTTACCGTGTGCTGTTCAACTCATACTACAACGGCGTTGGTGCCAAGCACCCCCGGGCCCAGCGCGGGTTGTTGACACGTCCGTCGCTGGCTGACGTGCTGGCCTATCGCCTTCAGGTCGAGCAACGCATGCAGCGCCTGCTGGAGCTACAAGGGAGCGACGCCGAGCTACAGGCGCTGGTGACCTTGGGCCTTCACCACGAGCAGCAGCACCAGGAATTGCTGCTGACAGACGTGCTGCATTTGCTCTCGTGCAACCCGACCGCGCCCGCTTACCTTTTGCCCTCGAACGCACAAAATGCCGGCACGTCGCGTCCGGTGGAGTGGCTTGAATGTGCGGGGGGCATGGTCGACATTGGCCACCCGCACAACGGATTTTGCTTCGATAACGAGCTTCCGCGTCACCGCACTTACACCGCCCCTTACGCCCTGGCGGACCGCTTGGTGAGTAACGGCGAATACGCAGCTTTCGTGGCGGCCCGAGGCTACAACAGACCCGAGCTGTGGCTGGCCGACGGCTGGGACTGGCTACAGGCGCAGAGCATTGCGCACCCTTTTTATTGGCGCGCCATGGAGGAGGGCGGCTGGACTCAGTTTGGCCTGTACGGCGAGCAGCCGCTGGATGTAGTTGCCCCGGTGGCGCACCTTTCCTACTTCGAGGCAGACGCCTTCGCCCGATGGGCCGGCGCGCGGCTGCCTAGCGAAATCGAATGGGAAGCTGCCGCAGCGGCGCTGGCCCGCAATCCGCAGTGGGGCCCGCAAGCTCTGGACGGCGAGCGACCTATGCGACCGCTGGCTTCGAACGCTTCCGGCCTGCGCGAGCTTTATGGCGAGGTGTGGCAGTGGACCCGGTCCAGCTATGGCGCTTACCCGGGATTTCTGGCAAGGCCAGGAGCGGTGGGGGAATACAACGGCAAGTTCATGGTGAACCAGTACGTTCTGCGGGGAAGCTCCTGCGCGACGGCACCGGGGCATGCGCGCCAGACCTACCGCAACTTCTTCCCCACCACAGCGCGTTGGCAGTTCACCGGGCTGCGGCTGGCGCGCGACGTGCCCCTCTAATGCTCACTAAATAATAGCTAAAAACCCATAATGAATAATATCTAGAGGCAAAAAACACCTTATTTTTAGCCTTCACCTACAGAGCATACTGTTGTTCAGACTTTGTCCAGCGCCTGCACCAAGTCAGCCTGCAGGTCGTCAATGTGCTCAATGCCTACCGATAGACGCACCATGTTTTCACTGACGCCAGCTTGCTGAAGTTCTGCAGGGTTGAGCTGGCGGTGCGTGGTCGATGCCGGGTGGGTGGCCAACGATTTCGCATCACCAATATTCACCAAACGCGTGAAAAGATTGAGCGCATCCAGGAAGCGCGCGCCAGCGGCACGGGGCTCGGCTTCGCTGCCCTTCAGGCCAAACGACAAAATGCCAGATGCCCGCCCGCCCATCAGGCGCTGCGCCAGTGCATGGTCGGGGTGATCCGGCAGGCCGGCGTAGCGCACCCATTCGACCTTGTCGTGCCCCTGTAGGAACTTCGCCAGCGCCAAAGTGTTTTCGCAGGTACGGTCCATGCGCAGCGGCAAGGTTTCAATGCCCTGCAGTGTCAACCAAGCGTTGAATGGCGAAATGGCGGCACCCATGTTGCGCAGGGGCACCACACGTGCGCGGCCAATGTACGCAGCCGGGCCGAGCGCTTCAGTGTAAACCACGCCGTGGTAGCTCACATCAGGTTCATTGAGGCGTTTGAAGCGCTCTTTGTGCTCGGCCCACGGAAACTTGCCGCTGTCGACAATGATGCCGCCAATGCTGTTGCCATGGCCATTCATGTATTTGGTCAACGCGTGCACCACGATGTCCGCGCCATGCTCAATCGGGCGGCACAGGTACGGACTGGGCACCGTGTTGTCGACTATGAGCGGCACGCCGGCGGCGTGCGCTACCTTGGCCAGGGCAGCGATATCGGTCACGTTGCCCAGCGGATTGCCAATGGATTCACAGAACACGGCCTTGGTGCGTGCGTCGATCAGCGCGGCAAAGCTCTCGGGTCTTATGGCGTCCGCAAAACGCACTTCAATACCCTGCTGCGGGAAAGTATGCGCAAACAGGTTGTACGTACCGCCATACAGCGTGCTGGTGGAAACGATGTTGTCGCCTGTCTCGGCAATGGTCTGAATGGCCGCCGTAATCGCCGCCATGCCTGACGCCATCGCCAACGCTGCGATACCGCCCTCCAACGCTGCCACGCGCTGCTCCAGCACATCGGTGGTCGGGTTCATGATGCGGGTGTAGATGTTGCCCGCTACTTTCAAGTCGAAAAGATCAGCGCCGTGCTGCGCGTTATCAAACGCATAGGCCGTGGTTTGGTAAAGGGGTACCGCGGCGGATTTGGTGGTGGGGTCGGGGCTGTAGCCGGCGTGCACAGCAAGCGTTTCTAGCTTCATAAAATTTCCCTACAAGTTACAAAAAAAAGTGCTTCCCGCCCATTCTTACAGGACAAGGGCCGGCGGACAAAGGTAGCTTGCCTACGACCCCGTGCCGGCAGTACCGTGGGCCGCAAAGGCAACCGCGCGACACATGCGTTCTTGCTAGACCGACGCAGGCAATTGCGAAGCGTGCTGCGCCATGGACTCGCCGAGCAGCACATCGCCTTCGGGCGTCCACTCTGGGCTGAAGCACCAGTCTCCTCGCGGCAACAGCACCACCACGGTCGAGCCCAGCTGGAAGCGACCCAACTCTTCGCCCTTCTGAAGAAAAACTTGCCCACCCGGGTAGTCCCAATGCCGCAAAACGCCAGTGCGCGGCGGGTTGACCAGGCCGTGCCACACGGTGGCCATGCTCCCCACAATCGTCGCGCCCACCAGCACAACAACAAAGAGGCCATGCGAGCCTTCGAACACGCAGACAAGGCGTTCATTGCGTGCAAAAAGACCCGGCACGCCTCGTGCAGTGGCCGGATTGACCGAAAAAAGATCGCCGGGGACGTGCACCATGCGCACAAGTCTGCCGGTTGCCGGCATGTGAATGCGGTGGTAGTGGCTCGGGCTCAGATAGATAGTGGCGAACTGGCCATTTTGAAAACTGTCCGCAAGTGTCTTGTCCCCGCCCAACAGCGCGGTGGTCGAATAATGGTGGCCTTTTGCCTGGAAAATTTGGTCGCCTTCAATAGCGCCCAATTGGCTAATGACACCATCCACAGGGGACACCCAGTCGGCATCGGCAATGGGCCGTACGTCCGCACGCAATGCCCGGGTAAAGAATGCATTGAACGTTGGGTACGCCGCAGGGTCCGGCTCTTCGGCCTCGATCATGTTGACCTTGTAGTGCGATACAAACGCCCGGACTGCCGAAGTGGTGAGCCATCCCAGACGGGAGCCGGCGAACGTCCCTGCAATTGCCGTGAGCGCCTGTTTGGGCAGCAGGTATTGAAGAGACACGGCAAGAGAATCAGGCATATAGAACAAGCGGGGCGGGTGTGGCGGCCGATTCTATAGGGGGCTATGCCCTTGCCCGCGCTACCCACCGGAACGGTACCCGCCCGCGCTTGTCAACGTCCGGTAGGCACGGTCGCTTGCCCACGCTATAATCGACTGGCTAGGGCACAGCGCCCTGCCTGTCATGAACCGCTCGCGGTCTCTCGTGACAGGCCCTTGTATTCGCTGCGCCTTGCGGGTGCGGCATTTCCCCTTGACGATCATGCAGCCAGCGCCTGCGCTTTTTGCAAAGCGACGCGCGGTGTGGGCGACAAAGTGGTGAGGCAAAGCCGAATCCACCCAACCGTGTGCCCGTAAACCCTATTGAATCGTCCATCCAAACGGAAAACATGGCAAAAGAAGAACTTATTGAAATGCAGGGCAGTGTCACCGAGGTTCTGCCCGACTCTCGTTTTCGCGTGACGTTGGAAAATGGCCATCAGCTGGTGGCCTATACCGGCGGCAAGATGCGCAAGCACCACATCCGCATTTTGGCCGGCGACAAGGTGTCTTTGGAACTCTCGCCATACGACCTTACCAAAGGCCGCATTACTTTCCGCCACTTGGCTGGTCGCGGCCCAGGCCCTTCACGCTAAGACGAAAGATATTTCCCGGTTAAAAAAATTCACTGTAACGCGTTCATACCGATCAATTACAGTCACTTGCCGGGTTAGAATACGAGCTGTCGGAGCGTAGCGCAGCCTGGTAGCGCATCTGCTTTGGGAGCAGAGGGTCGCGAGTTCGAATCCCGCCGCTCCGACCATCGATCTAAGGACTTGCAGTGTGTACTGCAAGTCCTTTTTTTTGTCATCTGGCAGCGCATTCTCGGCTCTAGCGCGTTGCCTAAGCAATGGAAATTGTGCTGGCTTCGCGGCGGCCACAATGGCGCATGGACAAGTTTCCCAGCTCCTTTAACGTTTCGCCTCATTCCCGCTTCAGTGGCATTGACGCGCTTCGAGGCGTCGCCATGGTGTGGATGACGGTTTTTCATTTTTGCTTTGATCTGAACTTTTTTGGCTGGTGGCAGCAAGACTTTTCGGGAGATGCTTTTTGGACGCTACAGCGCACAGCAATCGTGGGTCTTTTTGTCTTTTGCGCAGGGCTTGGGCAGGCCGTGGCGCACGAGCAGGACCTGGGTTGGCCGCGCTTTTGGCGTCGTTGGCTAAAGGTTGCGCTTTGCGCACTGCTGGTCAGCGTGGCGTCGTGGTTTATGTTTCCGCGCAGCTTTATTTACTTTGGCGTGTTGCATGGCATGCTGGTGATGCTGGTGCTTGCGCGATGGAGCGGAGGCTGGGGGCGCTGTCTTTGGCCGCTTGGTTTGGTGGCGATTGCTGCGCCATTGGCGGCGCAAATGCTTCTTACCGGGCCATGGGCGGCATTGGCACCAGCCATGGATGCGCGACCACTGAACTGGTTGGGCCTGATCACTCGCAAGCCTTTTACCGAAGACTACGTGCCCGTGCTACCGTGGCTTGGCGTGATGTGGTGGGGAGTGGCAACAGGGCGCTGGCTGTTGCACAACCGCCGGCATTGGCTGGGATTGCGTGTGGGGGGTTCTACCGGGCGACTCCTGGTTTTTCTGGGGAACCACAGTTTGCTGTATTACATGTTGCACCAACCGCTGATGATCGGTGCGTTGGTTCTGGTAGGGTGGTTGGTCACCAAGTGGCAGTGATCGCTACTGATTTCGCTCAAAAAAACGCGGCTAAAGCCGCGTTTTCTGGAACCCATGCGCCCGTACAGTGGGCGCAAATTATTATTCGATTTTGGCTTTAGCGCGCAACTCGTCTTGAAACTTGGTCAGCTGTTGCTGCTGCAGCTGCTGAGCGATTTGCGGCTTGACTTCTTCAAGCTTGGGAAGCTTTGCCTCGCGCATATCGTCAAGGCGCAAAACATGCCACCCGAATTGCGTTTTGACGGGCGTTTGCGTCATCTTGCCTTTTTCAAGCTTAATCAGCGCTTCAGTAAACTCTGACACGTACGTGTTGGGGCTCGCCCAGTCGAGGTTGCCCCCGGCGGCACCAGAGGCGGTGTCCTTGGACTTTTTCTTGGCGACCTCTTCGAATTTTGAGCCTTTTTTGATGGAGGCGATGATCGCTTTGGCTTCCTCTTCCTCGTCCACAAGGATGTGGCTAACCTTGTATTCCTTGCCAGTGTTGGCGGCTACAAACTTGTCGTATTCAGACTTGATTTCCGCATCTGTAACCGTGTTCTTGAGTTGGTAGTCGGCAAACAGCTCTCTAATCAAGATGGCTTGGCGGGCCAGTTCCATTTGGTCTTTGAAGTCAGCGTCCTTTTCCAAGCCACGTTTCTGCGCTTCCTGCAGAAAGATTTCGCGGGCAATCAGCTCTTGCTTGATTTGTTCTTCAACTTCGGGCGTGATGGGCCGGCCGGACCGTTCCACTTGCGCCCTTAGTATGTCTGCGCGCTGTTTGGGAATGGGCTTGCCGTTAACGACGGCGATATTCTGGGCGGCCACTGGCAGCGCCACGGTACCCAACAAGGCTGCGGCCACGAGGCCGGACAAGAGCTGTGTCTTCATTCGAAATCCAAAAGGTGAAGGGGTGCTGGAGATTTTCCAGCGAACCGCGCCGCTTTGGCGGGTTCATCAGAGAACTTCGATGGCGATGGCATGTGCGCCAGCGTCTATAAATTCTTGCAGTGCATCATACACAAGGCGATGCTGTTTCACCCGTGTGAGACCTGTAAAAGCAGGTGACTGAATACGCACCCGAAAGTGAGTGCCAAAGCCGCTGCCGTTGGCGCCAACGTGGCCTGCATGCTGGTAGCTTTCGTCCAGCACTTCAATCTGCGACGGCGCGAGAGCGGAGCGCAGTGCAGCATCCATGGCCGCCGCGGTAATGACAATGCTGCTTCTCATTGTTGAGGACCTTGACCGGTTTCATTGTCCTTGATGTACCGCCCAAGAAAAACTGCTTGAGCGAGTACGAACGCCAGCATCAGCCCCATGCCGCCAAACAGTTTGAAATTGACCCAGGCATCAGTGCTGAAGGTGTATGCCACCCACAGGTTAAGCACGCCCATGAACGCTAAAAATCCGGCCCACGCCCAATTGAGCGCTCGCCAGGCCGGCTCGGGCATCTCCATCTGCCCGCCCATCATGGTTTTGATGAAATTGCGCTTGAAAAATAGCGGCCCCAGTACCAGGGCCAGGCCCATAAGCCAGTACAACACGGTGGGCTTCCACTTGATAAACGTATCGCTTTGCGCAAGCAAGGTGGCACCGCCGAACAGCGTGATGACAACAAGGCTGATCCACTGCATCGGCTCTACCCTGCCGTTTTTAAATCGCAGGTAGGCGATTTGCAAAATGGTCGCCACGATCGCAACACCGGTGGCGACATAGATGCCCCACACCTTGAATGCAACAAAGAACAAGATGAGGGGGAAAAAATCGATCAGCAGTTTCATGGTGAGCGCGCAGGGGCGTGGGTCAGCGGTTGGTCTGGGCAGCAACGTGTATGTCAGCCCGCTTTTGCGGTGAAATCAAGCGAAGCGGAGTTCATGCAGTAGCGTTGCCCCGTAGGGGCGGGCCCGTCTTCAAACACGTGGCCCAAATGCGAACCGCATTGTGCACAAACAGTTTCGACGCGTTTCATGCCGTGGCTGTTGTCGACGATTTCCTCGATGGCCCCAGGTACAGCTAGTGAAAAGCTGGGCCATCCGCACCCTGCATCGAACTTCGTTCCGGCGTCAAAAAGCATATTGCCGCAGCAGATGCAGTGGTAACTGCCGTCGGCCCAGTGCGCTTCGTATTTGCCGGTGAACGGCCGTTCGGTGGAGGCATGGCGTGTGACGCTCAGGGCGTTGGGTTCTGCGCCTTTTTCCTGCAAATGCGCTTGCCACTGGACTTCTGTTTTTTCGATCGGGTAGGTCATGATGAGCAACTGATAGAGAGATCGGACGCCCATGCGGGCGGAGCAGCCGCGTAGTTCTCGCAGCCGGATTGGGACTCAAATGGGCGCGAAAGCGCTATTTGCAACCGGTGCGTTTCGGAGAAGTCTCCTTGCTGCGCCGCTTGTATTGCCTGTTGTGCGAGGTAGTTGCGCAATACATATTCGGGGTTGGTTCTAAGCATCAAATCGGCTGCTAGCGCTTTTCCGATGGAGGTAGTTCGCTCCTTATACAGTAGCAACCACGCGTCCAGCTCTGCAGGCTCTTTAAACATATCACGCACGGGTTCGTAGGCGTCATTGGCGTCATTTGCAACTGCGACCGAAAGATTGCGCCAAAACAAGGTGTAGTCCACTGCACTTTTGGCCAGCAGCGCGAGAATATGTTCGATCAACAGCGCGTCTTCTTGCACCGGGTTTGCAATTCCCAGTTTGGCGCTGTAGCGCATCGTTAGTTGTTCAGGAAAAACTTCTTTGAATGACTCCAACGCCTCCAACGCACGCTCAGGTACTCCGATGAGCGGTTGTAGCGCTTGACCCAAACAGAACAGATTCCAGTACGCCACGTTGGGTTGCTGGTCAAAGGCATAGCGGCCCATGTGGTCGCTGTGGTTGCAAATATGTCCGGGCACGTAATCGTCGAGAAACTGGAACGGCCCGTAGTCAATCGTCAGCCCCAGCACGCTCATGTTGTCGGTGTTCAGCACACCATGGCAAAAGCCCACCGCCTGCCACTGCGCGACCAAAGCCGCTGTGCGCTCGCTCACCGCCTGCAGCAGGCGCGCGTACGGGTTGGCAAGCGCCGTTGCGGTGCGGCAGTATGAATAATGACGGTCGATGACATGGTCGGCCAGCCGCCGCAGCTCGTCGATACGTCCTGCGGCGGCGAAGTGCTCGAAGTGACCAAAACGCAAAAAGCTGGGTGCGGCGCGTGTCACCACTGCCGCAGTTTCCAGCGTTTCGCGCCGCACGCGCAGCGGTGAGCCAATCAGGGCCAACGCGCGGGTGGTCGGAATTCCCAATGCATGCAAAGCCTCGCTCGCCAGAAATTCGCGAATGCTGGAGCGCAGCACGGCGCGGCCATCGCCTCGGCGCGAATAAGGTGTCGGGCCACTGCCCTTGAGCTGCAGTTCAAAGGGACCTTGCGGAGTGTCGAGTTCGCCCAACAGCAGTGCCCGCCCGTCGCCTAGCTGTCCGGCCCACACTCCAAATTGGTGCCCGCTGTAGACGCTGGCGCGGGTTTGCGCTTGCGCTGGATCTGCATTGCCGCTGAGAAGCTGGAGCGCCTCATCAGACTGCAGCCAAGCGCCAGGGATTGCCAGATCGCGAGCCGTCTCAAGGCTGGCGGCAATCCAGTGCGGGTCTGGAACCGCTTGCGGCTGAACATTCGAGTAGAAGGCGTCGCCTAAGGGCTCTAAAGCGTTTCGGAGGGCGGGGGAATCGCCCGGCTCAGTGGCGGGCAGGGGCGCAAAAGAATCAGCGTGGAGCATGAGCTTGATTGTGGCGGCTGATGCAAGTGCCCAAGCCCGGCAGGGGCTTGCCAGGTCGCTGACGCTACCTACGGACCCGCTGCATGTCTCCGTGCAGGCTGTGACCATTCGGAATGAGGCGATTTGACGCGTCGCTTTTCTTGCCAACAGCTCGTAGTGGCCGCGAAAGGACGCCTTGCATCCCTTCCTGATGCACACGCTACAGGTCCTCAGGAGTCAGGCTGAAAATCCTTAACGCCTGCCGTTAGCGCGGCCACATGCTGCGTTGCCACATGTCTAATGGTGCTGCAGCGGCCCAATGCCGAGCTGAAGCACGACGAACTGCTCGCCTTCTAAAGGGCAAAGCGGCAGATTGGCTATGGCGCGGTGTTCGTGGATGCGATTGCGCTGGGTGCCACCGGCAGGATGCTAAAGACCCGTTTGCGTGAGCAGCCAAGCGATAACCGGCCGCCAGAAGCCGCATACCACCATGTATAGCTATTAAATAAATAGCTATATACCGAGATGGAATAAGCGCTATAGGCCTTTTTTACTTAAATTTTCGGCAGCAGCTTGAGCGCGAGCGGGTGGGTGCGGATGGTGGGCTGCAAAATGCAGCCCTGCTCATGAATGCTGATTTCCTGCTTCTGTCCTTGCTCAACGGCTTGTCCTACGGCTTGCTGCTGTTCCTGCTAAGCGCAGGCCTCACGTTGATCTTCAGCTTGCTGGGAGTGCTCAATTTTGCGCACGCGGGCTTCTACATGCTGGGCGCTTATGTGGCGTACGCGCTGGCAGGCGCAATGGGGTTCTGGCCAGCACTGGTTGTTGCGCCCCTGGTCGTGGGCGGCTTGGGTGCTTTGCTCGAGCGGTTTTTGCTACGCCGCGTGCACCGCATGGGCCACGTGCCGGAACTGCTGCTCACCTTCGGGGTGCTGTACCTTATTGTGGAGATAGTGCAGTTGCTTTGGGGCCGATCATCGGTAGCGCTCACGCTGCCCGACACGCTTCAAGGATCGGTCTTTTCGCTAGGCGGCGCGCAGTTCCCGCGCTCGCGCGCCTTCATCATGGGGGTTTCCGTGCTGGTATTAGCCGGGTTGTGGCTGGTGCTGGCGCGCACGCGTATCGGGCTGGTAATTGCCGCAGCCCGCACCCATCCGGACATGGTGCAAGCCCTTGGGCACAACGTGCCGCGCGTGTTCATGGGGGTGTTTGCGGGAGGCTGCGGACTGGCCGGGCTCGCTGGCGTGTTGGGCGGGAGCGTCTACGTCACCGAGCCCGGTATGGCAGCGTCGGTGGGTTCCATCGTCTTTGTGGTGGTGGTGGTGGGTGGAGTGGGTTCGCTCGCGGGCGCGTTCTTGGCATCGCTGTCGATCGGAGTGATGCAGACTTTGGCGGTGGGGTTGGATGTGTCGCTGGCTTCGGTTTTGCAGGCGCTCGGTATGGCTTTGACGCCGCAGGCCGCAGGTGAACCCGTGCTTGTATTGACGTTAGCGCAGCTCGCGCCGCTGCTGCCGTACCTTTTGCTGGTGTGCATGCTGTTGATGCGTGCTCAGGGGCTGATGGGCACAGGCAGCAGCGCCAACAAGCGGATGTACTGAACCCATGGCTGCGGCTCTTTCCTCAATGTCGTTTCGCGGCCCAACCGTTTGGGTTGTGTATGCGCTGGTGCTCCTGATAGCGCCGCTGGCTTTTCCCAGCAGCCTGGGCTTGAGCGTGCTTTCACAAATGGGCTGCGCCATCATCATCTGTCTTAGCTACAACATCTTGCTGGGGCAGGGCGGCATGCTCAGCTTTGGGCACGCGGTGTACAGCGGGCTGGGCGCTTTTGCCGCCGTCCACGTGATGAATGTCGCGGATGCCGGTAGCTGGGCCGTTCCTCTGGTTCTGGTGCCGGTGGTTGGCGGATTCGTGGGGCTGGCGGCTGCCGGGCTGCTCGGCTTTTTATGCACACGCGGCGCGGGTACAACGTTTGCCATGATCACCCTTGGCCTCGGTGAGCTGGTGGCTGCCGCCGCGCTCATGTTCCCAGGTCTGTTTGGCGGGGAGGGCGGGATCACCGCCAACCGCGTGTACGGCACTTCCTTCGCGGGGCTAGGCTTTGGTTCGGCGTTGCAAGTCTACGGTTTGATCGCCGTTTATTGCCTTGTGTGCACCGCCGCCATGTTCGCCTTTACCCGTACCCCGCTGGGTCACATGCTGAACGCGGTGCGCGACAACGCGGAGCGCGCAGCCTTCATGGGCTATCAGCCGCGGCGCGTGCGCTACCTGGCCTTTCTGATTGCCGGATTTTTTGCTGGTGTTGGCGGCGCGCTGACCGCCATTAATTTTGAAATCGCCACAGCAGAGGGCAGTCTGGGGTTGGCCCGCTCGGGCGCAACCCTGCTGTTTACGGTGGTGGGTGGCACTAGCCTGTTCTTTGGACCTGTGATTGGTGGCGTTCTGTCGGTGCTGGCTTCGGTTTTGTTGTCCGATTTGACCCGCGCCTGGTTGCTGTACCTGGGCCTGTTGTTCGTGTTGACCGTGCTGGTAGCCCCTGGCGGCGTGGCCGGTGCCCTGGTGGCTGGGGTAACCGGAGTGCGACGCCTACGCGCAGATCAAGTGCGTTCGTGCTGGCGCGCTTGGCTCGCTTTGGTCGTCAGCGGCATGCTTGGGCTAGCGGCTACAGCTTGCTTGATCGAGATGGTGTATCACTTGCAGCTTGAGGCTGCACTGGGGCCAGGCCTGCGCTTTCTGGGTTTGCACTTGAACACCTCAGCGCCGCAGGACTGGGCGCTGACGGCCGGTGCGCTGGTCCTAAGTGCGGCATCGCTCTGTTTCATAAGGCAGCGGTTTGTGCTGCTACCGACGAGAGCAGAGCGCGCTTCGGGCAAGGCGAACGGCGTATGACAGGCGCGGCCTGCCCGGCAGTGGAGCTGCGCGATCTGCACATGCGCTTTGGCCAGACTCATGTGCTCTGCGGCGTCAACCTGCGCATTCACGCAGGCGAGTGCGTGGCGCTCATTGGCCCCAACGGTGCGGGGAAATCAACCTTGTTTGATGTGGTGAGCGGGCGCTGTGCACCCAGTAGCGGGCAGGTGCTGTTGCATGGCCAGCGAGTCGAAGGTAAGCCGCCTCACAAAATCCACCGGTTGGGGCTTTCGCGAAGCTTTCAAATTACCCAGATTTTTCCAACGCTGAGCGTTTTTGACAATGTGCGCTGCGCTGCGCTGTGGAGCTTCGGCTATCGCTACAGCGTTTGGCACCGTTTGCCGCGCGCCACCGGGTTGAACCAGCGGGTCATCGCATTGCTGGAGTCGCTTGGGTTGGCAGCGCGGCGCGAGGTGCCTGCCGGGCAGCTCAGCTACGCCGAACAGCGCGCGTTGGAACTGGGCATCACGCTGGCCGGCGAACCCACCGTGGTCTTGTTGGACGAGCCCACCGCCGGCATGAGCGCTGCCGAAACCCAGCATTTCATGGCGCTGATTAGGCGGCTTACCGTGGGCAGAACCCTGCTGGTCGTAGAGCACGATATGGGGGTGGTGTTCGGCCTGGCCGACCGCGTCGCCGTGCTGGTGCAGGGCGAGCTGCTGGCCTTCGACGCCCCACAACCCGTGCGGGCCGATGCGAGCGTGCAGCAGGCCTACTTGGGAACACCGCATGCGATGCAGCCATCGGACCACACCAAAGGGCATGCCTGACATGCTGCACGTTCAAGACCTGCATGCCTGGTACGGCCAAAGCCACGTGCTGCAAGGCGTGAGCTTTACCGTGCAGCCCGGCGAAATTGTTGCGCTGCTCGGGCGCAACGGGTCGGGCCGGTCCACCACGGCCAAAGCCATCATGGGCCTGGTGAAGTGGGACGGCACGCTGCAATGGAAAGACCAGAACCTGCAGGGCTGCGAGCCGCACACCCTTGCGCTTGCAGGCGTGGGCTACGTGCCCGAGGGCCGTGATGTCTTTCCAGGGCTGACCGTGGAGCAAAACCTGCTGCTGGGCCGCAAACGAGGTGCGCCTAACGGCAGCCGCAGTCTGTGTGACCTGTATGCCAGGTTTCCAACGCTGCAACAGCGCCGCCATACAGCGGCCGGCGTGCTGTCGGGTGGCGAGCAGCAAATGCTGACCCTGTGCCGCACGCTGATGGGTCAGCCCGAGCTCATCATCATCGACGAGCCTACCGAAGGGCTGGCCCCGGCTTTGGTGCAGGAGGTGTCCATGCTTATACAAACGCTCAAGCGCAGCGGTGTGGCCGTGCTCCTCATTGAGCAAAAACGCACCATTGCACTGCACATTGCCAACCGGGTATTGGTAATGGGGCAGGGACGCATCGTGTTCGATGGAGCCCCCGCACAACTACAAACCGAAGACGAGCTTTGCCGCCAATGGCTGGGCGTTTGACCGTCTCCGCGTAGCGCCGGCGACGGGCCGCGGTGTACAAGGCGCAGGCCACGCCGGCGCGCCACGCATCTACGCTGGACGTCAGCGAGGTTGCTTGTGCCACACAAGGCCGGCGGGCTGTGGTGCGTGTGCACGCCTCCAGCACGCCCAACCGCGTGAGGCGGCCCGAGTCGTTACGCCAACGGCATCAATGCGCTTTTTTCAGCGCTTTATCGATGATTTGCTGCGGCAGGTGCCGTGTTTGTGGGTCAACCAAAAAGACGCTTTGTATTGCGCCTAACATCGGCAATATCCGCCCATTTCGGGACAACCCAAGGAGCTTCCATGGCCAAAGATCAGCGCAGCGAAAAAATGACCAAAAAACCCAAGAAAGACACCTCGGCTCCTAAGCCTGCGGGCGGCTCTGACCGGCCCATGGCACCCATGACGTCGGTAATTCCGCGCGGAAAAGAAAAAAACAAGTAATACGTTTGGTTGCTTGATGTTCGACCGAGGGAGTGAGCCTGGCGGCCACGGCCCTTGTTGCCTTTTGCCTTTTTTTGCCTTTTTTTGCTGTCATTTGCCGCCGTTACGCGTGGTGACTTCTGCAAGCGGTCGATCCGCTTGAGTGCTTGCAAGGTGCCCGCGCACTCTCCAAAGCGCTGCGCTTTGGAGCTACAGCGCCGCTGCCGGAGGGCGCGGTGCGCGGCCCTCTTTGCATTTCTGTCGGGACTGGGCCGACTACGCGCATGCTGACCGACTTTTTCAGTTCGATCCCGCCCTGGCCGCCGTCAGCTTCTCTATACGCTTGATATTCATTGGCGAGATACGCGCACCACCTGCGCACCCGCAAGCTGCAGCTTCAGCGAAAAACTGTCGCTTCGGCGTCTTGCGCAACGCCGTTTGTAGGCGCAAACCGGGTCTTGCGCGATGCGCTCGCAAGAGAAAGCTGGCGCGCCCCTAGAATGCCGCTCATTAGTGTAAACCCTCGGTAAGCCTTGAGGGTTTCGCACATGTGGTTCGGCACCATCTCGGCGCGCTCCGCAACCACCCAAGATTCAAAAGGAGCCATCACTTGGCTTTGAAACATTTCGCGCTGGGCTACAACCCGGCGCTCGACGGCTTGCGAGGCGTGGCCATTTTGCTGGTCGTGTTCTCTCACGCTCATGTACCGATGTTCGAAGGTGCGTTTCTAGGCGTGGACCTGTTTTTTGTACTCAGCGGCTACCTGATCACTTCGCTCTTGCTGATGGAAGTAAAAAAGCACGGCAAATTGGACTTTGGGCGCTTTTACTGGCGTCGGTTTCTGCGGCTGATGCCCGCGCTTGCGCTTTTTTTGGCAGCCTACTGTGTAGTGGCACCGATGTTGTGGCCTGAACTTGACGACGTTTACCAAGACGCATTGGTGTCGATTTTGTATCTGGCGGATTACGGCATCGCGTTTTTTGACAGCCCCAACACGCTGCTGCACATGTGGTCGCTATCGGTGGAGGAGCATTTTTACCTCGTGTGGCCGCCGCTGCTGCTGCTGCTCATCCGAATGTCCCCGGCGGGCGGCGTGTGGCGGCCGATTGCCTTGTTGTACCTGGCCAGCTGGTTGTGGCGCATTTTGTGGGTGGTGCAGGGCCAGCAGTTCTATGAGATTTTCTTTCGCTTTGATACGCGTGCATCCGGTTTGATAGCCGGCAGCTTATTGGCCGCTTTAATCCTGGAGCGGCCCGCATTCATTGACGCGCTGCGCGCGCGCATTCACCACGCCCTGTGGCTGCCGCTGGCGATTCCGCTATTGATGGCGCTTGCCTGGGACAACCAAGGTGCCCTGGTTTGGGGCATCACGGTGGTTGAGCTCGCCACCATCGTTTTGCTGGTGGCCGTGCAGCAGCGCAACGGCGTGATTTTCGACATGTTGAGCGCGCCGGTGTTGGTGCGGCTCGGGGCGCTGTCGTATGGCATTTACCTGTGGCACTACCCGGTGGTGCGCTATTTGCGGGCCGATCTATCGTGGCCGTGGGTGGTGGTACTGGCGCTGGTCATTTCGACGGGGCTCTCAGCGTTGTCGTTCTACACCGTAGAGCGCTGGGCGATGCGCTACCGTGATCGGCAGCGCGATACCAAGACTGGCAAAGCGCCTACCAACTTTACAAACGCCGGCATTCGCCTTGGTTGCGCGACGCGCTGACGGCCGGCCGTGGGCACAGATTAATTGCCAGCGCGCTGGTCGAAACGTTGGCACATTGCCTGGCACACGGTCTGGGGTACGTTGCTGCAGTGCCGATTGCATGCCTCAGCCGGTGTAGGCTGTTCGGACCTGCAACGCTTTTCATGCACCGAGTGAACCCGGCGGCTTCAGCAGCGGAGCAGCCCGCTTTGCTGGTTACGTGACCGGAGCCCTTCATTACCCCTTACCTATGCACAGCTTTTTGCCTTTGCCAACTAGCCCGCTTTGTTCGCAAGCGATTTGCGCGAACACGGCTCCGAGATACGCAACGCACTGAGCGAGCAAACCACCCTGCCGTGCTTGACGGGGAATGGCTACCAACAGTGGTCAAGCGCGATGGCCGCACCGTTAACTGAGCCTGAATAAATGACAGAAATGCAAGCAAGCAAGGCCGGCTTTGAAGTCGATATCCCCTTTGTCGACCACCTCGGTTTTGAGATCATCCATATGCAGGACGGCGTGTCCGAGATGCGCTACGAGGCGAAGCCCGCGCACCTCAACTCCTTCGGCGTGACGCACGGGGGCGCGTCCATGACGCTGCTCGACGTGGCCATGGCCCTTGCTGCGCGCAGCGTCCGGCCCGACACGGGCGTGGTCACCATCGAGATGAAAACCAGCTTCATGCGCGCCGCCCGCGGCCCGCTGGTGGCCAAAGGCCGGCTGCTGCATGGCTCGGCCACCTTGGCGTTCACCGAGGCCACGGTCTACGACGCCACCGGTCAAGCGTGTACGCACGCGACCGGCACTTTTAAATATGTGCGCCGCTTGCCGGTCAGTGCGAGCCGAGCGCAAGAGTTGCGTCCGATCACAGGCGGTTAACTGTCCTTGTGCCAGCTGTTGCAGCTCCCTTTAAATTTCTGGTAAAAAAGGCCCTTAGCGCTTTATCCACATAAGTTCATAGCTATATAAAGTGTAGCTATTCTCCTGCACCAAAAGGAATTTCCTCATGCCTAGCAACCAACAAATCCTGCTCGACAACCGCCCTGAAGGCGCCGCCATCGCCCGCAACTTCAAACTGGTCACGACCGACACACCTGCGCTGAGAGATGGCGAAGTGTTGGTGCGCAATACGTTTCTCAGCCTTGACCCCTACATGCGCGGGCGCATGAACGACTCCAAAAGCTACACCGATCCGCAGCCCCTCGGCCAAGTCATGCAGGGCGGAACCGCTGGGGACGTGGTGGAAAGCCGCCACGCCAAGTTTGCAGTAGGCGACAAAGTGGTGGGAATGGGCGGCTGGCAGGAATACGCGGTGGTGGATGCCAACCAGCCGGGCGCACTCAAAACGGTAGACACCACGCACGTGCCGCTGTCGCACTACCTCGGCGCCGTTGGTATGCCGGGCGTTACCGCGTGGTACGGCTTAGTGAAAATTATCGCGCCGAAAAAAGGCGACACCGTGGTGATCAGCGCGGCCACCGGTGCTGTGGGCAGTGCTTTTGGTGCGCTGGCCAAGGAGCGCGGCTGCCGCGTAATTGGCATTGCGGGCGGACCTGAGAAGTGCCAATACGCGGTAGACGAGCTGCATTTCGATGTGTGCATCGACTACAAGGCCCAAGCCGACGGCAAAGCCCTGGGCGAGGCGTTGAAAGATGCCTGCCCGGACGGTATCGACGGTTACTTTGAAAGCGTGGGCGGCTGGATTCTGGATGCCGTGATGCTGCGCATGAACGCCTTTGGCCGTATCGCCATGTGCGGAATGATCGCCGGCTACAACGGCGCGCCGCTTCCCATGACCCACCCGGCGCTTATTTTGGTCAACCGCCTGACCGTTCAGGGCTTCATCGTGAGCGAGCACATGGATATTTGGCCCGAGGCCTTGCAGGAGCTGGGCGCGCTGGTGGGTAGCGGCAAATTACGCCCCCGCGAAAGCGTGGCAGAAGGCCTTGCGGCCGCGCCTGAAGCGTTTCTTGGGCTGCTCACAGGGAAAAACTTTGGCAAACAGATCGTGAAATTGGCCTGACGGGCACAGCGCCAAATATAGCTACAGATCGCCAAGCCGTCCAAAGCATCTGTGTCTTTCACGCTTTCCACAACTCGCGTGTCTCCGTCTGCTATTGCTCCCGTGGCACTGGCTGCAACGCCCAGCGCATTTCCGCTGCACTGGGTCTGCGCGCGGTTCGACGCATTAGGCGTGCACGCACTGCACGACGCACTGGCCCTGCGCTGCCGGGTGTTCATCCTGGAGCAAGTGCCCTACCAAGACCCGGATGCTGCTGACAAGCATGCCTGGCACTTGCTGGGCTACGCGCCTGGCGGCTCACTCGCAGCGTGCCTGCGCGTCCTTGATCCGGGTGCGCGCTACGCGGAAGTGTCAATTGGCCGCGTGGTCACCGCGCCCGAATACCGCCTGCAAGGGGTGGGCCGCGCGCTGATGAATGAGGGAATCAGCCACTGCACCCAAGCATGGCCGGGCAGGGCAGTGCGCATTAGTGCGCAGGCGCACTTGCAAGCCTTTTATGCTGCATGGGGTTTTGAAACCGTGGGCGAGACGTATTTGGAAGATGACATCCCCCATATTGAAATGCTGCGTCCAGCAAACAACAACGACAAGGAAGCCGAATGAAGACTGAACTGATCTTGCACCACTACCCGGCATCGCCGTTTTCCGAGAAAATTCGGCTGGTGATGGGAATGAAAGAGCTGACCTGGAAGTCCGTCATCATCCCCAGCGTGATGCCCAAACCCGATTTGGTGGCCCTGACCGGCGGCTACCGGCGCACGCCGGTGCTGCAGATTGGCGCTGACATCTACTGCGACAGCAGCTTGATTTGCGAGGTGCTAGAGCACATCAAGCCCGAGCCTGTTTTGTACCCGCCGCACTTGAAAGGCGTCTCGCGCGTCTTCGCGCAGTGGGCTGACAGCGCTCTGTTTTCCACCGCAATGGCCTGGAACCTGCAGCCCAAAGGCATGGAGGCGCTGTTCGCCAAGCTCACGCCTGAAGCTAGCGCCGAATTTGTTCAAGACCGGCTTGCCATGCACGGGAACTTGCCGCGCATCAGCTCACCAGATGCGGCACCCGCGTATCGCTCCTACCTGCGCCGCATTGCGCACATGGTGGAAGAGCACGACTTCCTGTTCGGCTCCGAGCCCTGCGTGGCCGATCTTGCCGCCTACCACCCGCTGTGGTTTACGCGCGTTTGCACCCCCTCGGTAGCCGACATATTCGACCACGTGCCATCGGTCCTCGAATGGATGGACCGCATCGCCACGCTGGAATATGGCCGCATGGAAAAGTTCACCGCCGATGAGGCCATCGCCGTGGCCGCCCGTTCCGAGCCGCTGCGGCAGATGAGCGAGGTGTTCCAGGACGAGCATGGCATTGCGCTGGGCAGCGCTGTAACCGTCACGCCGGACAGCTTCACCGCCGAATCCACATCGGGCGCGCTGGTGGGCGCTTCCCGCACCCGGTACACCGTGCGCCGCGAAGACCCGCGCGCCGGCACGGTGTTTGTGCACTTTCCGCGTATTGGCTACGCACTGCGCAACGCCGAGGCGTGATCAGCAACTTCGCTAGCAAAAATTGCGGGACGCACTGGCGCGGGCTGCGGCCTTGGGCTGAGGCTTGGGCTGGGGCTGCGTACTGGGCTAGCGTGCGCGCGAGTCGCCATGCACCGCAGCGCGCGGATATCGCTGGTGGACCTGCAGGCGAATGCTTTGCCTTCCTCGCCGCGTGCCTGCACCGTGGGAGCCGCGCAGTAGTTAGCTGCATGTTCAGTAATGGGTGTAACCGACCGGCTAAAAAAATCAATAAAATATGCCTCTAGTGCTCTTGCAGCATAGTCTTATAGCTACCGATAAGTGAGCAATAGCAAGAGCAAGAGCAAGAGCAATAGCAAGAGCAAGAGCAAGAGCAAGAGCAATATCAGGAGAACGAGAACGAGAACAAGCATGTGCATCACCGAAGGCCACGCGCTTTTTAATACTGCCATCGGCCGCTGCGCGATCGCCTGGGGCCTGCGCGGCATTGCCGGTGTGCAGCTGCCCGAGGCCAGCGACGCCAACACCCGTTCCCGCTTGCTGCGCTACACAGGGCCCTCGCCCGAGGTGACAGCGCTTGGAGAAACGCCTACCGAAGCGCAGGCGGCCATCGCTCAGATCACTTTGCTGCTGGCCGGCGCGCCGTACGACCTGAGCGCCCTGGTGCTTGACCTTGCCGGCCTGACGGAGTTTCAGCGCCGCGTGTATGCGGTCACCTGTGCTATCCCTGCGGGTCAAACCCTCACGTACGGGGAGATCGCAGCCGAGTTGGGCAACGCAAAGCTGGCGCGCGCCGTGGGACGGGCATTGGGTTCTAACCCGTTTGCCCCTGTCATTCCCTGCCATCGGGCGCTGGCGGCCGGCCACCGGGCCGGGGGCTTTCCGGCCCACCGGGGCGCCGCGACCAAGCTGCGCATGCTGGCGGCGGAGGGCGTGCCCCAGCCTGCTGGAGCGGGCTGACTTTTTTAGCGGCGCAACGATAGATCGGCGGCCGCTTCAAGACGCGCTCGTCAAGGGCTTGTTGGCCTCGTCTTTGCCGCAGAAAACGCCGGCATCGGTAGATGTCTTGGGCGCGCTTTTGATACATCTCCATTGCACGGCTGCACGGCCACGCGGCTACAAAGCCTTTGAAGTCTGCGAGTTGTGCAAGGGCGCAACAACAAGCGGTGGTTCGACGGGGAATATCCAGCCCCACCAAACCTGCGTTTGCCAGCCTGCTGCACGCTGGAGTTACGCGTGCAGCAGAATGCTTTTGCTCCCGCTCGCTACCTTGTCGGTGGTTAGGTGTCAAGTTCCGCCTGTTTATACACCCGCTTGACGAACAAGTCGGGAGCTTTCTTGCTCCACGCTTGAAGGGTCTCGATAGGCGAGAGATGATTTAAGGCGCGCTGCGGGATGTGGTGGTTGTAGGTGCTCAGATAG
>JBBSUJ010000015.1:0-51096 GCA_038235025.1 Burkholderiales bacterium
GATGTGATAGTGCGGATCGGAATGGGCCGCAAGGCGTC
The DNA here is from genome assembly GCA_038235025.1 of Burkholderiales bacterium. Taxonomy (GTDB): domain Bacteria; phylum Pseudomonadota; class Gammaproteobacteria; order Burkholderiales; family Burkholderiaceae_C; genus Simplicispira. Next base: position 39 of record JBBSUJ010000015.1, read on the forward strand.
TTTTTGCAGCTAATAGCCGTGCTATTGGCAAAAAAAGCAACGAAGCGGACCGCCCGAGACCGCGCTATCACAACCCGCAGGGAGTTATGCAGGATGTCCTTAGAGGAGCCGTCGTCCCTTGAGATATCTCGCATAACCCTCGCCAGGAGGTGAGACAGCGGACCGCGCGAGGCAGTGTCATCACAAACCGCAGCGCGTTGTGAAGGACGTCGCTTGAAGAAATGAATGCATGACCATGACAATCGAGGTGGCTGTTTGACGGCGGGCTGGCTTTCGAAGCCCTGCCGCAGCACCCGGACCGGCGCACCGCGCACAATTGCGCCCATGTCGGACACACCCCATTTACTGGTGCCCTGGGCGGCGGCCAGCTCCACGGGCGCTCGCCAGGCCTGGGAAGGCCTGCAGCTTCCCCACCTCGAAAAACTCATCAATCGCCTGACTCCCTTGCCACCCGATACGCAGGACGAGGACAGCTTTTCGCCTCCGCACGAACGCGCGCTAGGGCGTGCGCTGGGGTTGAGCGATGCGGATGGGCAAATTGCCTTTGCTGCGCGGGCTGCGCAGCGCGAGGAGCTTGCGCAGCAGCCAGGCGCTGGCTGGGCGTTTGTCACGCCGTGCCACTGGCAGGTGCGCACCGACCACGTCACGCTGTCAGACCCCGCCACGCTGCAACTGACCGACGACGAATCACGCGCTTATTTGGCGCTGCTCGCCCCCTGGTTTGCGGAAGACGGCATAACGCTGGTGTATGAACAGCCCACCTGCTGGCTGGCGCACGGCGCGCCGCTGGTGGGCTTATCCACTGCGTCGCTCGACCGTGTGCTGCACCGCGATGTGCGCTCTTGGTTGCCGGAAGACGCCGCCGCCGCGCCCATTCGGCGCCTGCACAGCGAAATGCAAATGCTGCTTTACACCCACGCCATGAACGACGCGCGGGAAGCGCGCGGGGCAGCGCCGGTGAATGCGTTCTGGATGCACGGGACCGGCGCATTGCCTGAGCACCTTTCAACCGACCTCGAGCCGCAGGTGGTGAATGCCCTGCGCGCGTCGGCCCTGCAAGAAGACTGGGCCACTTGGAGCGAGGCCTGGCAGGCATTGGACGCGGGCGTCGTCGCGCAACTGGCCGCGCGCGCCGCTGCGGGTGACGCGGTGCAAATCACACTGTGCGGCGAACTGGCTGCGCTTTCCTGGCACAGCGCGCCGCGCAGTTTAGGCGCCAGAATTTCAAGCCTTTTCAGGCCCCAGCGCTTATCCCACATGGGTAAGAAGCTATGAAAATAGTAGCAAGACAGATTCCGCCCCGCGCGGCTTGGGCGCTGCAGCAAGCGGGCGTGCACCCCCTTTTGGCCCAGTTGTACGCCGCGCGCGGGGTGCTGAGCCACGACGAGCTGGACGATGGCCTGGCTCGCTTGCTGCCACCCACCGGACTCAAAGGTATCGATGCTGCGGCACGTCTGCTAGCCGACGCTATCGCACACAACCACCGCATCTGCATCGTGGCCGATTACGACTGCGACGGGGCCACCGCCTGCGCAGTGGCCGTGCGCGGCCTGCGCTTGCTGGGCGCGCAGCAGGTGGATTATTTGGTGCCCGACCGCGTGGTGGATGGCTATGGGCTCACCGCCAGCATCGCGCAGCGCGTGAAAGAGCGCGGCGCAAACGTACTGCTGACGGTAGACAACGGCATTGCCAGCGTGGACGGCGTGGCCGAGGCCAAGGCGCAGGGCCTCTGCGTGGTTATCACCGATCACCATTTACCTGGCCCTGCGCTGCCGCTTGCCGACGCCATGGTCAACCCCAACCAGCCGGGCTGCACGTTCGAGAGCAAGTCCATGGCCGGGGTGGGCGTGATGTTCTATGTGCTGCTGGCGCTGCGCACCGAGCTGCGCGAACGCGGCGTGTTTGACAAAGCCACACAGCCACGTCTCGAGCCGCTGCTGCCGTTGGTCGCCCTGGGCACCGTGGCCGATGTGGTGAAGCTCGATGCGAACAACCGCCGCTTGGTAGCGCAAGGCCTGAAGCGCATTCGTGCCGGTCATATGCCGGTTGGCATTGCGGCGCTGTTCACCGCCGCCGGCCGCAAGATAGAGGCGGCCACCGCCTTTGATTTTGGCTTTGCCCTGGGCCCGCGCATCAACGCCGCTGGCCGCCTGGCCGATATGTCGCTGGGCATTGAATGCCTGCTGACCGACGATGCGGGCCACGCCGCTGCATTGGCCGGGCAACTCGATGCCATCAACCGCGAACGGCGCGAGATTGAGGGCGGCATGCGCGAGCAGGCGCTGCTGATGGCCGAGAGCCTGTTTGCCGAGGGCGACGCGCCGCCAGAAGCCATTAGCGTGTTCGACGCGGAATTTCACGAGGGTGTGGTGGGCATCGTGGCGTCGCGCATCAAGGACAAACTGCACCGCCCTACCTTCGTCTTTGCCACCAGCGGCGCGCCGGGGGCCAATGGGCTGCTAAAGGGCTCGGGCCGCTCGATTGCCGGGTTTCATCTGCGCGACGCACTCGACCTGGTCGCCAAGCGCCACCCCGGCGTGCTGCTCAAATTTGGCGGCCATGCAATGGCCGCCGGCTGCACTTTGGCAGCGGGCCAGTTTGAGGTGTTCGAGCAGGCCCTGGCGCAAGTGGCGCGCGAGTGGCTGGACGCCGCCGCCCTCACCCGCCGCATTGACACTGACGGCGCACTGGCACCCGAATACTGCCGCGCCGATCTAGTCGACACCCTGCACCGCGAGGTATGGGGCCAGGGCTTTGCACCGCCCACCTTCAGCGAAGAAGTGGAAGTGCTCAGCCAGCGGCTAGTGGGCGAAAAACACCTTTCGCTCAAGCTGCGCCACCAGGGCAAGCCGGTGGACGGAATTTGGTTCGGCCACACCGATCCACTGCCGGCCAAGGTGTTGCTGGCGTTTCGGCTGGATGTAAACGAATGGAAGGGCGAGCGGAGGGTGCAGTTTTTGGTGGAAGGCGCGCAGGGCACTAACCCAGCTTGATTTGACGGCTGAAGATTGTTGGTCTGCCAGGCCGCTCTGGAAAAAGGAGACGAGCTCTCTACGGAAAGCGTCTTGCTTCGGCATGTGCGAACAATGCTTTCGGGTACCGCCCATGATTTGAAAAAAATTCAGGGCATACGCGGCGTCAAAGGCGTCGCCTGCCAAGTTTGCCGTAGCGCGCCCGAAGGTCTTGCCTCTGTGCTGTTTCGCATTACGCGTGGCGGCTCAGAATTTGCCGTTTTACAACCCGAGGTCTTTCAGGAGATGCTTGCTGAAGTTGAGCCGCTCGCGCAACAGCTCTTTGCAGCATGGCGCCAAAATAGCGCGGTGCGAAATGCGAGAGCAGGGAGGTTTTGGTCTCCCTGCTCAAGCCGCGTGGGACTACCGCTTGGGCACTACCACGATAGTGTCGCCAGAGCCGGTCCTGCCGGTCCTGCCGGTTGCGCCCGTTGCTCCCGTGTAGCCCGTGCTTCCAGTATCCCCGGTCGCGCCAGTCGCTCCCGTGTACCCGGTTGCACCGGCTGAGCCCGTGCTGCCCGTTGCTCCCGTATAGCCTGTGTTGCCTGTGTTGCCGGTTGCGCCGGTTGCGCCGGTTGCGCCGGTGTAGCCGGTATTACCGGTGTTGCCTTGTGGTCCAGCAGGCCCTGTGCATGCACCCAGTCCGATAAGCGCGAGCAGGAGAACAGATGCGGTTGCGTATTTCATAGTGGTCCTTTGGGTTGTATTCGGCTGTAAGGAGCGGACCTGCGCAGCGTAAGGGACCCAGCCGGGTCGTGACACAGTTGTATGCCGCGAGACAGCGAGGGCTAGCGCCTACGCGGTGGCTTGCGCAGCCGGAAATCTTGCTTGAAGGCCACACCGATCCTCTGCCGGCGCGCGTGGTGCTGGCCTTGCGGCCGGACGTGAACGAATAGAAAGGCGAGCGGAGCGTGCAGTTTTTGGTGGAAGGTGCGCAGCTGTAGGCCTGCGTCGCCGCCGAAACCGGGGACCAAACTGCCTGATTAGCGGACTCTCTCAGATGTCCCCCGGACCGTTTGGGCTGAGCCTGTCGAAGCTGGGCCACATTGTGCGAGCGCCCCTCCGACAGACTAGCGGCAAACGACGAGACGCTGCCAGCCAGTTATCAAGCCAAATTGGCCTCTAGCGCTTAATAGCCATGCGCCAGCAGCTACTCTTTCAATAGCAAGAAAAGATCCTTGCTCACAATACCCATCACCCTTGCGGCGATACGAACTGAATAGGCCGCAACGGCAAGCGCCGCCGGGCTTGGTCTGTGAGCTTGCCGTTGTGCTGCACCCGAAACTTTAACGGGCTCTGACCAAAATGACCCGGCGCTTAATGAAGCTCCTTCGCCACCACCGTGTCATACAAGCCGTAGTGAGCTAGGCCATCGTGGCTAAGGATGCCTGTGTAGCGCAGCGACGCATCTTCATACCGCCGAAACGCAAACACCGCCGCATTCATCTGCTCGGTGTTGAAGACCTTGAGTCGCACCAGCAGGTGAAAGTCCTGCACCGTTAGCCCGGTCACCGTCAAAAACAGCTCAGGCTCCAGCTTGGTGATCACATCTTGCAAGGTGTTCTCTCGGAAATCGGTCAGGTACATGAACGCCGGAATGCGCGTAGCAAACTTGATCAGCTTTTCCTGCACCAGCTTGCGCTTGGACTTGTATTCCTTTTCTTCAGCGGAAAGCTCCTTTTTTTCCTTAGCCGTCAGCTCTCCGTCTTTGGCTTTGGTCTTCAGGTCTTTGACCTTTTCACTCTTGTTGATGATGGTCTCAATGACGTTGTCACCCAGCGAACGCCAGCCCTCTATGCGGCTCACCGCATCCATCGCCTCGGGGCTGTCCAGAATGCGGCGCAGCGTGCCGTTGTCCACATTCACCAGTAGCGCGCTTTCCCACTTGCGCGCCAAGAGCGTGGCTGAGGTGCCTGCCATGGCAATGTCCAGAATGCCGCCCGCATCAATCTGCGTCATGTTGGCGCCGTCAAAAGCCAGAACGGGCAAAAAGGCCACCAAATCCCGCACCGCATTTTCGGGGTTGGTCTCGTTCGGCGACAGGCCAATACCGTATTCCGACAACTGGCGCAGCGCCCGCGTGGGCGTAAAGTCGAACACAAAGCACACAGGTTTAAGGATTTCCTCCTCGTTCGGGTTGTCGCCGTTGGGGTTCTTGATGGACCATGGCGACTGCACCCGAAACGCCGCCTGAAAATAACTCTCTGGCGATTTCAGGTTACGCAGCATCAGGATGGCCGACCACTGCGCCACCGTTACACCCGTGGTCAGCTTGCCGCACGATAAGGTGATGGTCTTGGTGTCAAACCCGCTGCCAATGGCCTTGCGCACCGGCGGTAGCGCCTCCAAGCCAATACCTGCCGCGCTACCAGCGGCCATGATGACTTGGTAGCCCCGCCAAAACGTGTTGTGCCGCTCGGCCAGCAAGTTCGCCATCGCCTGGCAGGCCGCCACGTTGGGCAAATACCAGAACGAATGCTGCAAATAGGGCAATAGGCGCACGTCGGAGTACGGAAACGGGGGCCGCGTGCCCGTTTTTAACAACTCCGCCGACTGGGCTACATTGCCACCGCGAATGATGTCCAGCCATTTCTGCACGTCGCTCTTGTGCTTGAATTCTGCGGCGGCACCTGTGCCCGTGGCCTCAAAGAACGCATTCAGATCGAATTCATCAAACTCCCCACCGCTGGCAATGGCCAGCAACTCGTCAGGCATTTGGTAGGTGAGCAGCCGCATTTGCGGCAAAGCGGCATAAGGGCTGCGCTTGGCCGGATGCTTGGCAGCAAACGCCTCCTTGGCGCGCTGCTCGTCGGTATACGTCCAGTTGAAGATTTGCTCCTCAATGAACTCGCCCGTGGCCAGCGCCTTGAAAGGCGTGCCCGACAGGTACAAATAAGCCCGGGTAGTGATAGGCAGAAAATCGGTTTCCTGGTTGGACAGCACGGTAAGGTCTTCGTTAATGCCGTCGAGCGCACCTGCATATTCCAGCTTGGCCTCTTTCTTGGCGACAGCATCGTCCTCGCCCTCAAACAACTCCTTGGCCGTGTCGCGCCAGGCACCAAAGTGGTACTCGTCAAACACCACCAAATCCCAATTCACCGCGTGCAGCCACTCGTTGCGCGGCTTGATGTTGCCCGCTGCATCACGCCCCAGCAAGTCTTGAAACGAACCGAAATACACCACTGGCTTGGCGCGGTCGATCTGCGTAGGGTCGCCCCCCGTTGAGCGCGACAGGTATTGCCAACCGTCAAAGTCCACATGATTTTCCAGGTCGGATGCCCAAGCATCTTCTACCGCCGGTTTAAAGGTCAGCACCAGCACGCGCTTGGTCTGGAGTTTTTTGGCCAACTGGTAGGTCGTAAAGGTTTTGCCAAAACGCATCTTGGCGTTCCACAAAAAGCGCGGTACGGCGCTGGCATCCTCGGCCCAGATCGATTGGTAGTAGTCCCGCGTTTTGTTGACCGCATCAAGCTGCTCATCACGCAGACCAAAAGTCTCGTGGTGTGTGCCGCCCAAGCGTTGGCCGGTGCGCAACTCGGCCAGCACGGTTGCCACATCGGCCACGGAGTAGCGTACCCATTCCAGCGTGGTGCTCTCGAAGCCTTTTTTAACCAGCGCCGCCCGCACCTCGTGATCGCTAAAGAGGGAACCATCGTCACGCTCGGCGGCCTCATCCAGTTCAATGGTGAAGTTCTGGATAGCGGCTGTTTTGAGCTGCTCGGCCACGCGCTGCTTCACATGGCGCATGGTCTGGCCCACCTTGAGCTGGCCCTGGTGCGCGGTATCGGCAATCGCGTAAGCGTAGATGCGGGGGCGGGCTTCGGGTTTAGGGGTGAGGACTTCGTCGATGGAGGGTTTACTCATCGTCACTTTCGCTTACTGTGACCTCATCGAACAGGTCACGGCCCAGTTCCATCGGGCGCACAACTTTTTCGATGAATTCGATCTCGCTCGCTGTGATGCCATATTTGGCGTACAGGTCTTCATCCGTCCAGCGCTTGGTCCACTCTTGCGTCGGCACGAAGGTGTAGACCTTTCGCGTGGTGTCCTGGGATGGCTTGTGCAGGAGAATCAGCAGTCGGGTCAGCCGACAGCACAGATAAGACAAGGCGCTTTCTGCCTCGGCCTGGGTGTCGAACGGGCCAATGCACAAATAGGTTTCGGAACAAATGCTGCCCGACTCGCCAATGAAGGGCGTACTGAGGATTCGGTGCGGGTAGGTGTCGCGATTGCCTGTGCTCGGCGCTGCACGACCCACATAAATCTTCCATTTGTCGATTAGGTCCGTGCCAGTCTCAACCTCGTCTCTGGCTACGTAAGCCGTGCCGCCATTCTGGTAAATCGTCACATCCCCTTCGCGCGCCTTTTTTCGACCCCGAAAGTAGGTACGAAATCCGAATGGCCTGAGGGAACTGACAAGTTGGTCAAATTTCTTAGGTGCGCTTGGTACGAAACCATCTGCAACATCACTTTCTAATGCCATCACCTTTTTGAGAATCGACAGCCCTTCATTGAAGCGTATGAAGATGTCTGCCCCGTTTTCCATGAGCAGACGGGTGGCCGTGGAGACAGGCCAGTCCTTGAAATGGGTGCTCACTTCGCATAGGCCCGCGTGGTCGCGGTTCCACAAGAAGTAGCAAACACCGCCCTTGAGGCCGACCCCAGGAAAAACATCTGCCGCGCTGAGGTAGTCAGCAATAGAGCGCAGACGGTTGTCGGCAAGCATCGCCTCCCTGAATTCATCCAGCCCCTTGCCGCCAGCGAACCATCGCGCCGGTATCACCATGGACAAATAACGTGGCTCCAGCGCTTTGGCCTGTTCCACAAACAAGTGGTAAATCGGCGCTGCACTGGTGCCATAACCACCATCGTTCAGTTGATACGGTGGATTTCCAACAATGACATCGAACTGCATATCGTCTCCAAATAACTCGGTCATCCGAGTCTTGATGTGATTGGTGTGAATGAACGCGTAGGCGTGGGTTTCCAGTGCCTCGCCTCGGTCCATCGCGGCCTGACTGGCCCCACAAAACGTGCATTTGCCATTAGTCCAGGAGTGCTCGGTGCGCTCAAACCAGATGTTGCCCGCGTCACTGGCAAAGCCCGTGGCAATGGAATGCGCACCATTGGCGACCTTGGAGCAATACACACTGCGCCGCGCCAGCAAGCTGGTCAGGCGCGTGATACCAATGCCAAACACCTGCCTCTTGAGGATGTGATTCACGCGCTCTTGCAGGTCTGGAATCTCTTGCGCCAGCCCCAGGGTGAGCCGGCTGGTGATCTCGCGCAGAAAAACGCCTGACTTGGTGAACGGGTCCAGAAACCGCACGGCCTTGTTCGCCCACAGGTCGGCACCGCCGTGGTCCGTGGCCCAGGCCTAGGCCAGCATGTCCAACATGCGGCCCGCCAGCTCGGGCGGGGTAAAGACTTCGTCGTTCGACAGGTTGGCAATGCAGGTCAGCACATCGGGGTTGCGCCCGCGCAGGGTGAAGGAGACCTGTTCGTTCATGGCTGGTCTTTTATTGCGGCAAATCCGCCATAGTTAGAGTGCAGCACCCTTATGCGCTTGCTGGTTTTGGGGGCAGTTGTTTGACCATCTGGTCAAAGTCAGACTCAAAGTGCTGGTCACCCAGAACCCGAAACTTGTCAAATTCGTGCTCTGCGTGGGCTTTGGCGAGTTGTGCCGATACCTTGCCTGCGCCTTGCAAAATCTCGCGGTCATTGAGGTTCAAAAACCCCTCCAGCTTGGTAATCCAGTCCACCATGGTCATGGCAACGCGCCGCATGACCTGCCCTTCGGCAAATATCAAATATTGCTCGGCGAGGTTATTGAGCGCCAGCAATTCATCAGCGCTGAGATAGTTCTTGGCAACACTCAAATCTGTTTTTCGAATGCGTGCGCCGTCCCAGTGGGTCAGTCCCATGTGAGGTGAGGTGCGGTGCTGTCTGCTCGGGTCGCAATAAGTTCGGCTGCCGTTTGGCCGTGAATGGCGAAATGCACCTTGTTTTGCACCGCGGCAAAAAATGTCTGGGTGACAGGTGCTGCGGAATCGTAGTCCACGCTGGTGGCATAAATATCAGTAATTTTTTGATAAAAACGCCGCTCGCTGGTGCGAATATCTTGCAGGCGGCGCGTTAATTCGTCGAAATAGTCGAGCTCCTTGCCGGGATTTTTTAGCCGCTGGTCATCCAGTACAAAGCCCTTGATGATGTACTCCTTGAGCTTATCGGCGGCCCACTGCCGAAAGCGCACCGCCACCGGACTGCGGACCCGAAAACCCAAGGCCATCACCATGTCAAGGTTGTAGTGCTCTACCGAGTACTGTTTGCCATCGGTGGCAGTTGTTCGGAATAACCGAACAACTGCACCAGGCTCCAGCTCAGCATCTTCAAAAATGTGCTTGATGTGCTCACTGATGGTGCCCTTTGCTTTGCCGAACAGTTCGGTTAATTGCTTCTGGCTTAGCCATAAGGATTGTTCTTGTAACCGAACGTCCACCCGCGTCGTCCCGTCTTCGCTCTGGTAAATCAGAAATTGGGGCGATTCACTCATGGGGTCGTCCTCCGTTCAAAGCCGCAAGTTCGCGCACCGTCAAGGGCGGGTAAGTTTTGATGGGGGTGAAAATTTCATGCTTGCCAAGGTCGGCAAACAGGGAGCCTTCTTCGCTGTATTTTGACGAGCCCGTGAGCACGTCAAACCGGAAGTCCCGACGTTGAAACTTGCCCTTGCCCAGATAGCCCCATTCGGCAAAGGTGATGGGTGCACGGTCTTTGATGGGTTGGTCGCCAATGTCGCCCACCGCGCGCATGGTCAGCGCGTCGCCGTGCACCAAATTTATAGAGAGCACATGCGTCGCGGCCTGGCACAGGTCGTCGGTTTCATCCAGCTTGAGGTAATCGGCAAATACATCCAGCACGTTGGCGCGGCACTCGGCAATGTTGTCGACCAGCAGCTCGATGCCGTAAATGCACATCAGCCCATAAAGTGCGAAATGCTGGCGCTCGAAATCAGACTTGCCGTATTTGAGTTCCACCGCGGCAAGCTTGCGTTTAAGTATTTGCACAATGAAGTTGCCGCTGCCGCACGCTGGCTCCAAAAAACGGGAGTCAATGCGCTCGGTCTCGTCTTTCACCAAATCGAGCATGGCCTCCTCCATCCAGGCGGGCGTAAACACCTCGCCGTGGTCGGCAACACGTTGTTTGGATTTGACGAGGTTCATTTTTGAACGTTGGTTTAAGTGACTGGAAACGGTAGTGGTGGCTAGGTTTACCGCTTGCCCAGCAAGGGCGAGCGGCCGATTTTTTCTTGTGGCATCGCCAGCTTGGGCGGTGTTGAAAACCCTTCAAACGCTTCCCCCGCCTGCCAATCCCCCAGCGCATACACCCGCGCATCCCGCAGGCCCCGCACGCCCTCGGCCCAGGCCAGCAGCATGCGTCTGCCAATGTCTTCAAACCCTGGGTGTTGCGCCATGGCCTGGCGCACTTGGGGCGCTACATCGGCCACGGCGTCGCTGATGGCCTGCACCATGTGCTGTTGCTCCTTGGGCTGAATGCCGAAGGTGGCGGCGATGAACTTTGGTAGGTTTTTGCCGGGCGCCCAAGTGCGTTTGCCCATGAATTCGATGGCGGGCGGGTTGTGCTGAAAGCCCGCGTACACGCTGGTGGTGAGCATGTCGTAGGCGGGGGATAGGTGGGCGTTGGCCCGGCTGGTGTAAAGCAAAGCCAGGTTTTTGGCGTGACAGTCGGCGTTGCGCAGGGCGTAGGTCAGCAGCAAGGTGCTGGCCAACTGGCGATAGGTGCCCAGCCGCTGGGCGCCGGGTACGTGGTCGCGCACGGCTTTGGCGATGCGCTCCCACGTGGTGTCGTATTTGGCAGCGGGGCGCAGGCCCAGGAGGCTGCAAAAGTCTTCCATGCCCCACAGCGGCTGGCCGTGTTCGTCCACATCAAAGCGGTGCACCACCAGCGCCTGGCCGTCGTCAGACACTTCGGTGGTGGCGGCGGGCATCACGCGGCGGACCACCTGCATGCACAGGTGTTCGTTCAGCGCAATGAAGGGCAATTGCGCGCTGGAGCCTTTGATGATGTGGCGGCGGGTGGTGAGGCTGGCTTTGGGGTGGGGGGCGAGTGGGGGCAGCGGCAGGTGCGGCGCTTCGTCACACTCAGGCCGAGTAAACATATGGTCGGGCTGGGCATCCAAAAACTTGGGCACCACGCCCGATACGCCGCTGGTGGCGTGCTGGCGCACCAGGGCCGCAAAGGCGGCTTCGGAGTTGTCGCCCCTCAGCAGTGCGGCCACTTCGATGGATTGGGCTGGTTCGGTAAGTTGCGCGCCCGGCGCAGCTACCTGCAGGCGGCCCACCATGTTGCGACCAATGACGGACAGCAGGGCAATAGGACTGGCGCCGATATGCGGGCCAAACTGCTCTTGCAGCACCTGGAGCAGGTAGCCCTCGGGCAGGTTCATCTGCAGCACGGGCGGGAGCTGGTCGTCCCACACATAGCTCTCCAGCCGCACGGGCATGGTGAGCGACACGAAGTCGTCTGCCGCTACATGCGGGTGGTAGGTAAGCACGCTTTTGAAGTCGCCGGATTGTTCCAGCGTGGCCACCTCTCGGCCGAGCACGTACACAGACAACTGCATTAGCGGCGCCCTACATTGGAACCACTGGGCGCATCGGCAGCGCGCCCTGGCTGGGATTGCGCACGCTCGCGGCGCAGTTCATCCAGGTTACCGGCTTGGCCTTGCACCACCATGTCCAGCTCAGCCCCCAGCACGGCCAGCACGGCCAGCAGCTTGCGTGAGCCGAATTCCGCCGACCTGCCGCGCTCAAGGCGCGAGAGGGATTCAGCCGTAATGCCCGCCATGACGGCAACTTCGCCTTGTTGAAGGCCCAGCTGCTTGCGACGTATGGCGACGGCTTCGCCAAGTTCATGAAGGGTTTGCAATTGAGTTTTAAATCAAGTAAAAGTTTATTTTGCCTATTTTTGATATAAAAATCAATTTTTTGAAGCAAATGAACATCCTTTATGGGGCTTGTCGCGCGTTCGGCTTGGGTAAGTCAGCCCCGGTCAGCGATTTCGCACGTAAGAGTCACCGGCGTGAAAATTCAGCCCTGACGCGAAAAATCCCGGCATGCCGGGATTTTTGTTGAGAAAAGGATTCGCTGTTCCTAAGAAAGCCGTAACGCCTCGCGTGTCGTGGTTGACGCCCTCTGCTTCGCCGCCAAGTGGGAGGAAGTAAGAAGCCGGTGGGTTAGCGCAATGGCGACGGCACTAAGCCTAAATATGACGTCATATGATGGTCTGCCACATCAAAACCTTCTCGTCACAGTTGGCAGCGCTAATGAAAGTCTTGAGCAGGTGAATCGAGCTGGCGCCGACGATGGACATGCCCAGTTTTGACTTTGAGCACCGACGCGTTCATATGCCTGAGCCACTCAAGCTGGTAACGGTGGCCTTCTAGATTCATGCGACTGACAAAGGTCTCGTAGCCGCCGATGATTACCGTGATCAGCAAATTGAAGATCATCACCATGTCAAACAGCGCAAGCACCACTACCTGATGACGGCGTCGTTGAGGGATGTGAGCTGTACGTCCGCTTGTAGCCGATGCTTGACACCAGTATCTGGAGCACCACAGGGTTAATAAAGACGGCTTGCAGCACCAAGGGATGTCCTGTATAACTCCCTGCGGCCTGTGATAGCACGGACTCGGGCGATCCGCTGCGTTGCTTTTTTTGCCAATAGCCCGCTATTGGCCACCAAAAGACGCCTTGCGGCTCATCCCTATCCGCACCATCACATCCTCGCGAGGGCTACGCAGGACATCCCAAGCAGGCGGCATGGCAGGCGCGCGTTTCAGCACATGGGCGCAGCAGTGGCTCGCGGCTCCTAAAATGGAGCTGTGAATACCTACCAAAACGCCGACCTGCATTGCCACTCTGTTGTCTCCGATGGCACCCTCACACCCGAGGCACTGGCAGAGCGAGCGCATGCCAATGGCGTCGATTTGTGGGCCTTGACCGACCACGATGAAGTCGGCGGCCAGCAGCGTGCCCTTGCAGCGGCCAACGCGCTGGGCATGGCTTATATCAGCGGTGTGGAGATATCGGTCACGTTTGCGGGCGCCACGGTGCACATCGTTGGCCTGGGTTACGACCCTGGCGATCCCCAAATGATTCAGGGCTTGCACACCACGCGAGGCGGACGTGACGCACGCGCGCAAGACATGGCCAAGCAGCTGGCAGTCGTTGGCATTGAAGGCGCCTACGAGGGCGCGCTGAAATACGTGAGCAACCCCGAGCTGATTTCGCGCACCCACTTTGCGCGCTTTTTGGTGGATACCGGCGTATGCCGCGACACGTCCGAGGTGTTCCGTAAATACCTGGTGGAAGGCAAACCCGGCTACGTCGAACACCGCTGGGCGGGGTTGGGCGATGCCGTACGCTGGATTACTGAGGCTGGCGGCGTAGCGGTCATCGCGCACCCTGCGCGCTACCGCTTTACGGCCAATGAAGAATTTGCCTTGTTCTCGGAATTCAAACAACACGGCGGGCGCGGTGTGGAAGTGGTCACCGGCAGCCACACCGCCGCCGAAGCGGTACGTTACGCCGACATGGCGCGCGAGATGGATTTGGTCGCCTCGCGCGGCAGTGATTTCCACAGCCCCGATGAGTCGCGCACCGATCTGGGCACCCTGCCTGCTTTACCCGCAGACTTGGTCCCCGCCTGGGAACTGGTGGCGGCCCACATCCATCCCGGCCACTGAACGCAGCGCGCCGGCAAACTTTTCCGCTGAAGATCTTCCCCCATGGCCCAGTATTTTGAAGTCCACCCCGAGAACCCGCAGCCACGCCTGATCAAGCAAGCCGCTGCGCTGCTGCAGCAAGGCGGCGTATTGGCGGTACCCACTGATTCGAGCTACGCCTTGGTGTGCCAAATCGATGACCGCACCGCAGTAGACCGGCTGCGCCGCATACGGGGCGTGGATGACAAGCACCACTTGACGCTGCTGTGCCGCGATCTGTCGGAACTGGCCAACTACGCACGCGTCGACAACCGTCAATACCGGCTGCTCAAGCTCGGCACGCCGGGGCCTTTCACTTTTATCCTGGATGCGACCAAGGAAGTGCCCCGCCGCGTCAGCCACCCCAGCCGCAAGACGATTGGGCTGCGCGTGCCAGAAGGGGCCACGCTGCAGGCGCTACTGGAACTGCACGGTGGCCCGCTACTGGCCACCACGCTGATCGCGCCCGGCGAGACAGAGCCCATGAACGACCCCGAAGAAATCCGCGAGCGGTTTGAAAAACTCATCGATGGGGTCATCGATGCCGGTGCCTGCCCATCGCAAGGCACCACAGTGCTGGACCTGACGCCCATTGACAACGGCGGCGACCCCGAAGTGTTGCGCGAAGGGCGCGGCAAGCTGGCGGTTTTGGGGCTCTGACGACTAGAGCACCGCATGCATGCGCGCAACCGCTCGAGCCCAGCTGCTCAACCCGCATCAGCGCACCGTTAGCTCCAGCTGGCGCATTGCAAACTCGCCTTTCCTCGAATTGCGGTGTGGAATACGCGATCTATAAAAAATACACACGCTTTTTGATTTGAGGCAAAAGTGCCTCAAAAAAAAACCCGCGATCTCGCAGTTTTAGCAAGGAAAAGTTGTGCTTGAGACCGTCCAAGCGCACGATGGAGATTCTTGGATGGGAGGGTGGTCGTGACCGACGCGCCGCATCGGACCGCCATTCCCGTCATGCTGTTGGATCGATAGAAACACCCTGTGAAACGGCCTGTCACGACTCCGCCGGAGTGCTCCTGTTGCTTTTTCAACGAGATTTTTGATGACCAAATATTGGAAACCTTTAGCCCTTTCACTCGCGCTCGTCGCATCGTCGTCCGTCTGGGCCGCTGAATGCACTGCCGAGATTGACGGCAACGATGCCATGCAGTTCAACAAAGCCATCATGGTTGTTCCCAAGAGCTGCAAAGAATTCACCGTGACACTCAAGCACGTGGGAAAACTGGCGGTAGCGCAAATGGGCCACGATTGGGTGCTGTCCAAGACGTCGGACATGGCTGGCGTGGTGACCGACGGCGCCGCTGCGGGCCTGGACAAGAACTACATCAAACCCGGCGATACCCGCGTCATCGCGCACACCAAAATGCTCGGTGGAGGCCAGAGTGACTCGGTCACCTTTGCCACCAGCGCACTCAAGGCAGGTGATGCGTACAGTTACTTTTGCTCCTTTCCCGGCCACTCATCGCTCATGAAGGGTACGATCACCATGGGGAAATAGGCGCACCAAGCGCAAGCGCGGTGAGCCAACCGAAGGTGGCGTCAGCCGCCTCCGGTAATCGTTGAGCAGCTCACTCCGCTCACTCACCAGATACAAGCCACCGGCAGAAGGGTCACTGACGGTGGCTTTTTCGCGTTTGATACGCGTCAATGCGCCGCCAAGCGGCGCAACCAATCAAGCAAAACTTCGGGTAGCAGTTCCGGGCGTGGCAGCAGCGCGTTGTGGTGAGCGCCGAACACCGCAGGCAAATAGCCAGCCGCCTGCCGGTCAATCGTCAGGCAGAAGGGCGAGATGCCTTGCAGGTGCGCTTCGGTGACGTCTTGGCGCATGTCTTCCACGCCATAGCGACCCTCGTAATCGTCAATGTCATTGGGCTTGCCATCTGAGAGCAGCAAAAGCAGGCGACGCTCCGCCCGTTTTTGCATCAGCCTTTACGCAGCGTGGCACAGAGCGGCAGCGGAGCGGGCCCAGCGGCAGGCCGGCGCTGAAATCGGCGCGCGATTCCACGCAGACCTCCAGTTCGATCTCGTCACCGTCCAGTTGGCGGCGCGCCCGTACACGCTGCGCCTGCAGCAGCTCGAAACGGCGGCACACTTCGTGCAGCATGGCACGGCGCTCACGCAGGGTGTGGTCCAGCCACTGCCGCGGGCAGGCGGCACAGCGCTCAAATGCGCTAGGGCGTCAGGCTGTCGAGACGCCTGCGCGCGCCAGTCCCACTTAGGGCAATGCAGTACCCAAGGAGGCATTGCACCCGCCGTTTTCTGCGCCAAAGCCTGCGCGAGCGGTCGTTGGTGTCAGCGCCCCAGAAAGAAACCGCACTGCGTCAAACGAGGTGGCGTTCCGTACTTGGGTGCCCATCGGAGACAATGCACGGGTGAACCTACCGAACCTGATTCAGACCGTCCTCATCTACGCCATTCCGGTGGTTTTCGCCATTACCGTGCACGAGGCGGCTCACGGCTACGTAGCGCGCCACCTGGGCGACCCCACCGCGGCCAACCAGGGGCGAGTCACGCTTAACCCGCTCAAGCACATCGATCTCGTCGGCACGATCCTGATGCCGCTGATGCTATTTTTCGCGACGTCCGGCGCTTTTCTATTCGGCTACGCCAAGCCAGTACCGGTTAACTTTGGCGAGCTGCGCAACCCAAAGCGCGACATGGTGTGGGTGGCGCTGGCGGGTCCGGCATCTAACTTCATCCAGGCCATTTTCTGGGCCGCGTTGTTTATAGCGCTGGTTGGCGCCGGTGTGCGTGAGGCGTTCTTCCTCAAGATGGCGCACGGCGGTGTGCTGGTAAACCTTTTGATCGGAATCTTCAATTTATTGCCCCTGCCTCCGCTCGACGGAGGTCGTATTCTTGTCGGCCTGCTGCCTTGGAAACAAGCTCAAGCGGTCTCGCGCATTGAGCCTTTTGGTTTCTTCATCGTGATCGCGCTGGTGTTAACGGGCCTTGTCGGTACGTGGTGGATTTTCCCGCTCATGAGATTGGGAACTAACGCGATAAGCGTAGTGTTGACACCGCTCACCGCCTTAATGGGCGTGCAGTTGCCCGTGGATCTCTTTTTACGTCCGTTTCCATGAGCACTACCCGTTTTTTGACCGGCATCACCACCACCGGCACACCACACCTGGGCAACTTCGTTGGCTCGATTCGCCCGTCGGTGGCGGCCAGCTTGCGTGCGGGCGTTCAAAGTTTTTACTTTTTGGCCGACTACCATGCGCTCATCAAGTGCGAAGACCCGGCGCGCATCCAGCGCTCGACTCTGGAGATTGCCGCAAGCTGGCTGGCCGCTGGTTTGGACCCTAACAAAGTCGTGTTCTATCGGCAGTCCGACATCCCTGAAATACCAGAGCTGACCTGGCTGCTGACCTGCGTCACCGGCAAGGGCTTGCTCAACCGTGCCCACGCGTACAAAGCCAGCGTCGACAAAAACCACGAGGCCGGGCGCGAAAGTGACGACGGCGTCACCGCAGGCCTGTTTATGTACCCGGTGCTGATGGCCGCCGACATTTTGGCGTTCAAGGCGCACAAGGTTCCGGTAGGGCGTGACCAGGTCCAGCACATCGAAATGGCGCGCGACATGGGCGCCAGCTTCAATCATCTCTACGGCGACCATTTCGTGCTGCCGGAAGCCGCCATCGACGCGCATGTAGCGACGCTACCCGGCCTGGATGGCCGCAAGATGAGCAAGAGCTACGACAACACGATTCCGCTGTTCTCCAGCCGGGCGCAGCTGCAAAAATTGATCGCCGGCATCGTCACCGATTCACGCGCGCCTGGCGAACCCAAGGACACGGAAGGCTCGGCCTTGTTCCAGATCTACCAGGCGTTTGCCACGCCCGAGGAAACCGAGGCCCTGCGCGAACAGTACGCCGCCGGTATTGCATGGGCGGAGGCCAAACAGCAGCTGCTCGATCGTGTGGACGCCGTCATCACCCCGATGCGCGCCCAGTACGAATCCTTGATGGCAGACCCGGCACGCATCGAAGCCATCCTCCAGTCGGGCGCTGAGCGCGCCCGTGCGGTGGCTGCGCCGTTCCTGCGCGAACTGCGCGCTTCCGTAGGGCTCCGCAGCCTGGCCCAGGGCGCAGGCAACGAGGCGCACAAGGGCGACAAAGCCCTCAAGGTGGCGCTGCCCGCTTTTAAACAATACCGCGAGCAGAACGGCAAGTTCTACTTCAAACTGCTCGCCGCCGATGGTCGCTTGCTGCTGCAAAGCCTGGCGTTCGACGCCCCCAAAGACGCTGGTGCCGCGATAGGGGAACTGCGACAGAGTGCTGACGCCTTGGCCGCGCTCGCTGGGCGCTTGGCTCCCGTGGAGGGTGTGGTGCCGGCCGACGTCGAGTCTGCGCTTGAACTGCTGCGCGAGTAAATCCAAAATGATAGCGCCTGGCGCATACGCAGTAAGCGCTAGAAGCTTAAAAAACTCAAACTTCTATTGATCTCGCGCGCCTGCCTGCATCCACCTCAGTGCGTGACAGGCCAGCGCAAACGTCTGTCCCTCGACAGCCGCCCTGCCCCGCAGCGTGTGCAATCTGCTCGCGCACGCGAATGGCGGTTGCGCACCCATGGATGACGGCCAATGACCCCAAGAGCCAGCGGGTGCAGCCCAACCCGAGAAGGCATTGGCATGAGCGAGATCCGCATCCAGAAGACGGGGGAGCCCAACGTCATCGAGGCCAGCGATGGCCGGTTGACCTTGTCGGTGCCGATCCAGATCAAGCGGCGCAGCGGGCGCAAGCTGGTCACGCTACCGATCGACCCGATGACGGGCGAAACGGCCAAGGCTAGGCCCTGGGACACGGCAACCACGCCGCTGCAACTGGCGCTGGCCAGAGGCCACCGGTGGCTGGCTATGTTGGAGTCGGGCGAGGCCAAGTCCCTCAAAGAGATCGCCGTTCGGGAAGGGATCGACAACAGCTACGTCAGCCGGATGGTCAACCTGACCACGCTGGCGCCGGACATCGTGGCGGCCATCCTGGATGACGCCATGCCGAACCACGTCACGCTGTTCGACCTGGCCGTCGATCCGCCTGCGCTGTGGGACGACCAGCGCAAGCGATTGGCACCGAGCGGATCACCCGCCGCAGCAACTGCCTTTGCCATGCTCCTGAATCGGCGGACACGGCACCGTGGCGTAGGAGCAGTAGACGCAGCAGTCTCCCGGCTTGGGCTTGAGCACGACGTGGCACTGCTCGCACTCATAAAACCACTGGCATGCATCGGTGGGCATCGTCTCGGTCTTGGCGTGTCCGCACTCGGGACAAGTCAACGTCGATTCGGTAATGACAGCGTTCACTTGGTGGCTGCTGCTACGGACGACGGGTACCCAGCGTCCTTGGTGGCACGCGTGAGGGTCTCGGTGGTGGTCTTCGCGTCATCGAAGGTCACCTTGGCCTCGCGCCTGTCTAGATTCACCTCGGTCTTGCTAACCCCCGAAACTTTGGTGAGCGCTTTTTTGACGGTGATGGGGCACGCCGCGCAGTTCATGTCCGGCACAGACAGCGTGACGGTTTGCGTGCCGGCCCAGAGGGGTGAGGCCATCATGAACAGCACGGACAGTGCAAAGAGCTTCTTCATTGTGTTTCCTTTCAATAGAACCAAGGCGCGACCAGCGGGAATCCGAGCGCAATGATCACCAGCGCCACCACGATCCCGAACAGCGTCTTGTAGCTGCGGTTGACCTGCGGCAGCGCGCAGGCCTGCCCGGGCTCACACGCTGCCGGTGCTAGCCAGATACGCCGATATGCAAAGAAAAGCGCAGCCACCGCCGCAGCGATGAAGATCGGTCTGTAGGGTTCGAGCAGCGTCAGGTTGCTGATCCATGCCCCGGATACTCCGAGCGTGATCAGCACCAGGGGGCCAAGGCAGCACGTTGAAGCGAGGATGGCCGCCAGTCCTCCGGTCAACAATACGCTGCGTCCGGCGCCTGGAGATTCGGTTGGGAAGTCTGATTCCATCGCGTAAGCTTACTTCCGTACTTAAGTACGGAGTCAAGCGCCATGAACGAATCACCTGAAAACCTGACCATCGGCGCACTCGCGGAGGCCGCCGGAGTCAATGTCGAGACGATCCGCTTCTACCAACGCAAGGCCCTGATGCAGGAACCTGACCGCCCATTGGGTGGCATCCGTCGCTACGGCGACGCGCATTTGGCACGGGTCCGGTTCATCAAGTCGGCCCAGCGGCTGGGCTTCAGCCTGGACGAGGTCGCGGACTTGCTCAAACTTGAGGACGGCTCGCATTGCACCGAGGCACGCGAGCAGGCAGAGCGGAAGTTGGCCGACGTACGCGCCAGGCTGGCCGACCTGCAAAGAATCGAGGGGGCGCTGCAGGGGCTCGTCGAGCGCTGCTGCGCCACAACCGGGCGGGTGCAGTGCCCGCTGATCGCGGCGTTGCAGGAAGCGTGACGACTTGAACTACCAAAACGGACGCCAGGTCCAATGTTCAACAACGCCTGTTTCCGCGGCCCACCGATGCCAAAAAACAACCGCTTGATTCGTCCGCACGTAACCCGTTGATTTTTCCAGGGTCAACGCCAGAGTCTTGCGGACTTCGGGCCATTCGGGGAGAGCGAGGCCGGAGAGAAGAATGGCCAGGAGAGAGCGAAAGGTCGCCAAGAACGGGCTAGACGACCGAACGGCGAAGTCCGCAGATTTCCGCACGAACCCACGCAAACACGCGGTAACTGTCGCCATCAGACGAAAAAAGTCCCAACTGAGAACAGTTGGGGCTTCCAAAGTGGTGGAGCTGGCGGGAATTGAACCCGCGTCCGCAAGCCTTCATCGGGCAGATCTACATGTTTAGCGGTCTGATTTAAGTCTCGCCACCGGCATCGCGCAGTCGCACGCTATACCGGCCGCCAGTACCCTATTGTCTTGCCCCGATCCAAGGTACCCGGATTAGAGCCAGCCCATGTAATTATCCTTGCAGCCGGGAGGCGTCGATTGCTCGATACCCCCTTGCCCAGCCCATCGGCCAACTGTTGCAAGGCTCACCGGCAATTAAGCGGCGAGTGCGAAACGTTCGTCGTTTGCAGTTAGTTTTTTGAATGCAGATTTACGAGCGCCAATCAAGCTCGACATGCACCACGCCGATTCCGAACCCACGTCGAAACCAGGGCAGCCCCAAGTGTCCTATGTTAATGCAGCCGAGAGCAAATGCAAGAGCTGAGCCGGAGAATTAATTTCTGCCTGCGCCCCCCAAGCCGATACATCGGCATTGCATCCTAAATAGCCGTAGTTAGCAGCCACCGTAGGCATCCCCGCCGCCAGCCCCGCCACGATGTCACGGTGATCGTCGCCGACGTAAAGACAAAGAGAGGGCGACAGGTTCAGCCGCCGTGCCGCTTCGTATAGCGGCTCTGGATGAGGCTTGGCATGTGGTGTGGTGTCACCACAAATGACCACTGGGCACTGTCTGAACAACGCGAGGTGCTCCACCAACGGAAGGGTAAAGCGCTCAGCCTTGTTGGTCACAACGCCCCATGTCAGCCCTCGTTGCTCAATGGCGGCAACTAGCTCTGGAACCTCCGGAAACGCTTCGGTGTGTTCAAACATGCAGGCGAGATAGTTGGTAAAAAACTCCTCCCGCAAAGCGTCAAAGTCTGCATGATCGGGTGCAATGGAAAATGCCACCTTCAACATGCCTCTGGCACCAGCTCCCGCCATGGGACGGTACATCTCATCGGGCAGCGAAACCAGCCCTCGGCTCGTACGCATGCGGTCTGCCGCTCGCCCAAGGTCGGTTGCACTGTCGATCAATGTGCCGTCCAAGTCGAACAGCACAGCTTTAACGTCAGCAAACATGTTAATCCACTCTACGCGCTGCAAGCATGTAGTTCACGCTCGTATCGGGGCTTAGCCAGTAGCGACCAGACAAAGGGTTGTACTTCAAACCGCGCGAGTGCCTAACCTCAAGTCCTGCGGCACGGGCGCTGGAGGAAAGCTCGCTCGGACGGATGAACCGGGCATACTCGTGGGTGCCCCGCGGTAACATGTTGAGTATGTATTCGGCCCCCAGAATCGCAAGTACGAACGACTTTGGATTTCGATTGATGGTGGAGAAAAACACCCAGCCTCCTGGACGCACTAGCTTTGCGCAAGCGGTCACCACGGAGTCTGGATCGGGCACGTGCTCAAGCATTTCCATACAGGTGACGGTATCGAACTGGGCCGGCATTTCCACAGCCAACGATTCCGCACTGACTTCACGATATTCGACGTTTGGCGTATGCGCCTCGAGTGCGTGAAGCTGTGCCACCCGTAGCGACTTGGTAGCCAAATCGATACCCAGCACGTCTCCCCCCTTGCGAGCCATCGCGTCGGTCAAAATACCGCCACCGCAGCCGATATCGACAACTCGCTTGCCGTTTAACGGCGCAATAGCATCGATCCAATCCAGACGCAGCGGATTGATTCGATGCAAAGGCTTGAACTCACTTTCGGAATCCCACCAGCGATGCGCCAGCTCGGAGAACTTCGCGAGTTCGGCAGGATCTACGTTTTCAGTACGAGCGTTCATACGGGGTAACTCTATAGCGAAAAAGAAAACTCCATGAAAAAAGCCCCGTTTCCGGGGCTTTCAATCGAGCAGTGTTGAATTAGTTGGAGCGTGTGCCCACTACTTCAATCTCAACGCGGCGGTTCTTTGCACGGCCGTCGCGAGTCTTGTTGTCAGCAACTGGCTGCTTCTCGCCTTTGCCTTCGGTGTAGACGCGATTCTTTTCGATGCCTTTGCTCAGCATGTAAGCCTTGACAGCTTCAGCGCGGCGGATCGACAGCTTCTGGTTGTAAGCATCGCTACCAACGGAATCGGTGTGACCCACAGCGATGATCACTTCCAGGTTAACGCCCTGAACTTTCGAGACCAGTTCGTCGAGCTTAGCCTTGCCGGCCGGCTTAAGTACCGACTTGTCGAAGTCAAAGAACGCATCGGCAGCGTAGGTGACCTTGCTAGCAGTGGCTACTGGAGCCGGTGCTGCGGCCGGTGCTGGAGTGGCAACTGTAGCCGGGGAGGCGGCAGGTGCTGCTGCTGCAACTGTCAAAGCGCCATCGCAATCAGGAGCAGCTGTAGCCGGCGTCCAGTTGGCATTGCGCCAGCACAGTTCGTTTGTGCCGTTTTTCCAAACGAGTTCGTTGGTGCCGTTCTTCCAGTTGTCGACGGTTTGTGCGCCGGCGGCAGTAGCAAGCGCTGCAGAGGCAAACAACATCGCCACTTTATTCAATTTTTTCATGGTTCTCCTCTTGGGGGCAAAGGCCGCAGCAGCGCTGCGAAACAAGTACGTATTTCAGTGACCATCACCAAAAACGCTGGTTCAATTGTGCCATACGTAACAACCTGGAGCGGCTTTGACAGTCGTCGTGATCGTAGGATGAAAGCGAATACAAGGCAATTTTGTTGCTAGTTTGCTACAAACGCTTGCCCCTAAAATGCTCGGTTCCCGCCGCACCCGGATACCTTATGAATCAGTTCGCCAAAGAAACGCTTCCTATTAGCCTTGAAGAGGAAATGCGGCGCAGTTATTTGGATTACGCGATGAGCGTGATCGTAGGGCGTGCCCTGCCCGATGCGCGCGATGGTTTAAAACCGGTTCATCGACGCGTGCTGTTTGCGATGCATGAGCTGAACAATGACTGGAACCGTCCTTACAAAAAATCGGCGCGTATCGTTGGGGACGTTATTGGAAAATATCACCCACATGGGGATAGCGCGGTATATGACACCATCGTGCGGATGGCTCAGGACTTTTCGCTACGCCATATGTTGGTTGACGGCCAGGGTAACTTCGGATCGGTAGACGGAGATAACGCGGCGGCGATGCGTTACACCGAGATTCGCCTTGCCAAGATTGCCCACGAGATGCTGGGCGACATTGACAAGGAAACGGTTGATTTCGGGCCTAATTACGACGGCAGCGAGAGGGAGCCGTTGGTATTGCCCAGCAAGCTACCCAATTTATTGGTTAACGGCTCGTCAGGAATCGCGGTGGGCATGGCCACCAACATTCCGCCGCACAACTTGAATGAAATCGTCGACGCTTGTCTGCATTTACTCCACCACCCTGAAGCTTCTATCGACGATTTGATGGAAATCATTCCGGCACCGGACTTTCCAACTGCCGGCATTATTTACGGCATCAATGGTGTGAAAGACGGCTATCGCACGGGACGCGGCAAGGTTGTCATGCGCGCTCTGTGCCATTTCGAGGACATCGACCGCGGCCAGCGGCAAGCCATCATCGTCGATGAGCTTCCTTATCAGGTCAATAAAAAGACGCTGCAAGAGCGCATGGCCGAACTGGTTCACGAAAAAAAGATTGAAGGCATTAGCCATATTCAGGACGAATCCGACAAATCGGGTATGCGCCTGGTGATTGAGCTCAAGCGCGGCGAAGTGCCTGAGGTGGTTCTGAATAACCTGTACAAGCAGACGCAGCTGCAAGATACCTTCGGGATGAACATGGTGGCCCTCATTGACGGCCAACCCCGCTTGTGTAACCTGAAGGACCTCGTCAGCGTCTTCTTGCAGCACCGCCGCGAGGTGGTAACTCGCCGCACCGTGTTCGAACTGCGCAAGGCACGTGATCGCGGCCACGTGCTGGAGGGTCTGGCCATCGCACTGGCCAACATCGACGATTTCATTGCCATCATCCGCAATGCGCCGACGCCGCCGGTCGCCAAGGCAGAGCTGATGACACGTTCGTGGGACAGCGCATTAGTACGCGAAATGCTGACCCGCACGCGCTCCGACGGTGGGTTGATCAGCGCTGACGACTACCGCCCTGAGGGCTTGGAAAAAGAATTTGGTATGGGTCAAGACGGTCTCTACCGGCTCTCCGATACCCAGGCCCAGGAGATTTTGCAGATGCGACTGCAACGTCTGACGGGGCTCGAGCAGGACAAGATCGTCGCTGAATACAAAGAGGTCATGTCGGTCATTGAAGACTTGCTCGATATTTTGGCGACGCCTTCGCGCGTCTCTACCATCATTAGCGACGAGCTCACCGCCATTCGCACCGAGTTTGGGCAGAGCAAGTTGGGGGCTCGGCGAAGCTTGGTGGAATACAGCGCCCAAGATCTGTCGACGGAAGACTTGATCACCCCCACCGACATGGTCGTCACGCTCAGCCATACCGGCTACATCAAGAGCCAGCCATTGTCAGAGTACCGTTCGCAAAAACGTGGCGGCCGCGGCAAGCAGGCTACGGCCACCAAGGAAGACGACTGGATTGACCAGCTCTTCATTGCCAACACGCACGACTACATCTTGTGCTTCTCCAACCGCGGCCGGCTGTACTGGCTCAAGGTGTGGGAAGTACCTGCAGGTTCACGCGGTTCACGCGGCCGTCCCATCGTCAATATGTTTCCGTTGCAGGAGGGCGAAAAGATCAACGTGGTGCTGCCGCTTACCGGCGAGATGCGTACCTTCCCCGCCGATCGTTACGTGTTTATGTCCACCAGTATGGGCACCGTCAAAAAGACCGCGCTGGATGATTTTTCGAATCCCCGCAAAGGCGGAATCATTGCAGTGACCTTGGACGAGGGCGACTACCTGATTGGTGCCGCGCTGACCGATGGCCAACACGATGTGATGCTGTTTAGCGATGGTGGCAAAGCCGTGCGCTTTGATGAAAACGACGTGCGCGCCATGGGCCGCAACGCGCGTGGAGTGCGCGGGATGAACCTGGAAGATGGTCAAAGCGTGATCGCCATGCTGGTGGCCCAAGGTGCCACGGTGGATGCCGATGACGCCAACTTAGCGCGCACGAGCGTGCTGACCGCTACCGAAAATGGCTATGGCAAGCGGACCGGTATCGCGGAATACACCCGCCACGGCCGCGGTACCAAGGGGATGATCGCTATCCAACAAAGTGAGCGCAATGGCAGGGTCGTCGCGGCCACGCTGGTGCGCGGTGACGACGAAATCATGCTGATCACGGACAAGGGTGTGCTGGTGCGTACGCGCGTTGCCGAGATTCGCGAACTGGGCCGGGCGACGCAAGGCGTCACCCTGATTGCACTGGACGAAGGTGCGAAGCTCATCGGTCTTCAGCGTATTGTGGAAAACGACGCGCAGGCCATCGACCTGGATGGAGAGCCAGCGGACTATGTGCTGGGCAGTGACGAAAACGTTCCGGATGCCGGCGCAGCGCCCGAAGCGCCTGCGGGAGATGAACCGGCTGAGTGATGCCGCACCCCCCCCCCCGCTTCAATGTCTTCGTCGTTGATGCTGAACAACAAGGTTCATGCCCCTTCCAAGACTACACTTTTAATAGCTAAAGACCCTTTATCTATAAGCGCTAGAGCCTTATTTGATTCCTTAACTCATGCAACGCCCTTACAATTTTTCTGCCGGTCCTGCTGCCATCCCGGAAGCAGTGCTCCAGCGTGCGGCGGACGAAATGTTGAACTGGCACGGCTGTGGAATGGGCGTGATGGAGATGAGCCACCGCGGCAAAGAGTTTCTGTCTATCTACGAAGCCGCCGAAGCCGGGTTTCGCCGTCTGATGGCGGTACCGCCCGAATTCAAAATTCTTTTCATGCAAGGCGGCGGTTTGGGCGAGAACGCCATCGTTCCACTCAATCTCTCACGCGAAGCCGAAGTGGACTTTGTGGTAACTGGCAGCTGGAGCCAAAAGTCGCAAAAGGAAGCGCGCAAATATGCAGCCGAGGTGAACGTGATCGCGTCGGGCGAGGAAAGCGGCTTTACCACGGTGCCCGACCCTGCCAGCTGGACGCCCAGCGTGGGCGCCAGCTACCTGCATATCTGTAGCAACGAAACCATCAACGGTGTCGAGTTCCAAGAGCTACCTGATCTACAAGCGCTGGGATGCGAGGCACCGTTGGTTATCGATTTTTCATCGCACGTGGCATCGCGGCCCGTGGACTGGTCACGCGTAGGTCTGGCCTTCGGCGGCGCACAAAAAAACCTGGGTCCCGCCGGGCTTACCTTGGTGGTAGTGCGCGAAGACTTGATCGGCCAAGCAATGCCTGCTTGTCCCAGCGCGTTCGACTACAAACTGGTAGCCGACAACGACTCCATGTACAACACCCCACCCACCTGGGGTATTTACATCGCAGGCCTCACATTCGACTGGCTGGCCCAGCAGACCGAGGGCAATGCGCAAGGTATCGCAGCAATGGAGCGGCGCAACATCGTCAAGGCACAGCTGTTATACGGGGCAATTGACGACTCGCAGCTGTATTTCAACAAAGTCGCGGTGCCAGTCCGCTCGCGCATGAACGTGCCTTTCTATTTGCGTGACGAATCGCTGAACGACGCCTTTCTGGCGGGCGCGAAGGAGCGCCATTTGCTTCAGCTCAAGGGGCACAAGTCGGTTGGCGGCATGCGTGCCAGCATTTACAACGCGATGCCACTGGCGGGTGTGCAAGCGCTGGTGGACTACATGAGAGACTTTGAAAAAACCCGCGCATGAGCTCCACTTCCAACACCCCCCTCTCCCAACCCACCGTTGCGGTGGCATCTCCTGATTTGGCCAGCCTGCGCGTACAGATTGACAACCTGGACCAGCAATTGCTGACGCTGCTGAACCAGCGAGCACTGGTGGCCGAGCGGGTGGGCGAACTCAAGAAACGCGAAGGTTCGCCGTTTTTTCGCCCTGATCGCGTGGCACAGGTCATTGAAAAAATCGTACGGAACAACCCTGGGCCGCTGCGCAGCGGGCATGTGTCCGCCGTGTGGCGCGAAATCATGTCCGCCTGCTTGGCGCTTGAGTCGCCCCAACGCGTAGCAGTCCTCGGACCGGCAGGCACCTTCTGCGAGCAAGCGGCGATTGAGTTTTTCGGCGGCGCGGCGGATATCGTCTATTGCGCCAATTTTGACGAAGTCTTTCACGCCACAGCGTCGGGCAGCGCGCAGTTTGGTGTGGTGGGGGTCGAGAATTCGGTTGAGGGCGTAGTCACCCGCTCGCTTGATCTGTTTTTGCACACGCCCACGCATGTGGTGGGAGAAGTGAGCTTGCTGGTGCGGCACAACTTGCTGCGCACCACGCCTTCGGTTGAAGGCATTGAAGCGGTGTTGGCGCATCCCCAGGCGCTGGCGCAGTGCCAGGCATGGTTGTCAAAGCACCTGCCCCATGTGGAGCGCAGGCCCGTGTCAAGCAATGCAGAAGGTGCCCGCCTGGCGGCCACCAACCCTGCTTGGGCGGCTTTGGCCAGCGAACGGGCGGCCACCCAGTTTGGCTTGCACATCGTGGCCCATGCCGTCCAAGACGACGCGTACAACCGCACCCGTTTTGCTGTCATTTGTTTGCCACAGACGCTGGCAACGCCGCCGCCCTCGGCGCGCGACTGCACCAGTTTGATTATCTCGGTACCCAACAAACCTGGCGCTGTGCATGACCTGCTGGTGCCGCTCAAAAACCACAACGTGTCGATGACGCGCTTTGAATCCCGCCCTGCGCGCACCGGTCAGTGGGAGTATTACTTCTACATCGACATTGACGGGCATCCGCAGCAGCAGCATGTGGCCGCTGCTCTGGCGGAACTGCGCAGCCTGAGCGCGTTTTACAAGGTGCTGGGCACCTACCCAGTGACTCCTTGATGAAAACAATGTCGTTTACCAAGGACTACGTCCATGTTTGAACAGCTCGGCCTGATCGGTTGCGGCTTGATGGGCGGCTCCTTTGCGCTTGCGCTCAAGCGCGCCGGCTTGGTCAAGCGTGTGGTGGGGTACAGCAAATCCCCCTCCACCACCGATCGCGCGCGCCAGATGGGCGTGATTGACGTAGAGGCGCCATCAGCACTACTGGCGGTCGCGGGGGCTGACATCGTGCTGCTCGCGGTCCCCGTGTCGGCCACCGAAGCGTCCCTCAAAGCCATCAAACAGTTGGTGACACCGCAAATGCTCATCATGGATGTGGGCTCGACCAAAGCAGACGTTGTGCAAGCCGCACGACGCGCCCTGCGGGATCAGGTGGGGCCCTTTGTGCCTTGTCATCCGATTGCGGGCCGCGAAGTCTCGGGCGTGGAGCACGCGGACGCAGAGCTCTACACCGGTCGCCAAGTCATCCTGACGCCCACCGAGCGCACGCTAACGGCGCAGCTCAAAAAGGCCGAGGCGGTGTGGACGGCGATAGGCTGCCGTGTCTCCAGCATGTCGCCGGAATCGCACGACGAAGCATTCGCCGCCGTCAGCCACCTTCCCCATTTGCTAGCGTTCGCGCTGATCAACAGCATCATGGGTCAGGTTCAGTCGGACACCTTCTTTTCGCTGGCAGGTCCAGGTTTTCGCGATTTTTCACGCATTGCCGCGAGCGACCCCAAGATGTGGCGCGACGTGCTGCTGGCCAATCGAGAAGAAGTACTAAGCCAGTCGGCGCAGTTTCAAAAAGCCCTTCAGCAGCTGGAGACCGCCATGCGCTCGGGCAATACGCAGGCCCTTGAGGACATGCTGACGCTGGCCAGTGGAACCCGCGCGCACTGGCGCATGGGCGCGCAGCGCGCAGCCAAACCACGCTAACCCTGCGCCCGGCCGGGCCCGTCTCGGCTGCGCGCCTCGTAACGGACAGGCCCGTATGTACTCCACCGCATTTCTCGATATACCCGCCCTGGGCACCGCTGGCGGCAGCGTGTCATTGCCAGGCTCAAAAAGCATCTCCAATCGGGTACTTCTGCTGGCGGCGCTAAGCAGCGGCACCACGGTTGTGCACGACCTGCTCGATTCCGACGACACCCGCGTCATGCTGGCGGCACTCCAAGCCATCGGCTGCACTGTAAAAGCTGGCGCGCACGAGACCCGTATCACCGGTCTGGGCGGCTCGCGCATTCCCCCCGCGCAGCCGCTTGCCTTGTCGCTGGGAAATGCCGGCACTGCCATGCGGCCACTGACGGCGGCGTTGGCGCTGCTGGGAGGTGAATTCACGCTCGACGGAGTCGCGCGCATGCGCGAGCGGCCTATTGGGGATCTGGTCGACGCGTTGCGCCAGCTGGGCTGCCAGATCGACTACCTCGGCACGCAGGGCTACCCGCCGCTGCGAATTGACCACCCTAGCGGCCCACCCACACTGCGCTTGGAGTCGCCCGTGCGCGTGCGGGGCGACGTGTCCAGCCAATTTCTGACTGCTTTGTTGATGGCGCTGCCCCTCGCATCGCGTCAGCAAGACGTCGTCATTGAAGTGGTGGGCGAACTGATCTCCAAGCCATACATTGCCATCACCTTGGCGCTGCTGGAACGCTTTGGCATTGTTGTCGACAACAAAGACTGGCAGCGCTTTGTTATTCCAGCAGGCAGCCGCTACCAGTCGCCAGGCAGCATTCATGTCGAAGCAGATGCATCTTCTGCTAGTTATTTCATAGCTTTAGGTGCAATAGCAGCAATCGCTAGCGGCCAAAAATGCATAAAAATTCAGGGGGTGGGCCTTGACTCTATTCAAGGCGACATTCGGTTCGTGGAGGCGGCGCGCGCCATGGGGGCGCAGATTACGGGTGGCCCCAACTGGCTCCAGGTAGAGCGCGGGGCGTGGCCCTTGAAAGCCATTGATCTCGACTGCAACCACATCCCCGACGCCGCCATGACCCTGGCCGTCATGGCGCTGTACGCCGAAGGCACCACCGTGCTGCGCAACATCGCCAGTTGGCGGGTCAAGGAAACAGACCGGCTCGCAGCCATGGCGACCGAGCTGCGCAAGCTGGGTGCTACCGTTGAAGAAGGCAGCGACTTCCTCCGCATCACACCACCATCGCCCGACAGCCGGTGGCGCGCCGCCTCCATCCACACCTACGACGATCACCGCGTGGCTATGTGTTTCTCTTTGGCGGCTTTCAACCCGGCAAATTTGCCGGTTCGTATCGAAGACCCACGCTGCGTAGCCAAAACTTTCCCGGACTATTTCGAAGCTTTGTTTTCGGTCGTTGCCCCGGTGTACCCAGGCGTGCCGGTGATTTGTATTGACGGGCCTACCGCTTCAGGCAAAGGCACGATTGCATCGCAAGTAGCAAAAGCACTGGGATACCACTTGCTCGATTCCGGGTCTATTTACCGCGTGGCGGGACTGGCCGCACGACGTGCAGGCCTCACCATTGCGCCCGAGAACGAAGCCGCCATTGCTGCGCTGGCAAGCGGTATGGCCTTGCGGTTTGACCATGAACGCGTGCTACTGGCAGGCGAGGACGTCAGCGAAGCCATTCGAAGCGAGCAGGCAGGCATGGATGCCTCCCGCGTATCCGCCCTGCCGTTGGTACGTACGGCTGTGGTCGAATTGCAGCTTGACTTTCGCACTCTGCCCGGCCTGGTCGCCGACGGACGTGATATGGGCACCGTGATCTTTCCAGGTGCGCCGCTGAAAGTGTATTTGACTGCCAGCGCTGCCACACGTGCAGAGAGGCGCTATCAACAATTGCTCTCTCGCGGTTTGACCGCTAAAATGGCAGACCTTCGCGCAGACTTGGAGGCGCGCGACGCCCGGGACATGAACCGCAGCGCAGCGCCTCTCAAGCCCGCGCAAGACGCTTTGGTACTGGACAACTCCGAACTCACGATCAATCAGGCCGTGAGCCAGGTGCTGGACTGGTGGCAACAGCGGCAGCCCTTTGCGCCCAGCGTAAAAGACTAAAAAAACGGGGTTGATTCCCCAAACCGGTCCTCATCGACGCTCTTACGCCCGATCCTATTTCGGCATACAGCGACGGTGTGGTTGTTGAACTCTTAACCCGCGGCCCATGCCGCAAACACTCCCCACGGGCAGCCTTTCAAACCGCAGCAATAGTGCTGGGGTCAACCTGCACGTGGCAAGGAAATAAATGTCTGAATCTTTTGCCGACCTTTTCGAAGAATCCTTGCAACGCACCGAGATGCGGCCCGGCGAGGTCATCACCGCTGAAGTAGTGCGCATTGAGCACAGCTTTGTGGTGGTCAACGCCGGCCTCAAGTCCGAAGCCTATGTGCCGCTTGAAGAGTTCAAGAACGACCAAGGTGAAGTTGAAGTCCAGGTAGGCGACTTCGTCTCCGTAGCAATCGGTTCTATCGAAAACGGATACGGCGACACCATCCTCTCGCGCGACACGGCCAAGCGCCTCGCCTCGTGGATGAGCCTGGAAAAAGCGCTGGAATCCGGCGAATTCGTCACTGGCCAGACCAGCGGCAAAGTCAAGGGCGGCCTGACGGTGCTCGTCAACGGCATCCGCGCCTTCCTGCCCGGTTCGTTGATCGACACGCGCCCGGTCAAAGACCTGACGCCTTACGAAAACAAGACCCTGGAATTCAAGGTCATCAAACTCGACCGCAAGCGCAACAACGTGGTGCTGAGCCGCCGCGCTGTGGTGGAAGCTTCGATGGGCGAAGAGCGCGAAAAGCTCATGTCGACTCTGCGGGAAGGTGCCATCGTCAACGGCGTAGTCAAGAACATTACCGAATACGGTGCGTTCGTGGACTTGGGCGGTATCGACGGCCTGCTGCACATCACCGATATGGCATGGCGCCGCGTTCGCCATCCATCGGAAGTGGTCACGGCTGGTCAGGAAATCACCGCCAAGATTCTCAAGTTCGATACCGAAAAGAACCGCGTCTCGCTGGGCCTCAAGCAAATGGGCGACGACCCGTGGATGGGCGTATCCCGCCGTTACCCGCAAAGCACACGTTTGTTCGGCAAGATCACCAACATCGCCGACTACGGCGCATTTGTGGAACTCGAGCCGGGCATCGAAGGCTTGGTGCACGTCTCCGAGATGGACTGGACCAACAAGAACATCGCACCTTCCAAGCTGGTCACGCTGGGCGACGAAGTCGAAGTCATGGTCCTTGAGATCGACGAAGACAAGCGCCGTATTAGCTTGGGCATGAAGCAGTGCAAAGCCAACCCTTGGCAAGAATTTGCCCAGGAAACCAAGCGCGGCGACCGCGTGACGGGCCCGATCAAGTCGATCACTGACTTTGGCGTGTTCGTGGGCCTGGCTGCCGGTATCGACGGCCTGGTGCACTTGTCCGACCTTTCTTGGAACGAGCCCGGCGAAGCCGCGGTGCGCAACTACAAAAAGGGCCAGGAAGTCGAAGCCATCGTGTTGGCCGTGGATGTGGACCGCGAGCGCATCTCGCTCGGTATCAAACAATTGGATGGCGACCCGTTCACCACCTTTGTGACCATCAACGACAAGGGCCAGATCGTGACCGGTAAGGTCAAGACCGTCGATGCCCGTGGTGCTGAGATTGAGCTGGGCGAAGACATCATGGGCTACCTGCGCGCTTCGGAAATATCCCGCGACCGCGTGGAAGATGCCCGTAACGTGCTCAAGGAAGGCGACGAAGTCACTGCCGTGGTGCTGAACGTCGATCGCAAGACCCGCAACATCCAGTTGTCGATCAAGCAAAAAGACATGGCCGACGAACAAGGTGCCATGGCCAACCTGAGCCAGCAGTCCAGCCGCGAGAGCGCCGGCACCACCAGCCTGGGCGCATTGCTGCGCGCCAAGCTGGACACGTCCGACACGTCCGACACGTCGGACAAGTAAGCTCATTGCCTGCCGGGTACTCCCCGGTACCCTACAGGCAATGCTCAAGGCCGGGTCGGTGCACAATGCGCCCACCCGGCTTTTTCTATGTGCAAATCTCTATGACCCGATCCGATCTTGTCGAAGCACTGGCTGAACAATTCGACCAGCTGACCCACCGCGATGCAGAGGTCGCGGTGAAAACCTTGCTCGAAGCGCTGGGCGACTCACTAGTACGCGGCCACCGCATTGAAATTCGTGGTTTTGGGAGCTTTTCAATCAGCCACCGGCTGCCGCGTATGGGCCGTAATCCGCGCACGGGGGAAGCCGTAGCGATTCCCTCTAAGCGTGTGCCGCACTTCAAGCCGGGCAAGGCGCTGCGAGAGGCGGTTGATTTGCGCACAAAGGAAATGCGCGAGAGCGACTGAAAGCTAAGGGCAATTTTTGCTACTTAATTTGTAGCTATCCGCCCAATTTCCATAAGCGCTAGAGGCCTAAAAGGCTTGAGTTTCAAGGCTTGTGCCCAGTCATCTGCGAGCCCTCGAGCGGGCTTCGTAGAATCGTCTCTCCAACGGGGCCCCGATGAAATACTTTTTCTGGCTAATAAAAGCCATCATTTTCTTCACACTGTTTGCGTTTGCGCTGAACAATCAGCAGGACGCGGCTGTCCACCTGTTCTTCGGCACACAGTGGCGAGCGCCTATGGTGTTGATCGTGCTGGCGGCCTTCACGCTGGGTGTGGTCGCGGGCGTGCTTGGCATGGTTCCGCGCTGGTGGAAACAGCGCGCCGCAGCGCGCTTGGCAAAGCCGGTCGATGCGGCGACCGATACGCCCTCGCCTGCCGCCACACCTGCGATTCCGGTTGAGCCGCTGCCGCCTCATGGAATTTGACGTCAGTTGGTTGCTGCTGGGCCTGCCTCTGGTCTTCATGCTCGGATGGGGTGCGTCACGCATGGACCTGCGCCAGCTACGCGCACAAAACCGCGATGCTCCCAAAGCGTACTTCAAGGGGCTGAATTTTCTGCTCAATGAGCAGCAAGACCAAGCCATAGACGCGTTCATTGAAGCGGTTCAAAGCGACCCCGATACGTCCGAGCTGCACTTTGCGCTGGGCAACCTTTTTCGCCGTCGCGGGGAGTATGACCGCGCAGTGCGCGTCCATGAACATTTGCTCTCGCGTGGCGACCTGAGCAGCATTGACCGGGAGCGCGCCCAGCACGCGCTGGCGCTAGATTTTCTCAAAGCGGGTCTACTGACCCATGCCGAAACCGCGCTGGAGCGTCTTGAGGGCAGCGCGTTCGAAGGCGAAGCCCGCTTGGCACGGCTGGCTATTTTGGAGCGCTCGCGCGATTGGCAGCAAGCCACCGAAGTTGCGCGGCAAATGCAAGCTGCCGACCAAGGCAACTTCAGTACCCGACAAGCCCACTACCTGTGCGAGCAGGCACAGGACCAGCTGCGCCAAGGCCACACGGACGAGTCCACAGCGCTGCTGCGCCAAGCGCTTCAAGCGGCACCGCAATCAGCACGCGCACGCATCGAGCTAGCCCGCATGGCGCAGCAAAGCGGCCAAAGCGGCCGGGCATTGAAAGAGTTGCACGCGCTAGCCCTAGAAGTGCCTGCTTCGTTTCCATTGGCAGCAGCGTTGGTCGCACAGGCGGCGCAATCGGCCGGTGAGCAAAGCGCAGCCCTTGTGTGGCTGGAGGCGCATTACCAGAGCGCGCCCTCGCTTGATGTCCTGGACGCGATTGTGCAGCTGTCGAGCTCTCCCAATCAGCAGCCGCCCCATAGCGACAGTGCCCCAGCAAGCAGGACATGGTATTTGCGCCATCTTGAGCGCGAGCCCTCGCTGGTAGCGGCCGCCAAATGGCTGGCAGGTGAACGCATGGAGCACGAGCAGTTTCACCCGCAGGTTCAGGCGGCACTCGATACAGCAGCCCGTCCGCTGATGCGCTACCGCTGCGCGGCTTGCGGGTTTGAAGCGCGTCAGCACTTCTGGCACTGCCCCGGCTGCCAAGCCTGGGACAGCTACCCGGCGCAGCGGGTAGAGGAACTTTAACCCCATGTACCTCCCGATCAATTTACAGCGCGAGACGGCGCAAGCACCCTGAATATCGATGGATTTCCCCCAGCTACCACTCGTCACTTTGATTGCGCTGCCATTCCTCGGCAGCCTGCTCGCGGCTTTCCTCCCGTCAAACGCACGCAATACCGAATCCACCATTGCCGGCCTGATCGCTTTGCTGTGTACCGTGCAAGCGGCGCTACTTTATGGCCCCATGACATCGGGCGAAGTCCTGCGCGAGGAGATCGCCTGGGTGCCGGCACTGGGCCTGAAGCTTGTGCTAAGAATGGATGGCTTTGCCTGGATGTTCAGCCTTTTGGTGCTGGGCATTGGCGCGCTGGTGGTGCTCTACGCCCGGTACTACATGTCTCCACAAGACCCGGTGCCCCGGTTCTTCGCGTTTTTTCTGGCGTTCATGGGCTCCATGACCGGCGTGGTGTTGTCGGGCAACCTCATTCAGCTGGCGTTGTTCTGGGAACTGACCAGCCTATTTTCTTTCTTGTTGATTGGTTATTGGTACCACCGCAAGGATGCAAGGCGCGGCGCACGTATGGCGCTAACGGTCACAGGCGGCGGTGGGCTATGCCTGTTTGCCGGCGTGCTGCTGCTCGGCCACATCGTCGGCAGCTACGACCTAGACAACGTACTTGCCGCCGGAGAACTGGTGCGGGGCCATCCACTTTATTTGCCAGCGCTGGTGCTGATCGTGCTGGGGGCGCTCACAAAAAGCGCGCAGTTTCCGTTCCATTTTTGGTTGCCACATGCCATGGCCGCGCCGACGCCGGTGTCCGCCTATTTGCATTCGGCCACCATGGTGAAAGCCGGGGTGTTCCTGCTGGCACGATTGTGGCCAGTGCTCTCGGGCACACCGGAGTGGTTCTGGATTGTGGGCGGCGCGGGCCTCATCACGTTGCTGCTGGGAGCTTATGCGGCCATGTTCCAAAACGACCTGAAAGGTCTGCTGGCGTATTCGACGCTGTCGCACCTAGGCCTTATCACTTTGTTGCTGGGACTTAACAGCCCATTGGCAGCCGTAGCGGCGGTTTTTCACATCATGAACCACGCGACGTTCAAGGCCTCGCTGTTCATGGCGGTGGGCATCATTGACCACGAAACAGGCACACGAGATATGCGCCGCCTATCGGGACTGCGCCGTACCATGCCCGTGACAGCCACGCTGGCCACGGTAGCGGCAGCCGCCATGGCAGGCGTGCCCCTGCTGAATGGGTTTCTATCCAAGGAAATGTTTTTCGCAGAAACCGTCTTCGTGCAGGCCAACCCGTTGGTCAGCCAGGTATTGCCCATAGCGGCCACCTTGGCAGGGCTGTTCAGCGTGGTCTACGCCC
Source organism: Burkholderiales bacterium (assembly GCA_038235025.1). Classification (GTDB taxonomy): domain Bacteria; phylum Pseudomonadota; class Gammaproteobacteria; order Burkholderiales; family Burkholderiaceae_C; genus Simplicispira. Next base: position 36,701 of record JBBSUJ010000015.1, read on the forward strand.
TGCGTTTTTGCATGGAGACATTTGGCGGGCCACCTGCGACCGATTTGCCGCGGGAGCCGCATGAGCCGCCGCACTGGATGCGCGTGCCGGTGGAGCTGCTGGTATTGGCCTGCCTGGTGGTAGGCATTTTTCCGCAATGGTCGGTGGGCCAGTTCTTGTATGCCGCAGCCGGTCCGGTGGTCGGCGGCACGCTGCCCGAGTTTAGTCTGGCGGTTTGGCACGGCGTGAACACCCCGCTGATCATGAGTGTTGTGGCGTTGGTAGGGGGGGCGCTGTTGTACGCCTGGCTGCGACGCAGTTGGAGGCACGAGCTGTCCAGCCATGCGCCGGGCTTGCGCCACCTGGACGGCAAGCGCGCCTATGAATTTCTGCTGACGCTTTTGACTCAGCTAGGCCGTCGCGGCCGCACTTGGCTCGGAACGCGCCATTTGCAGTGGCAGATGCGCTGGCTGGTGCTGGCCGCCTTACTGGCAGCCGGCATTCCACTGTGGCTGCGCGGCATCGATATCGGCAGCCGAACAACGCTGCCTTGGGAGCCCTCATTTACGCTGATGTGGGTACTGGGCATGGCGGCCGCACTGGCTGCGGCTTGGCAAGCCAAATACCACCGGCTTGCGGCACTTGCTTTACTGGGTGTGGTCGGGCTGGTCACCTGCGCTACCTTCCTGTGGTTTTCCGCACCGGATCTGGCCTTGACGCAGCTGGCCGTAGAAACCGTTACGACGCTGCTGATCCTGCTGGGCCTGCGTTGGTTGCCAAAGCGTCAGGAAGAACTTCGCGCAAAGCTCACGCAGGACGAAGTGCGGCGTGCCAGCCTGCGCCGTGCGCGCGACTTTCTGCTCGCGCTGATAGCCGGCGGCGGCATGGCGCTGCTGTCCATCGCAATGTTGAGCCGCCCATTCCCGCGCAGTACGTCCACCTTTTTTCTGGAGCACGCGCTGTCAGGTGGCGGCGGCACCAACGTGGTCAACGTGATGCTGGTGGACTTTCGCGCGTTCGACACCTTCGGTGAAATTGTGGTGGTCGCCGTGGTGGCGCTTACGGTTTACGCGTTGCTTCGGCGTTTCAGGCCCGCCCTGGAAATGCTCGACCTCCCGCCCCAGCAGCGTGCGCTGCCAGCCGATTTGGACACTGACCTTATCAACCCGCGCCTGGCGGTGGACACCGCTGTGGGTTACCTGCGCGTGCCGGCAGTGCTGGTGCGCTTGCTCTTGCCCTTTGCCACGCTGGTTGCGGCTTACCTCTTCTTGCGCGGACACAACCAGCCAGGGGGCGGGTTCGTGGCCGGGCTGGTGTTTTCGATTGCGCTGGTGTTGCAGTACGTCATATCGGGAACGCAGTGGGCAGAAGCGCACTTCACGCTCTACCCGCGCCGGTGGATGGCCGCGGGGATGCTGATCGCCCTAGCCACGGGCATGGGCTCACTCGCCATGGGCTATCCGTTTATGACCACACACACCGCCCATTTCAACCTGCCGATCATTGGAGAACTGCACATCGCAAGCGCCATGTTTTTTGACACCGGAGTATTCGTTTTGGTGGTGGGATCCACCCTTCTGATTCTTACCTCCATTGCCCACCAGTCGATTCGCGGACACCGCGCGCATGCGCGAAGGGCAGAAGAAGCCGGCGGGCACCCTGCCGCCAGAGCGCAAGGCGGTGCTTGATGGAGACCACCTTGGCACTGGCTATTGGCGTACTCACCGGCTCGGGGGTGTGGCTGCTACTGCGACCACGAACCTTCCAGGTCATCATGGGGCTGTCTCTGATTTCATACGCGGTCAACCTGTTTATCTTCAGCATGGGGCGACTGGGGCTGGCTACAGGAAAGGAGCCTGTACTGAGGGCCGGTGTGCCGCAAGATCTTCTTCACTACGCTGACCCCATGCCACAGGCGCTGGTGCTTACCGCGATCGTGATCGGCTTTGCCATGACGGCCCTCTTCCTGGTTGTCTTGCTGGCATCACGCGGCCTTTCGGGCACTGACCACGTAGATGCGCAGGAGCCCACCGCGGGCGATGAACAAAACGCAGAGGCGCAGAACCCATGAGCCACCTGCAGAGCCTGTGGATGGCGGACCACCTGTTGTTGGCACCAATACTGCTGCCGCTGTTGGTGGCAGCGTCCATGATGATGCTGAGCGAAGAGCGCCATCGACTGAAGATGGCGCTGAACGTAGGCTCCTGCGCGGTACTGGTGCTGGTTTGCGCGCTGCTGCTGATACGCGCTTCGTACGGCCATGCACCCCACGCGGCGGCGGCCTACCTACCGGGCAACTGGCAGGCACCTTTTGGCATTGCACTGGTGCTGGACCGGCTCTCGGCGCTCATGCTGCTGCTCACCAGTGTGGTCGGTCTCTCGGGCGCACTCTTTGCTTGCGCGCGTTGGCACCGGGTGGGTGTTCATTTCCATCCTTTGTACCAACTGCAGCTTATGGGACTGGCGGGCGCTTTCCTCACCGGAGACCTCTTCAACCTGTTTGTGTTTTTCGAGGTGACGCTGGCAGCGTCTTATGGTCTGTTGCTCCATGGGTCGGGCCGTGCACGCGTGCTGGCCGGCATGCACTACATCGCGGTGAACCTGTTTGCATCCGCCCTGTTTTTGATTGGTGTGTCCATGCTGTACGGCATCACTGGCACTTTGAACATGGCGGACTTGGCACAGCACATTCCGACCATCAGAGCGTCAGATCGCGGATTGCTGCATGCGACGGCCGGCTTGCTAGCCACAGCCTTCCTGATCAAAGCTGCGGTTTGGCCACTCAACTTCTGGCTGGTGCCCGCCTACAGTGCGGCTACCGCACCCGTGGCGGCCTTGTTTGCGCTGATGACCAAACTCGGCGTGTATGCCATCTTGCGGCTCTGGACGCTTGTGTTCGGGATGGACGCCGGGGTTTCCGCCCAGTTCGGAGCCCTGTGGTTAGTGGGTGCGGGGCTGGTCACCATGGGGTTCGGGGCCATCGGCATGCTGGGCTCGCAGCGCTTGGGCCACCTTGCAGGTTACGCGGCCCTGCTCTCGTCCGGCACTGTCCTGGCTGCTACGGGGTTTGGCGAAAACCAGGTGACGGCCGGAATGCTGTATTACTTGCCAGGCTCCACCCTGGCAATAAGCGCCCTTTTTCTGCTGGGCGATGTGCTCGACCGCTGGCGCAGCCCTGAAGACGGTGCCGACCCCTACGAGCCCGCGGAAGAAGTAGCACCGTTTCTCAATGCTGCGCTGGAATACAAAAACCACGTGAACCTCGATGAAAACGAGGAAATCATCGTTGGCCGCCCTATCCCGGCCGCCACAGCGTTTGTTGGTCTGGCCTTTTTGGCCTGCACGCTCATGCTCTCGGGCATGCCGCCGCTGTCCGGATTTGTTGGCAAATTCGCCATGTTGAGCGCCTTGCTCAACCCGCTCGGGTTGGTAGCTTCCACGGGCCATCAGCTCGGCACAATGGGCTGGATTTTCATGGCAATGCTGATTGGCTGTGGCTTCCTGGCGTTGACCGCGCTCGTGCGCGCCGGCATTGCACATTTCTGGTCGGCGCGAGAGCGGCGTCCGCTGCGTTTGGGCGCTGTTGAGGGTCTGCCCATCGGAGTTCTGGTGCTGTGCTGCGCGCTGCTTGCCGCCGCGGCCGGCCCGGCCCTTCGCTACACCCAGAACGCCGCCAATGCCCTTCATGCACCTCAGGCCTACATACAGGCGGTTCTCGGCGCTGAACCTGTACCCAGCGAGGCCGCTGGCGCCAACATGCCCGCAGATGACTTGGCACCCGCATATCGCAACCCGGCAGCAGAAAACACTCCATGAAACGCCTGCTACCCGCTCCTTTGCTGTCGCTTGCCCTGCTCGTGCTGTGGATGCTGCTGAACCGAAGTCTTTCAGCGGGTCAGGCGCTTACCGGCGTGGTACTGGCGATCGCTATTCCGCTGGTCACAAGGGGCCTGCGCCCCTTGCCCGTACGGGTACGGCACCCCTTGACCGTATTGCGTCTGGGCGCGCGCGTGATGGTGGATGCCGTTCACTCAAACCTGCACGCACTGCGCTTGTTCGCCTGGCCGAGTTCACGCAAGCATGCGCCAGGGTTTGTGCTGGTACCGCTAGACATGCGCGACCCCAACGCCTTGGCCGTGCTGGCAATGATCGTCTGCATCACCCCCGGCACATCGTGGGCCGAGCTCTCCAGCGACCACACCGTTCTCATGCTGCACTTGCTGGAATTGGGTGACGACGCCGCTGTTGTGGCCGACATCAAGCTGCGGTACGAACGCCCTCTGATGGAGATTTTTGAATGAACCCCGTGCTCGCTTACGCGCTGCCTTTTGCGCAGTTTTTGCTGGCGCTGGCCATGGCCTGTTCGCTGGTGCCGCTGCTGCGTGGCCCCAAGGCCCAGGACCGGGTCCTGGCGCTCGACTGCCTGTCGCTCAACGCCATGCTGTTGATGCTGGTGCTGGGCATTGCGCAGGACAGCACCAACTATTTTGAAGCCGCGCTACTGATTGCCCTGCTGGGCTTTGTCAGCTCCATGGCAATGGCAAAGTTTTTGCTTCGCGGCGAGGTGATCGAATGAGCCCCACTTTGCATACTTTGCCCTTGTGGGCGGATTGGATAGTGTCCGCCCTGCTTGTTTGCGGGGCGCTGGTGGCGCTGATCGGCTCGTTCAGCCTTATGCGGCTGCGCACCTTTTTTGAACGGGTTCACGCGCCATCGGTCATCGCCACATTGGGCTGCTGGTTCGTGGTGCTGGCGACCGTGTTGTACGTCTCCCTGCGGTGGCAAGAATTGGCCTTGTACCCCTTGCTGCTGGCGGTGTTTTTGGCGCTCACGGTGCCCGTTATCAATATTTTTTTGATGCGCACGGGTTTGTTCAGAGCGCGTCTGGCGCGCGAACCGGTTCCTCCTCCTCTCAGTGGCAAAAGCAAAGGGCCCGACGTTGCGCCGGAGCTTATCTCTTGCGCTACTCCTTTTGTAGCACCACAGGCGCAGCCTGCCCTTGACGCAGCAGAAGACGCCTGATCGCTGAGTTAGGTATTTCCCGCTTAACGAAACCTCGCGCAATACGATCACCCCATGTGGAATGTCCTGTCGATCTGCGTCGGTGCGAGTTTGGGCGCGTTGATGCGCTGGCACCTGGGTATGTGGCTCAACTGGGGCGGCGCGCTCCCTTGGGGAACGGTTGTGGCCAACCTGTTGGGGGCCTACCTCATCGGATTGGCGGTTGGGGTCGTTCAGCTGGTGCCACAGCTTGATCCCGCATTGCGCCTCTTGATCATCACTGGCTTTCTGGGCGCACTCACTACCTTCTCCAGCTTTTCGGTCGAGGTGGTGGTTATGCTTCAGCAACAGCGCCTTGCGCCTGCCTTGGGCACCGTCGCCTTGAGCTTATTTGGGTCCCTCGTGCTGACTTGGGTAGGACTACAAACTATTGCTTTGGCGATACGCGCCTAATCGGCGGCAACGCGCATGCCTGCTGCGGTGCCTGGCCTTCGACACTACCGTCCGCAATGCTCGCGCCAATGACACACTTCGTCGCGCCCGCGGCAACGTCCAAAGGCGGATTGACAACCGCTCCACTGCACCCTGAAATTTCACCTTTGGCAGAACGGTGCAAAATCACTTGTCCTTTCATAGCGGGCATCGCTTGTCCGCTATGCGCCACAGAAAGTTTTGTCCATATTTTTTTGGGAGCAAGGCGCTCCCCGTATCTGCATGAAAGCCCTCGCCCCTCTCCACGAACGGCGCATGTCCGACGCCCTCGCAGACTTGCAAGCCAGCCCCGAGGAAACGCCTGACACGGAACCCAACTCAGACCGTTTGGCCTTCAGCGACCCCGAGTTCATGCTGCGGCGCGAAACGCGTGGCATCCGTTTTCAACTAGAAATGCTCAAGCCCGACCTGGGGCAGGCAGCCCAAGGCGTTGAGAACACGGTCGTGGTGTACGGCAGCGCGCGCTTTGTAAGTGCCGATGAGGCCGACACCCTGCTGCAAGCAGCCCAGGCTAGCGGCGATGCGGCGGCGCTGGCGATTGCCGAGCGGGCCGTACGCAATGGTGCGTACTACGAAATGGCGCGCGCTTTTGCGGGTCTGGTGGCCGAACACAGCAATCGCCAGGAGGTCTCCGACCGCATCTACGTGTGCACCGGCGGCGGCCCGGGCATCATGGAAGCGGCCAACCGAGGTGCCATGGAAGCCGGCGCACTCACTGTGGGTCTCAATATTGCACTCCCCCATGAGCAGGGCAGCAACCCGTACATCACGCCCACGCTGAACTACCGCTTCCATTACTTCGCGCTGCGCAAAATGCATTTCATGATGCGCGCCAAAGCCTTGGTGGCATTCCCTGGCGGCTTTGGCACGCTGGACGAACTGTTCGAGGTGCTGACCCTGGTGCAAACCGGCAAGGCAAAGCCCGTCCCCATCGTGCTATTTGGCAAGGCGTTCTGGGAAAAGCTGGTGAACTTCGATGCGCTGGTGGAAGCCGGAACGATTTCTGAAGCCGACCTGAACCTGTTTCACTTTACCGACTGCCCGAAAGAAGCGTGGAAGACCATTCGCGACTTCTACGATCTGGTGGACTGACCGGCCGAGTGAATGCAGGAGGGCGACAGCGTACCGCTGGTCGATGCTCGATGGTCGCCGGCCATCAGTCGTCAGCGCGCAAGGCCACTTCAGGCAGCGAGCCGGTAGTGGCTTCGGGCGCTGGCAGGTCTTGCACATCGCGCAACTTGCGCTGAATCACCCGGGTACGAACATCGACTTGCTCGAAGCGCTTGGCAGCCGCGTCCAGAGATTTTTTGGTGGCCTCAATCGCTTCGCCAAACTTGCCAAACTCGGTTTTCACGGTGCCCAGTAGCGACCACACTTCGGATGAGCGCTTCTCGATGGCCAGGGTTTTAAAGCCCATTTGCAGGCTGTTGAGCATGGCCGCAAGGTTGGCAGGCCCGGTCAGCATGACGCGGCAATCGGTTTGCACGGATTCGGCCAGACCGGGGCGGCGCATCACCTCGGCAAACAAGCCTTCGGACGGCAAGTAGAGCACCGCAAAGTCGGTGGTGTGCGGCGGCGATACATATTTGGCGGCGATCTTGCGCGCCTCCTGCCGAATGGACGTCTCAAACGCATTGCCCGCCGACGCCATCGCCGCTCTGTCGGCTATCTCTTGGGCGTCCTGGAGGCGCTGGTATTGCTCCACGGGGTATTTGGCGTCAATCGGCAGCCACACCGGCGTCTCATGCGACTTGCCGGGCAGGCGAATCGCAAACTCCACCATCTCGTCGCTACCGGGCACAGTCTTCACGTTGCGCGCGAATTGGTCGGGGGTCAGAACGTTGTCCAGAATCGCCCCCAGCTGCACCTCCCCCCAAGTGCCGCGGGATTTCACGTTGGTCATCACGCGCTTCAGGTCGCCCACGCTGCCCGCCAGCGTTTGCATTTCGCCTAGGCCCTTGTGCACCTGCTCCAGCCGGTCGCTCACCAGCTTGAAGGATTGGCCCAGGCGCTGCTCCAGCGTGGCGTGCAGTTTTTCGTCCACGGTACGGCGCATTTCTTCCAGCCGCGTGGCGTTGTCAGCTTGAATGGAGGCCAGCCGCTCATTCAGCGCGGTGCGCAGTTGGTCGCTGCTGTGCTGGCTACCCTGCACCAGACCAGAAAGCTGCTGGTGCACCGACTCTTGCAGGGCCGAAAACTGGCTGCGGATTTGCTGGCTGTTGGTATCGAGCTGGTCGCGCAGCGCGCCCGCCATCCCGGCGAGCTGGGTGTGAATGTCGCCCTTGAGCGAATCGAGTGTCAGGCGCGTCGCTTGCGTCAGCGCTTCAAAGCGCTCCTGAATGCGCTGCTCGGCCAGCGAGGAACTCTTTGTTAGCGCCTCGCGGGATTTAACGCTTTCGGTTGCCAGAGCGCCGGTGGTGGCCAGCAGCTCGGTCCGAAACGCCGCCAGGGTGGTCGACAGCTCGCCCCGCGCGGCCCGCGACTCCCCCACGGCTTGGGCCAATCGTTCGTCCACCGCCTGGCGCAGACCGTTCTGCGCGGTTTGCGTGGTCTGCGTAAAGCCGCGCAGCTGCTGGCCCATGCCATCGAGCGCGCCGTCGTTCTTAGCAACCGCCAGCTGCGTGGCACGCCCGGCCTGCTCCAGCGCGTGTAGCCGCGCCAACCATTCCGCTGGCAATTGCACCTGCGGACGGCGCAATAAAACAAGCGATATCAACACAAGCAGCAGCAGCGCAATTGCGCACAGCGCCACGACGCCCCACTGCAAAACCGCCTCCGGGCGCATGAAAACTACTGAATTCATAGCTACTCACCCTTACCCCATAAGCGCTGGAGCCTATTTTTACTCATATTATTTCGGAAACCGTCACAGTGTTTACCGGGCTGGGCAGCGGCGTTCCAGCGAAGAAGGCCAGCAAGTTATCGGCCGCTTTGTTTGCCATAGCGCGGCGGGTGGCCATGGTGGCGCTGGCGATGTGCGGCGTTAGCACCACGTTGCTCAGTTTGAGCAAATCCGGGTGTACGCGCGGCTCACCTTCGAACACATCTAAACCGGCAGCAGCAATGCGGCCATTCCGCAGCGCAGCAGCCAGCGCGGCGTCGTCCACGATACCGCCTCGGGCAATATTGATCAGCGTAGCCGTGGGCTTCATGCATGCCAACTCTGCCGCACCAATGGCGTGGTGCGATTCGGCGGTGTGAGGCAACACCAGCACGAGGTGGTCGCTGCGCGCCAGCAATTCGTTCTTGCTGACGTACTGCGCGCGGCAAGCTTGTTCCAGCTCTAGCGCAAGGCGCGAACGGTTGTGATAGAGCACTTGCATGCCAAACCCGTGCGCCGCGCGCCGCGCAATGGCTCGCCCGATGCGGCCCATTCCGAAAATACCTAGGGTGCTGCCGTGCACGTCAGCGCCCGCCAGCAGGTCGTAGCGCCACTGCTTCCAGCGGCCAGCGCGCAGGTAATGCTCGGCTTCGGTGATGCGCCGGGCAGTCGCCATCAGCAAGGCGAAGCCGAAGTCAGCCGTCGTTTCCGTCAGCACATCCGGTGTATTGGTGCCCTGCACGCCCGCCGCGGTCATGGCGAGGAGGTCAAAGTTGTTAAAACCAACGGCCATGTTGGCGACCATGCGCAGTTGAGGGCACGCGGCAAGCAGCACCGAATCAATGCGCTCGCTACCGGTCGTAAGAGCACCGTCCATGCCCGAAAGGCGTTGTGCCAGTTCGGCTGGGGAGCGCTGCAGGTCCGATTGGTTGTCCTCCACCTCGAAATGCTGGCTCAGGCGCGCGAGCACCTCGGGAAATACCGCGCGGGCCACCAAGATGCGTGGGCGATGGCCTGCGCGCAATCGCTCCGAATCGCCTACCGTCACGGTCTAAAACCAGATCAAGGTGACGATGATGAACAGAGGCATCAAAATGCCAAATGACCAGACCATGTAGCCAAAGAAGCTCGGCATTTTGACGCCACGGTCTTCCGCAATGGCCTTCACCATCAGGTTGGGCGCGTTGCCGATGTAGCTGTTCGCTCCCATGAACACAGCGCCGGCAGATATGGCGGCAAGCGTAGGAGCCAACGTGGTCATGAGCACGGCCGGGTCACCACCTGCAGTGTTGAAAAACACCAAGTAGGTCGGCGCGTTGTCCAGGAAAGAGCTAAGGATGCCGGTTGCCCAAAAATACATCGACGGGATGGGGGCTCCATCGGGCCCGGTGACCGCACTCACAATGGCACCGAAAGGCCCGTTAACACCAGCCTTGAGCATCGCAATCACCGGGATGATGGTCAGGAAGATGCCAGCGAACAGCTTGGCCACTTCCTGCATGGGGGCCCAGCTGAACTGGTTGTCGTCGTGAACCTTGGTAGGCGTCAGCCACAGCGAGGCCAACGTGACTACGACCAGACCGACATCGCGAACGAAGCCAGGCAAACCCACGGGGGTACCAGCAATATCAAAAACCACGGGCGATTTCCAGAAGCCGCTAATCAGCACCAGAAAAATGACCACCCCAAGCAGCAGGAAGTTGATCTTGCCATCAAAACCAATAGCGCGCGTGTCGGGCGTAGGGTCAGGCCGGGCCGTTTCGCGCGACTTGCGCATAAACCAGGTGTCGAGCAAGAAGAAAATCGTCAGCAGCGCACCAAGCATGAACAGCGTCTCTGGAAAGATGTGACCCGCCGTCCAGAAAAAGTCTACGCCCTTCAAAAACCCCAAGAACAGCGGCGGGTCGCCCAATGGCGTCAGCGAGCCGCCGACGTTGGACACAATGAAGATAAAGAAAATGACGATGTGCGCCTTGTGTTGGCGGTTGTCATTGGCGCGAATCAACGGGCGAATCAGCAGCATCGAGGCACCGGTCGTTCCCATGAAGCTCGCCAGCACTGCACCAATGGCAAGAATGGACGTGTTCAGCGCAGGGCTGCCATGCAAATTACCTCGAATGTAGATGCCGCCAGCGACCGTAAACAGCGCCGTCAGCAAAATTACAAACGGAATGTATTCGGCCAGCAAAGCGTGAACCAGGCCCACACCGGCGGTGCCGGCCCCAAATGCCACCGCAAAGGGCACCAGAAAAGCCAGTCCCCAAGCCGCCGCGATCTTGCCGTAATGGTGGTGCCAGAAGATGGGCGCGACCAAGGGCATCAGCGCAATCGACAGCAAAAGGCCCGCGAACGGCGCACCCCACCACAGGGCCAAGGTTGAGCCATCAACATCTGCGGCATGGGCCAGCGCGGGCAGCATCAGCAGTGCCGCCGGACCAAGTTTGCGCAGGAATTTCATTGGCGTGTCTCCAAAGGGGTTGTCAAAGTCCGGGTCGAATCGTTACCGCCCGGGCTGCGCCAAGTGTAAGAGCCCCGGAACGCGCCGGCAGGTCTGTCGGGCTCGTCCCGTCGCCGCAGTGGATCAGCAGACTTGTAGAAGACAGCGCGCTGTGTGACACCTAGCACGTCCCACATAGACGAGTCGTTACGCGACACTGCATCGCGCCGCCAAGGCTTGTATCAGCGACGACCTCAACGGCACCTGTTGCAATCCGCGCCGCGCGATACTCAGGCAAGCAACAACCCATAGCAAGAATACGAGCGACGAGACGCGCCAACGCAGCGGAGCACCCCACGGCCTACCCTTTCGCCGCTTCACCGATTCACCGATTCACCGATTCACCGACCCACTGACGCGCACGGCTTGTATACAGCCCTCCGCTACGCGTAAACCGCCCTGATAAACCAGCTGTATCAAGTGCCTCCTCTCTGGCGCGGCCTTCAACGCCCTGCTGCTGCCTTTTCGAGCACAAACAAGCCCGTTGCTCCGACTGGGGGAGCATCGAAACACGCACGACTTCAGGCGACCGAATTGGTAGTGAAGACGGTGCGCACTTGGCTGATCCCGTCCAAACGCAAACCGTAGAAGACGTGACGCTCGTCTGGAGAGGGGCCTCTAACCGTGCTGCAGTGCAGCACAAAAACTTGCGCTTCCGCGTGCTTACCCTAGAATAGCCGCATGCTGCACTGCAACATGCACTAGCAAGTCCAGAGCAGATATTTCGAGATCTAAAACCCGATCCCCCTAAATCTACTGGAGACACCACATGGCCCTGACCCCTGAACAAATGCTAGCCGCCCACAAAGCCAACATGGAAACCCTGTTCGGCCTGACTAACAAGGCCTTCGAAGGCATGGAAAAGCTGGTTGAACTTAACGTCACCGCATCGCGCGCCGCTCTTAACGAAGCCGAGACGCACGCCCGTACGATGATGAGCGTGAAAGACGCGCAGGAAATGATGGCCCTGCAAGCCAGCATGTACCAGCCCTTGGCTGAAAAGGCTGCTTCTTACAGCCGTCACCTGTACGAAATCGCTTCCGGCACCGGTAGCGAGCTCGGCAATGCTATGCAGTCAAAAACGGCTGAAGCTCAAAAGAACTTCACCGACATGGTGGAAACCGCCTCCAAAAACGCACCAGCTGGCTCGGAATCGGCTGTTGCCGTGATGAAAAATGCAGTTTCGGCTGCTAACAATGCTTTTGAATCCGTTCAAAAGGCTGTTAAGCAAGCCACCGACGCTGCTGAAGCCAACTTCAACGCCGTGGCTGCTACCGCCAACGACGCCGCCAAGTCTGCCGCTCCCCGCAAGCGTTAATCTGGCGCGGCTCCTGCCGTTCCGTTAGAAAAAGCCCGACTCGTCGGGCTTTTTGCTTTTTAGCGAACTTGCTGCCACTTCACAAAACGACGTGAAGTGTCTAAAGCCCTGCATCAAACAGGCCTATAAACTCAATTTAGTAATGCGACTTAGTCGCGTTTGCGTTAAGATTTTGTTTTTAAACTTTCTACTCTTACTGCATGTCCTCTCCTCAACGCTCTGACGCTCTGTTCGCTGCCCATTCCGGCAAACTTGCCCGATGGGCAGGCACCGTGGTCTTGCTGGCTGGCGCTGCCTGCGCGCAGGCCGAAGAGCCCGTGCTCAATATCTACTCCGCTCGTCATTACGCAGGCGACGAGGTGCTCTATGCCGGGTTTACCAAGGCCACGGGCATTCAAATCAACCGTGTGGACACCGACGACGCGGGATTGATGGTGCGGCTTAAAACCGAAGGCGCGTCATCGCCCGCCGACGTGATTTTGTTGGTGGATGCAGCACGCTTCCACTTGGGCGAAAAAGATGGCTTGTTCAAGCCAGTGCAATCGAAAGCGCTGAACGACGCGATTCCTGCCAACCTGCGCAGCCAGCCCGCGGCTGATGGCGGTATCTCGTGGTTTGGGCTCTCCACCCGTGCGCGAATCATTGTGTACAACAAGGTGAAGGTAGACCGCGAAGATGTAGACACCTACGAAGAGCTTGCTGATCCGAAAAACAAAGGCAAGCTGTGCACCCGTTCGGGCTCGCATCCTTACAACCTGAGCTTGTTCGGGTCCGTTTACGAGCACATGGGGGCCGAGAAAACCGAGGCTTGGCTGAAGGGCATGGTTGCCAACATGGCGCGCGACCCCAAAGGCGGCGATACCGACCAGATCAAGGCCGTCGCCTCGGGCGAATGTGCGATTGCCGTCACGAACAGCTACTACTTGGCGAGGCTGATGCGCTCGTCCAAGCCAGACGACTTAGCCGTAGCTAACAAAGTTAGTGCCGTTTTCCCCAACCAACAAAGTTGGGGTACGCATCTGAACATTGCTGGCGGAGCCGTGGCGCGCTATGCCAAGCATCCTGAAAACGCAGTGCGCTTTTTGGAATACCTCGCTACGCCTGAGGCACAAAACTACTTTGCCAATGGCAATAACGAGTGGCCCGCCGCAAAAGGTTTGGACCCTGAAAATCCAGCCCTTAAAGCCATGGCGGGCGGCAAACCTTTCAAAACTGAAACGATTCCGATCAGCGCAGTTGGCTCGCACATGGCAGCCGTTCAGCAAATTTTGGATCGGGTTGGGTACAAGTAAGCCCACCCGTTGATTTCAAAGGCCGCTCCGTTTGGGCGGCCTTTTTCACGCGTACAGCCCTTCATAATTAGCATTAACGTCAATCACGGGGATCTCCATGCAAATAAAGGGCAAGGTATTTGTCGTGACGGGTGGGGCGTCAGGCCTCGGCGAGGGAACCGCTCGACGACTGGCGGCGCAAGGTGCGCACATCGTCATTGCCGACACGCAGGGGACACGCGGTGCGACGGTTGCGCAGGAAGTGGGCGGCGCCTTTGTGCAGTGTGACGTTTCTAACGAATCAGACGGACATGCCGTCGTTTCCAAAGCCATATCGTTGGGCAAGCTGGTGGGGCTGGTCAACTGCGCGGGCATTGCCCCCGCAGAAAAGACCGTAGGCAAAAATGGCGCGCACGCACTTGCCGTATTTAGCAAGGCCATCACGGTCAATTTAATTGGCAGCTTCAACATGATCCGTTTGGTCGCAGAAGCCATGGCGACCAATGAACCCGAATCCACTGGCGAGCGTGGTGTGCTGATTTCGACGGCCAGTGTGGCGGCTTATGACGGACAAATTGGTCAAGCCGCGTATGCAGCCTCAAAAGGCGGAATCGTCGGCATGACGCTTCCCATTGCCCGCGACCTGGCGCGCAGCGGCATTCGAAACATGACCATTGCACCCGGTATTTTTGGCACCCCCATGCTTTTTGGTATGCCGCAGGAGGTACAGGACGCACTGGCGGCTGGCGTGCCGTTCCCCAGCCGCTTGGGAACCCCAGACGATTACGCCAAGTTGGTCCAGCACATTCTTGAAAACGATATGCTGAATGGCGAGGTAATTCGTCTTGACGGTGCCATCCGGCTCGCACCGCGCTGAGGATGTCCTGCAAAACCCTCGCGAGGATGTGATAGTGCGGATCGGGATGTGGCGCAAGGCGTCTTTTTGCAGCCAATAGCGGGCTATTGGCAAAAAAAGCAACGCAGCGAACAGCCCGAGACCGCGCTGTCACAAACCGC
>JBBSUJ010000016.1:0-46646 GCA_038235025.1 Burkholderiales bacterium
ATCTGTTCCAAGAGCTCGCGCTTACGGGTTTTTTTGACGGCGAGGTTCAGATCAAGGCTCGATTGCTTCATGAGGGTGACGATGCCACGAAAACCTGACTGCTACCAGACCTTAGGGAGACTTATGCAGGATGTCCCTAGAGGGCTATTTGACTAATAAATGACGACGCCGCGAATCGATTCGCCTGACTTCATCAGCTCGAAGCCTTTGTTGATGTCGGCAAGTGGCATGGTGTGGGTGATTAGGTCGTCAATGTTGATCTTGCCTTCCATGTACCAGTCGACAATTTTGGGTACATCGGTGCGGCCGCGGGCCCCGCCGAAGGCCGAGCCCTCCCATTTGCGACCGGTGACAAGCTGGAATGGGCGGGTGGATATCTCTGCTCCTGCTTCGGCCACGCCGATGATGATGCTGCGGCCCCAGCCTTTGTGTGTGCACTCCAAAGCTTGCCGCATTACCTGCGTGTTGCCAATGCATTCAAAGCTGTAGTCGACACCACCATCGGTCAGCTGCACGATGGCGTCGACCACGTTGTCGACTTCCTTGGGGTTGATGAAATGCGTCATGCCGAACTTGCGCGCCATCTCTTGGCGGGCCGGATTGATGTCGACACCAATGATTTTGCCGGCACCTACCATCTTCGCGCCCTGAATCACGTTCAGGCCAATACCGCCAAGGCCGAAAACCACCACGTTCGCACCGGCTTCCACTTTGGCGGTGAACAACACTGCGCCAATGCCGGTGGTGACGCCGCAGCCGATGTAGCAAACCTTGTCAAACGGGGCATCTTCCCGAATTTTGGCCAGTGAAATTTCGGCCGCTACGGTGTAGTTGCTGAAGGTACTGGTACCCATGTAATGAAAAATCGGCTTGCCATCGAGGCTGAAACGACTGGTGGCATCGGGCATCAATCCCTTGCCCTGAGTGCTGCGGATTTGCTGGCACAAGTTGGTTTTGCGCGAGAGACAGAATTTGCAGTGCCGACACTCAGGCGTATACAGCGGAATAACGTGGTCGCCTTTTTTCAAGGTCGTCACGCCGGGGCCAACATCGACCACGATGCCTGCGCCTTCATGGCCCAAGATAGCAGGGAAGATGCCTTCAGGATCAGCGCCTGAGAGGGTGTAGTAGTCGGTGTGGCAAATGCCGGTGGCTTTGATTTCCACCAAAACCTCGCCGAATTTTGGACCTCCAAGGTCCACTGTTTCAATGGTCAGTGGCTGACCAGCTTGCCATGCCACGGCGGCTTGAGTTCTCATGCATTTCTTTCGCAGTGAAGTGGTTCGCAGGGTTCAGAGCACTATAGGCGAGCGCCCAGTCTTGGCGATTCGCCAAAAAAAAGCCCGCGTGTGAGGCGGGCCTGGTGGCGTCTAAAACGAAGGGCTTGCCGCGAGCGCTAGCGTCTGCCTAAGCTCGGAATCGCAACGCCCGAATCAGTTTTTAGTCCTTTTTGACCGGGATATCGCGGCGCGTGGAGCCTACGTACAGCTGGCGTGGACGCCCGATTTTGTATTCAGGATCAGCAATCATTTCGTTGAGCTGCGCAATCCACCCGACGGTGCGTGCCAGTGCGAAAACACCCGTAAACAGGTTTACAGGAATGCCGATAGCGCGTTGCACGATGCCTGAGTAAAAGTCGACGTTGGGGTAGAGCCTGCGCGAGACGAAGTAGTCGTCTTCCAGTGCAATGCGCTCTACTTCTTTGGCCAGCTTGAAAAGAGGATCGTTCTCCAGGCCCAATTCAGCCAGCACCTCGTTGCAGGTTTCCTGCATGAGTTTGGCTCGCGGGTCGTAGTTTTTGTAGACACGGTGACCAAAACCCATCAGCTTGACGCCAGAGTTCTTGTCCTTGACCTTCTCCATGAACTCGGCCACCTGGGAGATTCCACCCTGCGCTTGAAGTTCTTCCAGCATGTTCAGGCATGCTTCGTTGGCACCGCCGTGAGCAGGGCCCCACAGGCAGGCGACACCTGCAGCAATAGCGGCAAATGGGTTGGTGCCCGACGAGCCGCACAGGCGAACCGTGGAGGTGGACGCGTTTTGCTCATGGTCCGCGTGCAAGATAAAAATGCGGTCCAGCGCGCGCTCCAGCACCGGGTTCACCACGTAGTCTTCACACGGTGTGCCGAACATCATGCGCAGGAAGTTGCCCGAATACGAAAGCTCGTTGCGGGGGTACATGTACGGCTGACCCACGCAATACTTGTACGCCATGGCGACCAGCGTGGGCAGCTTGGCGATCATGCGAATCGCCGAAATCTCACGGTGGCGCGGATTGTTGATATCGGTGCTGTCGTGGTAGAAAGCCGACAGCGCGCCCACCAAGCCGGTCAAAATAGCCATAGGGTGTGCGTCACGGCGGAAACCGCGCAGAAAGAACTGCATTTGTTCCGCCACCATGGTGTGGTCCGTCACCAGCTTGTGAAACGTCTTGCGCTGCGCTGCGTCTGGCAACTCGCCATTCAGTAGCAAGTAACAAGTATCCAAATAGTCGCAGTTGGTCGCAATTTGCTCAATCGGGTAGCCCCGGTACAGCAACTCGCCTTTGTCACCATCGATGTACGTGATCTGTGATTGGCATGCCGCCGTCGACATGAAGCCCGGGTCGTAGGTGAACATGCCGGTCTGGGCATAGAGCTTGCGGATGTCGATGACATCGGGACCCACGGCCCCTTCATAGACAGGCAACTCCACGCTGGGGGTACCGTTGCTGAAATTTAAGGTGGCTTTGTTATCAGCGAGCTTCATGTTTCGATTCCTTTTTTAAGGTTGCCGTTCATCTGGATTTTGGGCCCGATCTGGCCCATCTGCTGTGGATGACTGCGCATCGTCAGCATCCGTCAGGCTACTGCCGTATCACTGCCGCTTGGCGGGTGGCGCGCCTGCACTGCGCAGCATGTGTAGCACTTCGCAGGGATCAGACCCAGCCGCCGCGTCTACAGGTTCCTTGCGGCGCAGCAGCAAGTCCAGTAAGTCGTTGTCAGATAGGTCCATCAAAACCGCCATACCTTCGGCATGGCGGTTGGTCAGTTCGCTTTCGTAGCGTCCAAAAAACTTCTCAATGAAAAGGTCGTTTTCAAGCAATCCGCGCCGGCAACGCCAATGCAGCTTGCTGAGCGCCCGCTCGCTGAGGAGGGCGTCGGGATCGCTCGCAGCGGGCGCGTGGTTCATGTCAGCGGACATCAGATGGCGCGGCGCACCATCAACTCCTTGATTTTGCCAATAGCTTTGGTCGGGTTCAGTCCCTTGGGGCACACGTCCACGCAGTTCATGATGCTGTGGCAGCGGAACAGGCGGTACGGGTCTTCCAGGTTGTCTAGGCGCTCAGCGGATGCCTCATCGCGGCTGTCGGCAAGAAAGCGGTAAGCCTGAAGCAAGCCAGCGGGGCCTACAAACTTATCAGGGTTCCACCAAAAGCTTGGACACGCCGTGGAGCAGCTGGCACACAGGATGCACTCATACAAGCCGTTCAACTCGTCGCGCTGTTCGGGCGACTGCAGGCGCTCCTTTTCTGGCGTGATGTCGTTCGTAATCAAGTAGGGCTTGATGGAGTGGTACTGCTTGAAGAACTGCGTCATATCCACGATCAGGTCGCGCACCACGGGCAGGCCGGGTAGCGGCTTAAGCGTGATGACACCCGGTAGCGTGTTCATGTTGGTCAAGCAAGCAAGGCCGTTCTTGCCATTGATGTTCATGGCGTCCGAGCCGCACACCCCTTCGCGGCAAGAACGGCGGAAAGCAATGGCGGGGTCCACTGCCTTGAGCTTGATCAGCGCGTCAAGCAGCATGCGCTCATGGCCATCGAGTTCCACCTCGATGGTTTGCATGTAGGGCTTGGTGTCCTTGTCCGGGTCGTAACGGTAAATCTGGAAGGTGCGTTTTTGCATAGTGTTCTTTCGTGGGACGGAGCGACCGAGCTTTTTGACCAGGCTTTTTAGAAAGTGCGAACCTTGGGTGGCACGCTCTCAACTGTCAGCGGTTTCAAGTTGACGGGCTTGTATGTCAGTGAGTTGCTGTCGCTGTGCCACAGCGAATGCTTGAGCCAATTGACGTCATCCCGGCCCAGCGGTGCGGTGGGGTGATCAGCAGGGTGCTCGTAATCGTCCACGGTGTGAGCGCCGCGGCACTCTTTGCGGGCTGCGGCGGAAACCATGGTGGCCTGCGCCGCTTCGATCAGATTGTCGACTTCCAGCGCCTCAATGCGCGCGGTGTTGAACACCTTGGACTTGTCTTTCAACCCCAAACCCGCAACCCGCTCGCGCAGCTCGGCTACTTTCCTCACGCCTTCATCCATGCTGGCCTGCGTGCGAAATACGCCCGCGTGCTGCTGCATGGTGGCGCGAATATCGCCGGCGACGTCCTGCGAATATTGGCCGTCGGTGGATTGATCCAACTGATTTAACCGAGCCAGCGTACGTTCTGCCGCATCGGCCGGCAATGGCTTGTGTAGGGCATTGCGCTGGTTGAACTCAACAATATGGCGGCCGGCAGCCTTGCCAAACACCAGCAAGTCCAACAGCGAGTTGGTGCCCAGACGGTTCGCGCCGTGCACGCTAACAGCTGAGCATTCACCTACCGCATAGAGGCCGTTCACCACGTTGCTTTTGACGCCATCGTGAGTTACGACTTGACCGTGGATGTTGGTAGGAATCCCCCCCATTTGGTAATGGATGGTTGGCACCACGGGAATCGGCTCCTTGGTGATGTCGACGTTGGCGAAGTTCACGCCGATCTCGTATACAGACGGCAAGCGCTTGTGGATTGTCTCGGAGCCCAGGTGATCGAGCTTGAGCAACACGTAGTCTTTGTTGGGTCCGCAGCCGCGGCCTTCCTTGATCTCTTGGTCCATCGAACGGGACACAAAATCTCGCGGAGCCAAGTCTTTCAATGTGGGCGCATAACGCTCCATGAAGCGCTCGCCTTCGCTGTTGAGCAAAATCGCGCCTTCGCCTCGGCAGCCTTCGGTGAGCAGGACGCCAGCGCCGGCAACGCCGGTCGGGTGAAACTGCCAGAACTCCATGTCCTGCAGCGGAATGCCAGCGCGCGCTGCCATGCCTAAGCCGTCACCGGTATTGATGTATGCGTTGGTCGAAGCAGCAAAGATACGACCGGCACCACCAGTGGCCAGCAACACGGTTTTGGCCTCTAGGATGTAAAGGTCGCCGGTTTCCATCTCGAGTGCGGTCACTCCCACCACATCGCCATCGGCATCGCGAATTAGGTCGAGGGCCATCCATTCAACGAAAAAATTGGTCTTGGCTTTGACGTTTTGCTGGTACAGGGTGTGCAGCATGGCATGCCCAGTGCGGTCGGCTGCGGCGCAAGCGCGCTGTACGGGCTTCTCGCCGTAGTTGGCCGTGTGACCCCCGAACGGGCGCTGGTAAATGGTGCCGTCTGGGTTGCGGTCGAATGGCATGCCGAAATGCTCCAGCTCGTAAACCACCTTCGGCGCCTCACGGCACATGAATTCGACTGCGTCTTGGTCACTCAACCAGTCGCCACCTTTGATGGTGTCGTAGAAGTGGTAATGCCAGTTGTCCTCTGACATGTTGCCCAAGCTGGCTGATACGCCGCCCTGCGCCGCAACGGTGTGCGACCGGGTGGGGAATACCTTCGACAGGGAAGCCACGTTGAGGCCTGCAAGAGACAGTTCAAGTGCGGCGCGCATGCCGGAGCCGCCGGCCCCGATGATGACGACGTCGAACTTGCGCTTGGTGATATTGGCGTTGGTGTAACTCATGGAATTGACCTTTGATCGCTAAAACGGAGCGCTAGGCTCAAATACGCCACAGAACTTGGAAGCCCCAACCGGTGCAGCCCACCAGCCAGACAATGGTAAAAACTTGCAGCGCAAGGCGCAGGCCCGCAGGTTTGATGTAGTCCATCCAGATGTTGCGCATTCCCACCCAGACGTGAAACGCCAAAGCAACAATGATTGTGAAAGTCAGAAACTTCATCCACTGGGCGGCAAAAATGCCAGCCCACAGGTCATAGCCAATCGGTCCTTTTATGAGGAGCACCTGGGCTAGCACTGCAATGGTGAACAGCACCATCAGTGCTGCCGTGATTTGCTGGCCGAGCCAGTCTCGAAGACCGTAGTGGGCACCCACAATGGTGCGCTTGGAGCCGAAGTCGTTCATGGATTTTTCCGGTGTGAGGGTGGTTCAGGCCGCAGGGTTGTGCCGGCTGGTGTAATTTTGAGCAGGGGCCGTTCAATACAGGCCAAACAGCTTGGCACCCAACGCTAGTGTGAGCCCCAGACTGAGCACCAGCGTGACGACTGCCGACAGCTTGCCGAACTCTTTGGTGGCCAAATCGTGGTCAATGTCCATGATCAAGTGGCGCACACCCGCAAACAAGTGGTGCAGAAAAGCCCAAATCAAGGCCAGCGCTACCAAGGTAATGAACCAGCCAGGAGCAATGCCCAGCCCAGTAGAAAACGCATCTGTGAACTTCGCAAACGATATTTCGGAAGAAACAGAGGTATCAAAAAACCACAGAATCAGCGGCAAAAGAAAGAACATGACAGCACCGCTCGCCCGGTGCAGGATAGAAACCCACGCCGCTGCCGTCATACGGTAAGTCGTTAAGTCCTTGAAGGCGTTGATATTGCGAAATTCGGGTCGTTTCTTCGCTATTTCGGTCATGAGATGCTTTCGTGGATGTAACTGCGTGGTAATTTTCCGCGCTTGTAAGTACAAAATTCTATTGCAACGCAGCAAGTCTCTGCACGCGACGCCCTCAATCCCGACTAGCGAAGTGGCTCTCCGCGCTGAAAGCGCCAACTCGCCCGTCGGCTTCAGTTCAAATCGCTTCGATAGTGATGGCTCTCGGTCCGGTACAAGCCGCGCCGCAACTCCATGGGAACGTCGTTGTAGGTGTAAGAGGTGCGGACTACGCTCAAGAGTGGGGTATTGAGTGTCATTTGTAACAAGGCTGCTTGCTCGCTGTCTGGAAGCACCGCGCGGATTTTTTCCTCCGCCCGCACCATTCGCACACCATAGGCAAGTTCCAGCATCGCGTAGGTGGGGCCGGGATAGTCGTTCATTTGCTGGGCTGTCAAGCCTTTGAAGGCAGCGCCCGGCAACCACAGATCTTCCAGGATCGTCGGCTGAGACTCAAAAGCCAGTATGCGGCGCGCCTGGATAACCGACTCGCCGTTGCGTAACCCCAGCGCGCGTGCAATTTCAGCATTGGCCCTAACGGTGCGGCATTCGAGCACGCGGCGTTCGGCTGCGCCGTTCGCCGCAGCTCCTGGTCGATCCGTCCGCAAGCGCAGAAAGCGGTATTGCACCTGGTGCTCTGCATGGGTTGCTACAAAGGTGCCCTTGCCTTGGCGGCGTACCAACAAATTCTCGCCGGCCAGCTCGTCGATAGCCTTTCGCACCGTTCCCTGGCTAACGCGAAATCGCGTCGCTAGCTCAATTTCACTCGGAATCACCGCTCCCGGCTTCCATTCACTGGATTGCAGGCTTTGCAGGAGCAACACCTTGATCTGCCGATACAGCGGACTGAAAGCCGGTGCGGGCAACGAAGCGTCGGTCAGTGCGTCATAGTGGTCAGGCATAGCTGAAAAGAGGGTCTGCACAGCATGTCGCGAGGGAGACAGCGCTGTTTAGCGCAGGTCAAATAGGATTCGAATCATATCTTATATAAGACACAAGACAGATTGACGCGCCGTAAAAATCGGCAGTAAACTCGCTCATTAACTGGTGCTTTGATTGCGCTGCGAGTGCCTTCACGCCAACGCGCCTGTCCGCCGCGCATCCCCCGTTTTCTCGTTTTTTATCCATCGGAGTTCACATGAGCAAATCGCCCGTTCGCGTTGCCGTCACCGGCGCCGCAGGCCAAATAGGCTACGCCCTTTTATTTCGCATCGCCTCGGGCGAAATGTTGGGCAAAGACCAGCCTGTGATCCTGCAATTGCTGGAGATTCCAGATGAGAAAGCCCAAAAGGCGCTTAAGGGCGTGATGATGGAGTTGGACGACTGCGCGTTTCCCTTGCTGGTCGAAATGACTGCGCACAGCGACCCCATGACGGCGTTCAAGGCCATCGATTACGCATTGCTGGTCGGCTCCCGTCCCCGTGGTCCTGGGATGGAGCGAGCTGAGTTGCTCGCGGTCAACGGTGCCATCTTCACCCAGCAAGGCAAGGCACTCAATGCGGTCGCTAGTCGAAACGTAAAAGTTTTGGTCGTAGGAAACCCCGCCAACACCAACGCCTACATTGCCATGAAAAGCGCGCCTGATCTGCCTCGCAAGAATTTCACCGCCATGCTGCGCCTCGATCACAACCGGGCTCTTAGCCAAGTGGCTGCCAAGACCGGCAAGGCTGTGGCTGACATCGAAAAAATGGCGGTTTGGGGCAACCACTCACCGACGATGTATGCCGACTACCGGTTTGCCACCATCAACGGCGAAAGCGTCGCCAAGATGATCGACGACCAGGACTGGAACGCCAACACCTTCTTGCCTACGGTAGGTAAGCGCGGTGCCGCCATCATCGAAGCGCGCGGGCTGTCGTCTGCGGCGTCGGCTGCCAATGCGGCAATTGACCACATGCATGACTGGGCGCTCGGCACCAATGGCAAGTGGGTCACGATGGGTATCCCCTCTGATGGCCAATACGGTATCCCCAAAGACGTCATGTTCGGTTTTCCTGTTACCTGCGAAAACGGCGAGTACAAAGTTGTAGACGGCTTGGCCATCGACTCGTTCAGCCAGGAGCGCATCGACAAGACGCTTAAGGAGCTGACCGACGAGCAGGCTGGCGTCGCCCACTTGCTGTAGCTTGCCGGGCGATCGGTTTATTTCTGTGCTGCATCCGCGCGACGTTCTGCAGGGGCCCCAGGCCGCTGCTGCGCAGCTTCCGGTGTGTGACCACTACAGTGGCACGCCAGAGCGAATGCGCAAAAGCCTGGAGCTCCAGGCTGAAATGACCGCCGAGTTCGGCATCTGTGTGTTTGACGTAACGCTCGATTGTGAAGACGGTGCGGCAGCCGGGGCCGAGGCGCAGCACGCAGCATTGGTGGCGCAACTCGCTGGCGGCGCTGCCGCAGAAGCTCGCATCGGCGTTCGGGTGCACCCCGTTTCCCACAGCGCGTTCGCTGCGGATGTGGACATCATCGCGGGCAGCGTGGGTCATCGCTTGACGCATCTCATGGTTCCGAAGGTTGAATCGGTGGAGGACGTGATCGCTGCTGAGCGTGCGTTGAATGCTGCGGGTGCCGCCGTGCTGCCTCTCCACATATTGATCGAGTCGCCCGCTGCGGTTCACCATGCGTTCGATATAGCGGCGCACCCTCGCGTGCAAAGTTTGAGTTTTGGTCTGATGGATTTTGTTTCTTCGCATGCGGGAGCGATTCCGGCTTCTGCAATGAGCGCTCGCGGCCAGTTCGAACACCCTTTGGTAGTGCGAGCCAAGCTTGCAATCGCCTCTGCCTGCCATGCGCACGGCAAGGTGCCGTCGCACTGTGTAGTGACCGAATTTTCTGACCTGGCGGCGTTGCAGTTAGCCGCCAACGAAGCGTCTGAATGTTTTGGCTTTACGCGCATGTGGAGCATTCACCCTGCGCAGATTCGCCCGATTCTCCAAGCGTTTTCGCCGTCGCAGGCGGCGGTTGAAACTGCTTCGAAAATAATAGCTGCGGGTGCAGAAGCAAAATGGGCCCCCATCGCTTTTGAGGGGAAACTTCAGGACCGCGCTAGCTACCGTTATTTTTGGCAAACGCTGGAGCGCGCCCGGCATACCGGCGTGGCCTTGCCCGCCCGCGCCCAAGCCTGGTTCCTGCCGAAAAATTTCACCGACCCGCCGCATCTACTGGCTCACTGACTTTCCCGCAACGTACTACCTTCATCCATGAAAACATTGTTTGTTTCGGCCTGTCTGGCCCTGCTTCCCGGGCTGGTGCTTGCACAAGCCAGTACGACCAAGCCGGCGACGGCGAAGGCTTCTGCGGCGAAAAGCCCTGCCAAGAAAATCACGGCCAAAGCACCTGCCGCCAAAACTTCCAAGAGCAAGTCGGCAAAGACGGCCAAGCCAACGTCCAGCCGCACACAGCTGAAGTCGGCGGCCAGTCAGGTCGCCAGCGGCTTGCGTGCGGCTGAGGCGGCGCTGGGTCCTAAAGAGTTGGCAATTGCCAGCCAGGTGCATGTGGGCAAGATTCCTTGCGAATTGGGAGCGCACGTGAACGTCACCAAAGACGATGCGATTCCGGGCTACTTCCAGGTGGAGGGCAAGGGATTCAATTACCGCATGGCGCCGGTCGCCACGTCGACTGGTGCCGTGCGACTGGAAGATCAGGAAGGCGGAGCCGTGTGGCTACAGATTGCCAACAAGTCCATGCTGATGGACCAGAAGCACGGCCAGCGGCTGGCTGACGATTGCAAGAGCCCTGAGCAAGTTGCAGTGGCCGATGCTTTGAAAAAAGCCCCTGCGCGCAATTTGCTGGACGAGCCCTCGAAATAAGGCTGCTACCCGCGCTGCGGATAGCAGCAAGCTTTACTGGAACCACGAAAGAAGACGATGTTGCAAGCCTACCGGGAGCATGCGGCCGAGCGCGCCGCGCTGGGTATTCCGCCCCTGCCTTTGAGTGCCCAGCAGACCGCCGCGCTGGTGGAACTGCTCAAGAACCCTCCCGCAGGTGAAGAAGCGGTTTTGCTGGAGCTCGTTACCCACCGCGTACCGGCAGGGGTGGACGACGCGGCCAAGGTGAAAGCCAGTTACCTGGCCGCTGTGGCGCACGGGTACGAAAAGTGCCCGTTGTTCAGTCGCGAGAAAGCCACTGAACTGTTGGGCACCATGTTGGGCGGCTACAACCTCACCCCGCTGATCGAGCTGCTGGACGATGTTTCTATGGCGGCAGTCGCCGCGGAGGGGCTCAAAAAGACCCTGCTGATGTTCGACCAGTTTCACGACGTAAAGGATAAGGCCGATAAAGGCAATGCCTTTGCCAAAGGCGTGGTGCAGAGCTGGGCCGATGCTGAGTGGTTTACCAGCCGCCCTGAAGTGCCGCCGAGTATCACGCTCACAGTGCTGAAGGTCACTGGCGAAACCAACACGGACGATCTGTCTCCCGCGCCTGATGCCTGGAGCCGTCCTGACATTCCGCTGCACGCACTCGCCATGCTCAAAAACAAGCGCGATGGCCAACCCGCCGAAGCAGCGCCAGAGGACGACGGCAAACGAGGCCCCATCAAATTTATCGAAGACCTGCGCGCAAGGGGAAACCTGGTAGCTTACGTAGGCGATGTGGTGGGCACCGGCTCGAGCCGCAAGTCGGCCACTAACAGCGTGCTGTGGTTTACCGGCGAAGACATTCCCTTTGTCCCGAACAAGCGCTTTGGCGGCGTGTGCCTGGGCAGCAAAATTGCGCCCATCTTCTACAACACGATGGAAGATGCCGGTGCGCTGCCCATTGAGCTTGATGTGAGCCAGATGCACATGGGTGACACCGTTGAGCTGCGGCCTTACGAAGGCAAGGCCCTGAAAGGCGGCCAAGTCATCGCGAGTTTTGAAGTCAAGAGCGATGTGCTGTTCGACGAGGTGCGCGCCGGTGGCCGTATCCCGCTCATCATTGGTCGCGGCCTTACGGCCAAGGCACGCGCTTCGTTGGGTCTTCCTCCTTCCACGCTGTTTCGCTTGCCCCAAGTCCCGACAGGACAAGGCAAGGGGTTCACGCTTGCGCAAAAGATGGTGGCCCGCGCCTGCGGCTTGCCCGAAGGCCAAGGCGTATTGCCCGGTACCTATTGCGAGCCGCACATGACCTCTGTGGGTTCACAAGACACCACCGGCCCCATGACCCGCGATGAGCTCAAAGACCTCGCATGCCTGGGTTTCAGCGCCGATCTGGTGATGCAATCGTTTTGCCACACTGCCGCTTATCCCAAGCCGGTCGATGTGAAGATGCACCACGAGCTGCCCAACTTCATCAGCAACCGCGGCGGCATCTCTCTTAAGCCCGGCGACGGCATCATCCACAGCTGGCTCAACCGCATGTTGCTGCCCGATACCGTGGGCACGGGCGGTGACAGCCACACCCGCTTTCCGGTAGGCATCAGCTTTCCGGCGGGCTCGGGCTTGGTGGCTTTTGCTGCCGCTACGGGCGTCATGCCGCTCGACATGCCTGAATCCGTACTGGTGCGCTTCAAAGGCCAAATGCAGCCCGGCGTTACGCTGCGGGATTTGGTGCACGCCATTCCCCTTTACGCCATCAAGGCGGGCCTGCTGACGGTGGAGAAAAAGGGCAAGAAGAACATTTTTTCGGGACGTATCCTGGAAATTGAAGGCCTGCCCAACCTCAAGGCCGAGCAAGCGTTTGAACTGTCTGATGCGTCTGCCGAGCGCTCTGCTGCCGGTTGCACGGTGCGCCTGAACAAGGAGCCGGTGATCGAATACATCCAGTCGAACATTGTGCTGCTGAAGAACATGATCGCGCAGGGTTATGAAGACGCGCGCACCATCCGCCGGCGTATCCAGTCGATGGAGGCATGGCTGGCAGACCCCCAGTTGCTGGAGCCCGATGCCGACGCCGAATACGCGGCCCTGATCGAGATTGACCTGGCCGATATCACCGAGCCCATCGTCTGCTGCCCCAATGACCCGGACGACGCCAAAACCCTGTCGGATGTCGCTGGCGCGCCGATTGACGAGGTGTTCATCGGTTCGTGCATGACCAACATTGGCCACTTCCGCGCCGCGTCCAAATTGCTCGAGGGCGAGCGCGATATTCCGGTCAAGCTGTGGATGGCACCGCCCACCAAGATGGACGCCGAAAAGTTGACAGAAGAAGGCCACTACGGTGTCTTTGGCAATGCGGGCGCACGCATGGAAATGCCGGGTTGCTCGCTGTGCATGGGCAATCAGGCGCAGGTCAGAGAGGGCGCAACGGTCATGTCGACCAGCACCCGCAACTTTCCCAACCGTTTGGGCAAGAACACCAACGTGTATTTGGGCTCGGCTGAACTGTCCGCCATTTGCGCCAAGATCGGCCGCATTCCGACGCAAGCCGAATACTTGGCGGATGTTGGCGTGATCAACCAACACGGCGACAAGATTTACCGGTACCTGAACTTCGATCAAATTGCCGAGTACAAGGACGTAGCGGACGGCGTGAGTGCCTAGGAGCCTGCGCGGTAGCCGGAGCGCGGGCTGCAAAATGACCAAAGCGGGCTCAGTGTTCACCGTCTTTTTGCACCGTAGCCAGGCTATGGAGCCGCACATTCGGCAAACACCGCCGCCCTCGGTGGGCCACTTTTCGCTTCGCCGCCTTCTGCCGCGCACACTCCTAGGGCCGATCGCTTGCGCCACCGAAAGTTTTCCCGCCGTTCTTAAGAATGGCGGGGAAATTTGCTATATTTTTGATAGCTATTAGCCTATGCTGGGTAAGCACTAGAGGCCAATTTCACTTAAATTTATGCGACTGCCTGCGCTGCGTCATGATATTGGCACCGCGTAACCAGTCATCGGTCACCGATGTCACCAGCCACTGGCTCTGCCGCTCGCCGCTAAAGCAATGGGTTCCGCGGGCCCGGATCTTGCGGCCGAACGCGGCGCATGCGCTTCTCCAGCCAATGGCTGCGCATGTGGCGCGCCGTTGTCCAAGCCGCTGCGGGCACGGTCCCGCGCCTGCACTCTGCAGGTCGTCGCGCCTTTAATCGAGCGCCGACATCGAGTTTTGTCAGGGCCTCGTTCCAGTCACTTTCCAGGACCTCGCCTCAGCCTTGCCCCGTGGGGCATGCCCCACACCTCAATCCTGCGGCCGGAAACCGATCACCAGCGATGGCGGCACGCGTCCGTCGATATCGCGCGGCAGTGTTGCGGTTTTTTCCAGAGCACGCAGCACCGCGTCATCCCAGGCGGGATTGCCTGAGGGCTTGATCAGACGCGTGCCGACGATGCTGCCGTCAGGCGAGGTGCGCACTTCCACCTCAGCACGCGGATTGCCCGAGATCGAATCCGGATAAACGATGTTGGGTTTAACCTTGGCGGCAACTTTACCGCCGTAGCCGCCCGAAGGACCAGAGTCGCGTTGTGCGGTGCCCGTGGCGTCTGCCGCCCCGGTTGCGCCCGCCATGCCCTGCAAACGGGCGAGCTCCTTTTTACGGCGATCTTCTGCCGCCTTCGCATCGGCCTTGGCGATAGCCTCGTCCTTCTTGCGTTTGTCTTCCGCCAGTTTTTTCTGTTCTTTGTCGCGTTCCGCTTTGTCGCGCGCGACTTGCTCGGCCTTCTCGCGCTCTGCTTTTTCTTTCTGCAGCTTGGCCTGCTTCTCCTTCTTTTCTTGCTCGGCTTTTTGCTGGTCCTTGCGCTGCTTTTCCTGCTCTGCCTTCTCTTTCGCCTCTTGCTCCTTGAGCTTGCGCTTTTTCTCCTGCTCGATAGCAATGTCGGCCTCGCGCGTGTCAGGCTGCGCTTTGGGCGGTGGAGGCTTCGGCGCCGGCCGGGGCTCGACTACGGGAGGAGGAGGCACGGGCGGCGTAGGAGCGGGCTCAGGCGGCTCTGGCTGTGGTTCGCGCTTGACCGGGGTGGGCGGCTCAGCACCACGCGAAGCCGCCTGCTGCGGCACGGCAGACCACAGTTCCGCCACCACAGCAGGTTGGTCGCTGCCGCTTTTCCACGCCACACCCCAAGTGAGCGCCACGATCAGCAGGACATGGGCCAATACTGCAAGCACCACGGCACGCGTTCGGCCAGGGGCCTTGGGAGGGGTGAACTGGTCGCGGTCGTCGTGGGCGTGCATGCGCTCGAAAGTCCTTGGAAAGAGGCAAAGAGCGGGCGTTAGCCGCCTTGTTTTACGGAAAGTCCGACGCGCTCTACGCCGGCCTTTTGAAGCGCATCCATAGCCCTGATCACCGCTTCGTACTTCACGCCCTTGTCGGCCGTAATGACGACTGCCGTGTCTTTGCTTTGGTCCTGCTGCCAGTCGCGGGCGGATTGGCCAATTTCACGCGCGGTCATGCTCTTGGTGCTTTGCGGGGTCTTGAGTTGCAGCGTTCCATCTTCGTTCACGATGACCTGCGCGATCACCTTGGGCACGTTTTTGCCCTTGCCAACGCTGGGCACGTCAATCATGCCGGGCGTCAGCATGGGGGCGGTCACCATGAAGATGATGAGCAGCACCAGCATGACGTCGATGAAGGGCACCATGTTGATTTCGTTGATGGTGCGGCGACCGCGGCCGCGTGAGGCTATGGCGGGCATGGCGTGTCCTGTCAGTGGCCCGAAGGCGATGTGGGATGCGCGCCCAGATTGCGCTGCAGGATGTTGGAAAACTCTTCAATGAAGGTTTCCTGGGAATTGGCAATGCGGTCAATATCGCCTGCAAAACGGTTGTAGGCAATCACCGCTGGAATGGCAGAAAACAGCCCCAAGGCGGTGGCGACCAAAGCTTCGGCAATGCCGGGTGCCACGGTGGCGAGCGTGACCTGCTCCATGCCCGCAAAGCCGGTGAAGGCGTGCATGATGCCCCACACAGTTCCAAACAAGCCCACATAGGGCGAGACGGATCCCACGGTGGCGAGAAACGACAGGCTCGATTCAATGACGTCCATTTCGCGCTGAAAACTCGCCCGCATGGCGCGCCGCGCGCCGTCCAGCAGGGTGCCAGGGTCGGCAATGCGGCGCTCGCGCAGCTTTTGGTGTTCACGCATGCCACTGGCGAAAATACGCTCCATGGGGCCGGAGTGTTTGGCGTTCTGCGCAGCGCTGGCGTACAAATCGTTCAGGCTGGTGCCGGACCAGAAGTCGCGCTCAAACTCTTCGTTGAGTGCCCTGGTGCGTTTGAGCGCGAACAATTTGCGGAAAATCGCCGCCCAGCTGGCGACGGATACGCCCAGCAGCAGCAGCATGACCAATTGCACCACCCAGCTTGCGTTGAGCACCAGGCTGAGGATGGACATGTCGTTGGAGTTCATGAAAAGGTTTCCAGAAGAGCAGATGGAATGCGGGCAGGGCGCAGGTGGATCGAGTCGACCCAGCCAATGCGCACCACGCCGGTGCAAAGAAGAGTGGCGGGAGCATCGCCGCCTTGCTCATCTTTTCGTAGCGCTTGGTGCATGATTGTCAAGGACGCGCGGCCTGCTTCTTGTAATTGTGCGGTAACAATAAGTGCGTCGTCCAGGCGCGCCGGCGCGTGGTATCGAAGACTGGCTTCGCTTACGACGAACATACCGCCGGTTTGTTCCCGCAAACGGTGCTGGCCAAAGCCCATGGATCGCAACCACTCGGTGCGGGCGCGTTCAAAAAATTTAAGGTAATTGGCGTAGAAGACCACCCCGCCAGCGTCCGTATCTTCCCAGTACACGCGCACGGGCAGTTCAAACGGCTGGCGGTGGCCTGGTATGGTCAAGCCAGCACGCCTCGCAGGCGGCGTACCGCCTCTTGCAAGTGCTCCATGGAGCTGGCCGTGGAGAAGCGCAAAAAGCGCTCGGGCTCGTGCGCGCCAAAGTCGCGGCCCGGGGTAGCGGCAATGTGCGCCCGCTCCATCAGCGCGTAAGCCATGTCCCAGCTACCGACGACGCCCAGCTTTTGCGCTGCCTGGGTGCAGTCCGCCCAAGCGTAGAACGCGCCGTCGGGCAGTACCGGAATCGTAAAACCCAGGCGCTGCAGCTCAGGAATGAAGTAGTCGCGGCGGCGTTTGAACTCGGCGCGGCGGCGTTCGTATTCCAGAATGCTTGCATCTTCAAAGCACGCCAGCGCTGCATGCTGCGAGACCGTGCTGGCGCAAATAAACAGGTTTTGTGCCAAGCGCTCAATCACTGGCACCAGCATGTCGGGCACCACCATCCAGCCGAGCCGCCAGCCGGTCATGTTGAAGTATTTGCTAAAGCTGTTGATGCTGACGATGTCGTCCGAGAGTGCCAGCGCTGTCTGGCTGAACTGCTCTTCGTACGAGAGGCCCAGGTAGATTTCGTCAATCAGCGTAATGCCGCCGTGCTGCTGCACCACGTTGTGGATACGGCGCAGTTCGTCAGGCGCAATCGAGGTGCCCGTGGGGTTCGACGGCGATGCGAGCAGCACGCCGCGCGTTTTTTTGGTCCAGGCGGCCCGCACTTTTTCGCTGCTGAGCTGGTAGCGCTCTTGCGCAGTGGTGGGGATCAGCACCGCAGTGCCCTCAGCCGCACTCACAAAGTTGCGGTTACAGGGGTAGCTGGGGTCGGGCATCAGCATTTCATCGCCCGCCTCCACCAAGGCCAAGCACGCCAGTTGCAAAGCCGCAGAAGCGCCGGCTGTGATCACGATGCGCCGTGCGGGTACGTCTAAGCCAAACCGCTGCTGGTACCAGCCGCTGATGCGCTCGCGCAGCGCGGGCAGGCCAAGAGCCGGGGTGTATTGGGTGGCGCCGTCGGCAATGGCGCGAGCGGCGGCTTCCCGCACCAGGGGCGGTGCGGTGAAGTCGGGCTCGCCGATGTTCAAGAAAATCATCGGCTCGGCGCTGCCCTGCACGGCCTGCGCCATGGCCTGCGCCGCTTTGGCGACCTCCATCACATAAAAGGGCTCAATGCGCTGGGCGCGCGCGGAGACTCTCACGATGCCACTTTGCCGCGGCCAGGGTCATGCGCCACTTCCACACTGCGCAGCTGCGGTGCCAAGCCGCCCAGCACGCCGTTGATGTATTTGTAGCCATCCGTGCCGCCGTAGTCTTTGGCCAGTTCGATGTATTCATTGAGCACTACGCGCCAGGGAACATCCAGGCAGTGCTGCATTTCATAAGTACCCATCCACATCACGGAGCGTTCGATGGGGGAAATCTCTGTCAGCTTGCGGTCCAGCAAAGGCACGATGAGCGCGTCCAGTGCCCCGGCTTGTGCAATGCAGCCGTGCAGCAGTGCGTCGTAATGCACCGAATCGCATTTGTTAAACCCGGCTAGTTCGCGTGTGAAGTTGTCGATGGCAGACGCATCGTTTCGGCCCACCAAATGCTGATACAGCGCTTGCAAAGCGAATTCACGGGCGCGGCTACGGCCCGACTTGGTGGAAGCGCGGCGCCCGCCAGAGGCTCCTGTAGCCGGTGGCTTGCCGGCGTTCTTGGGTGACGGGTTGCTAGGCGGCTTGGGCGTCAAAGCCGCAAGAAGTCTGCCTGCGGGCTGATCCGCACCCATTTTTTCGGCTTGGTCGTTCATTCGAGTTCCTTGAAAAGGTTAGCCATTTCCACGGCAACGCGGGCGGCGTCGCGGCCTTTTTCGTGCTGGCGGGCGATGGCTTGCTCCAGGTTCTCGGTCGTGATGATGGCGTTGGCCACCGGCACATGGTGATCAAGCGAGATGCGGCTTACGCCAGCGGCCGACTCGTTCGCTACCAGTTCGAAGTGGTAAGTTTCGCCCCGAATAATGCAGCCGAGCGCGATCAAAGCGTCGTATTCGTCCTGCTCAGCCAGCGCCTGCAGGGCTGAAGGAATCTCGAGCGCGCCGGGTACCGTCACGTGGCGAATGTGCTGCTCCTGCACACCCAATAGGGCCAGCTCGGCCAGGCAGGCCTGCGCCAGCGCATGGGTGATGCCTTCGTTAAATCGAGCCTGCACGATCGCGATGTGCAGCTTGCTGCCATCGGGCTGGGGTGCCTTGCCTTTGTCTGCGCCAAACATTGTCATTCCTTCAAGTTGAACCGGTCTACTTTCGAGCCATCCGCATAGTGCTATTTTTTAGGGATATAGCCCGTGATCTCCAGCCCGTAGCCTGCCATGCTGGGCATGCGGCGCGGCTGGCCCATCAGCTGCATGCGGGTCACGCCGCATTCGCGCAGGATTTGTGCGCCCACGCCGTAGGTACGCAAGTCCATGCGGCCGCGCTCCGGGGCCTGCGCTGCGCGGGCGGTGCCGTCGAACTGTGCCAGCAACTGCTCTGCGCTTTCGCCGCAGTTGAGCAGTACGGCCACGCCGCGGCCTTGGGCTGCGATGTATTCAAGGCTGGTGTCCAACGCCCAGGTGTGCATGGTTCGGTGCACCTCCAGCGCATCGAAAATCGATAGGGGTTCGTGTACACGCACCGGAACGGCATCACCTTCCTGCCACTGCCCACGCACCAGCGCGATGTGTACCGCTTGGCTGGGAAGGTCGCGAAACGCGTGAGCAATAAATTCGCCTGACGCTGTCTGCAACGTGCGCGTACCAATTTTTTCCACCAGCGATTCGGTGCGGCTGCGGTGCTCGATCAGGTCGGCGATGGTGCCGATCTTGAGGCCGTGTTCGGCGGCAAACAGCAGCAGGTCGGGCAGACGGGCCATGGTGCCGTCGTCCTTCATGATCTCGCAGATCACCGATGTGGGGCTACAGCCGGCCATGGCGGCCAAGTCGCATCCGGCCTCGGTATGGCCAGCGCGCATGAGCACGCCGCCGTCTACTGCTTGTAGCGGGAAAATGTGGCCCGGTTGTACCAAGTCGTCGGCACTGGCGTTTGCAGCGACTGCGGCCTGCACGGTGCGCGAACGGTCGGCGGCGGAGATGCCGGTGGTGACGCCTTCGGCGGCCTCGATGGACACCGTGAAAGCAGTGGAGTGTTTGGCACCATTGCGGGTTGCCATCGGCGGCAAATGCAGGCTCTCACATCGCTCGCGCCTCAGCGTGAGGCAAATCAGGCCGCGGCCAAAGCGCGCCATGAAGTTGATGGCTTCGGGAGTCACGTGGTCGGCGGCCAACACCAAGTCGCCTTCGTTTTCACGGTCCTCTTCGTCGATCAGGATGACCATGCGCCCTGCGCGCATCTCGGCGACGATGTCGTGCACCGGCGAAATCACCGTGGCGGATGGCAGGGCGGTGCCGTGTGCTGTGGTGGCAAGCGAGGGGGCGTTCATCAAAGGCCTAGCGGGACAGGGGTGGTAAGGGCAAGCAGCGGGCTGGTGTTGACAGCCCGAGTCCGGGGCGCTGCAAGGCACGTCTGCGGACTTGGAGGGCGCGGTGCCCGCCTGACCTTACAAAGAACGTGCGCTGCAGCATTGCCGCAAACGGGTCGCAGGCACCGAAGGTGTTGCGCGGCCGGGAAAACCCCGATTTTACGGGAACCGCCGCAGCGGCGGGGTCGCCTAGGCTACTGGCCTTCGCCCGGCGAAATTTCCACATCGGACATGGGGTACGCCACGCAGGGCAAGACGCAGCCCGCGTGCATTTCTTCCGTGGTGAGGCCGGGCCACTCGATGGCGTAGCGCACCTCGCCCGCGTGCAGTTGGCCGATGCAGGTGCGGCAGGTGCCATTGCGGCAAGAGCTGGGCCAGTCAAGGCCGCCTTGCTCGATGGAAAGCAGCACAGGTTGGTCGGGCCAAGCGTCGACGCTGGTGCGCTGGGGCAACAGCGTTGCGGTAAAGAAGGGTGCGGAGGGAGGTGTCACAGAAATACTCATGGCTGCGCAGGTTCAATGGCAGCGCGTGAAACAGCGGTGTTCTCGACTAATTGCCCAAATATCAGCAATAGGTTGTTGGCAGGCATGGCGTAGCGCGCGATTAGCGTCAGTCCCGCACTGCGTGCTGTGGCCTGTACCTGCGCCAAAGTGCGCAGGCCCCATGCCGGATTGCGCTCTCGCAGATCTTCGTCAAACGCCAAGTTGCCAAGGGAGGTGGGAACGTCATCCTCCAAATAAGGCCCATACGTGACCAACTGGCCGTGCGGCGCCAAGTAACGCGCTGCGCCCTGCATCAATCCAGCGCAGCACTCCCAGGGCGCGATGTGCATCATGTTCGCGCAATAGACCAAATCAAACGAATGCGCGAAGGCCGGCCCAGCGGACGGCCACTGCGCGCAGCGCACATCCAGCAACACCGGTGGCAGCACACCTTTGGCGTTGGTGTGTTGTGCCCAAGTCGTGATGGACTTAAACGCATCGGCCTGCCAGTCACTGGGTTGCCATTGCCAGCCGGGAAAAGCATTTGATAGCGCGGCGGCGTGCTGACCGCTGCCACTCGCAATTTCCAGTGCAGTGCCATGCGCGGGCAGCAAAGCGCACAAGCGCTCCAGGATGGGCGCGGTGTTGCGTTCAGCAGCGGGGCTGTAGTGTTCTGGAGTCAATTGGAAATCTATAAAAATAAGGCTCTAGCGCAATAGCAGTAAGGGTAAATAGCTATCAATAACGAAGCGATAGGGTCAAGTAAACGGTGTCGTACAACGCGGTTGAACTGCACAAAAATTAGGCAATCACTATTAAGCCGTGTGCTGCCGGGCACTTGCACTCTCCATACCGAGCTTGCCCCAAGTTATCCCCAGGATTGTCCAGCGATGTGATGGACAACCTGCTGAAAAACGCTGTTGTCGGCCTGCTCAATTTTGCAGCAGATAGATAAAAGTCTCAATAAATCAAGACTTTACGCCGGTCATACAAGCGCCTTCCCGGCTTATCCACATCCTTGTCCCAGTTCGCTGGGGACAACCCTGGGGGCCTGCGCGGCAGAAGAAACGGCGGCGGCACCGCCGCCGCCGCGGTGCAGCGTTCACCGTCTTTTCGCCCCATAGCCGAGCTATGAGTGTGCAGATTTGGCAGCCACTACCCTCGCTGGGGCCAATCTCGCTTCGCCGACATTTGCCGCTCTGTCTCCAACAGGTCATTCGGCGACGGTTACACCCTTCCAGAAGGCAAACATCCCGCGAATGTTTTCGGCCTCAGGCTTGGGGTCGGCGTAGGTCCAGGCAGCATCAGCGTTGATTTCGCCATTCACGAGCAGCGAGCGGTAGGTGGCCTGGCCCTTCCAGGGGCAGCTCGACTTGTGGTTACTGAAGGTAAAGCATTCGCTGTTGAGGGCGGATTCCGGGAAATAGTGGTTGCCTTCCACCAGTACGGTGTCCTTGCTCTCGGCGATGGTGACGCCTTTCCAAATAGCTTTCATGGGGTTCCTTAAGGTGGACAGTGCAGGGCTGAAAAATCGCATTATTCCCGCGCTGTCCCTTTGGTGCACGGTCCTGCGTTCAGAAGTGACCTACAGTGGCCGGCGGTAGAAGGCCGTCACACGCACACAAACAAGGCGAACGCACATGACACAGGTTTCAACACTGGACTTCAAGGGCCGCGTGGCGATCGTCACCGGAGCCGGCGGCGGGCTAGGGCGCGCTCATGCGCTGGCGCTGGCGGCGCGCGGTGCGCGGGTGCTGGTCAACGACCTGGGCGGCGGCGTGCATGGCGAGGGTGGTTCGGTCACTGCGGCCGAGGCGGTGGCGCGTGAAATCCGCGCTGCGGGCGGTGAGGCTCTGGCCAATGGCGCGTCTGTCACCGACTATGCCGCGGTGCAAGGCATGGTGCAGCAGGCGGTGGATGCTTGGGGCCGGATCGATATCTTGGTGAACAACGCCGGCATCCTGCGCGACAAAAGCTTTGCCAAGATGGACCTGGACGATTTCCGCCGCGTGGTCGATGTGCACCTCATGGGAGCGGTGCACACCTGCAAGGCCGCCTGGCCGCACATGGTGGCGCAGGAGTACGGACGCATCTTGCTCACCACATCATCTAGTGGGCTCTATGGCAATTTTGGCCAGAGCAACTATGGCGCGGCCAAGTTGGCTTTGGTCGGCCTCATGCAAACGCTGGCCATTGAAGGGGCCAAACACGGCATTCATGTCAACGCGCTGGCGCCCACAGCAGCCACCCGCATGACCGAAGGCCTGATGCCCGATGACGTGCTGGCCGTGCTGGCCCCCGAGGCCGTAGTGCCGGCCATGTTGGTACTGGCGCATGAGCGCGCGCCCACCCGCACCACGCTGTGCGCCGGCGCTGGCAGTTTTGAGGCGGCCCATGTCACTCTGACCGAGGGCATTTACATAGGTACCGGACCAGACGCTGCCGAGCAATTG
Organism: Burkholderiales bacterium; assembly: GCA_038235025.1. Taxonomy (GTDB): domain Bacteria; phylum Pseudomonadota; class Gammaproteobacteria; order Burkholderiales; family Burkholderiaceae_C; genus Simplicispira. The sequence goes on from JBBSUJ010000016.1 coordinate 22,758, forward strand.
GCGGCCCGTTTGGACGAGGTGACCTACCGCAGCGGCGATTCGGTACCGCAGAGCGGCGGCGCGCAGGGCGAACTGGAAGTGAAGAAGGCGCGTTCGGGCAATATTTGACCTCGCCGCTAGCTCCTCGCCAGCGAGCAGAGCCTAGTCTTGCGCCATTGCCACCTTCGGCTGGCGGGCCTGAATACCGTCACAAGCGAATTTCCCTGACGCAGCAAAGCCTGCGCCTGCGTGATAACTTCCGCGCTCACCACAACAACAGGCCACTGGCACACCCCATGAGTTCCCTGCAGGACACACTCCACGCGCTGCCCCTGCGCGGCATTCGCCGCGGCATTGAAAAAGAGGGTTTGCGTGTGCAGCCTGCAGGCGAGTTGGCATTGACCCCGCACCCGGCTGCGCTGGGCTCTTCGCTCACGCACCCCCATATCACTACCGACTACAGCGAGTCGCAGATTGAACTCGTTACCGGCGTACACCCCAGCGTGGATGCATGCCTGGCCGAGCTCACGCAGATTCACCAGTTTGTTCACCACATCCTGGCTGCCCAGGGAAACGAGCGGCTGTGGGCGTCGAGCATGCCGTGCCGATTGCCGACGGACGAGACAATCCCGCTGGCCCGCTTCGGTAGCTCCAACGTCGGGCGCGCCAAAAGCATTTACCGCATGGGCTTGGGCCACCGATACGGGCGGCGCATGCAAACCATTTGCGGCATTCACTACAACTGGTCGATGCCGGGAGTTACCAGCGAGCAGTATTTCGGCCTGATCCGAAACTTTCGCCGCCACGCTTTTGTGCTTCTGTATCTGTTTGGCGCGTCACCCGCGCTGTGTTCCTGCTTTGCCCAGGGCCGGCCGCACGCGCTGCAGCCGCTGGGCCCCGACGCCCTCTATTTGCCGCACGCCACTTCGCTGCGCATGGGGCGGCTGGGTTACCAAAGCGACGCGCAGGCGACGCTGGCCGTCAGCTACAACGACCTCGACGGCTACGCCCGCTCACTGCATGAGGCTCTGAGCCAGCCGTATCCGGCATACGAAGCGGTAGGCGTGCGCAACCCCGGCGGCGACTACAACCAGCTGGGCACCAGCCTGCTGCAAATAGAGAACGAGTTCTACGGCACCATTCGCCCCAAGCGTGTCATCCGTTCGGGCGAGCGCCCGCTGCACGCACTGCGCGAGCGCGGTGTGGAATATGTCGAAGTGCGGCTGATGGACCTCGATCCGTTTGTTCCGGTGGGCATTACTGCTGACACAGCGCGGCTGCTGGATGTGTTTTTGCTGCACTGCCTGATGACCGACAGCGCGCCCGATACGCCGGCCGAAATTACCGAGATCAAACACAACCAGCACCTCACCGCCGCGCGTGGTCGCGAGAGCGGCTTGTGGCTGCTGCGTGCGGGCCGCCAGGCGCCTCTTGTGGACTGGGCTGCTGAGGTGTTGGAGGGCTGCCTGCCGTATGCCCGAGCGCTGGACGCGGCGCAAGACGGGCAGCTCGCCGCACAGTCCCATATGGATGCGCTCACGGCCGCCCTTGCGACACTGGCCGCGCCCGACACCGCGCCGTCGGCTCGTGTGCTGCAAACCATGGCGCAATCGCACGGCAACAGCTTTCAGGCGTTTGCTGCCCACGCCTCCGATTCAGCCCGCGCAGTGTTGCTCGGTCTGCCGTGGAGCGATGAGCGCCGTTCTGCATTTGAAGCCATGGCGGTGAAGTCTGTGCAAGCGCAGAAAACCATCGAGGCCGCGGACACCGAGCCGTTCGAGGAGTGGCGGGTGGCTTACATGTCGGCTCAGAATTTGGGATGAAAATCCTATCTAGCGCTTATGCAAAAAGGGTTATTAGCTATTTATTCGATAGCTATCGGCATGCCCCCATCGTTTGATGGAGGCCCTCGAGCAGCGTTCTACACCCTCGATCAGCGGGCATCGGCCGGCCGATTGAGGGCCGCGCGGTAAGCTTGCAGGTTCAGGCGAGCGGGCCTACAAAGCCGCCGCACCGGTTTTCACGGAGACAAGGCAGGTACATGGCGATTCAGTGGTTCCCGGGGCATATGCACCTGACGCGCAAAGCCATTGGCGAGCGCATCAAGGACATCGATGTCGTCATCGAAGTGCTCGATGCACGCTTGCCAGGCTCTAGCGCCAACCCGCTTCTGGCCGAACTCACGGCGCACAAACCCACGCTCAAAGTGCTGAACAAGCAGGACGTGGCAGACCCTGAGCTCACCACCCAGTGGGCGCATTGGTACAACGCCCAGGAAGACACCCGCGCTGTCCCGCTCGATGCCTCCGATCCCGCGCCCGCTAGGCGACTGATTGACGCCTGCCATCTGCTCGCGCCCCAGCGCGGCGGCATGGCCAAACCCATGCGGGTGTTGATTTGCGGCGTGCCCAATGTGGGCAAGTCCACGCTGATCAACACGCTGTCCAACAAGCGGCAAGCCAAAACGGGCGACGAAGCTGGCATTACCAAGCTTGAGCAGCGCATCACGCTGGCCGATGATTTTTATCTGTGGGACACGCCCGGCATGCTGTGGCCGCGAATTGCAGCACCCGAAAGTGGCTACCACCTGGCGGCTAGCGGTGCCGTGGGCCGCAATGCCTACGATGAGGAACTGGTCGCGCTGGAGTTGCTGGGCCGCATTCAGGCGCGGTACGCACCCCTGCTCGGCGCGCGCTACAAGCTGGGGCTGGAAGCCGATGTGCTGGCGACCATGCCAGACGACGAATTGCTGATGGCAATTGGCAAGAAGCGCGGGGCCATGCTGCCGGGTGGGCGGGTCAACGTGCAGAAGGCTTCGGAGATTGTTCTGACGGATTTCCGCACTTACATTCTTGGCCGCATCACGTTGGAATCGCCACCGGAATTCGAAGCGTGGCGCGCCGCCGGCTTGCTCAACGAAGTGGACCGTGAAGCCAAAAAAGCTGCGCGCAAAAAAAAGGGCGGCAGCCGGGAGCGCGGTGCGCAGATCGGGCCGGCTCCAGGACGCCAGCTGGAACAGGCTAGCGACTGACGGGCCCGCGCGACGGTGGTGCCGCGCACCGGTAGGGGCACTCCACCTGCCGCACTGGCCGGTGCATCAAAGTGGTGGGTGTGCTAATAGGTGGGCGGAATGCCGTGACGTCGCGGGGTGGAGCTCCCGACCGTGCTGCCTGCTCGGACGTGCCGCGCCCGGGGGCTGTGATTCCCTAAAAGCGTGAACCAGGCGCTTCCAAAAATGCCGTTTCTTCGGGCGTTGATACGCGCGCCAGCGCTGCGTTGCGGTGCGGGTAGCGGCCGAAGCGCTGCAGCACCTCCAGGTGCATTCGCTCAAAGCGCAGGTTCTTCTCTAAGCCCGGCTGGTCGAAAAGCACCAACGCTTCAGCGTGAACCGCCAGCGACTCGCTGTGCATGAACGGCAGGTAGGCAAAGGCGCGCTGCGCAATCGGCAGCGCCGCGTCGTGCGCGCCTGCCACCAGTTCTTGTGCCAACGCCAGCGCAGTCGCGTCGCAGGCAAAGGCACGCGCCCGGTCTCGGTGAATGTGGCGCGAAAACTGGTCCAGAACGATTACTTCGGCCAAGCGCCCTCCCGGGGTGATCCGCCAGCATGCCAGCTCACATCGCGCGCCGGCTTCCAATGCGGCAGCGAAGCGCGCTGTAATTTCGGCATCCAGAGCGGCATTTTTGGCGAAGTGCTGGCCTGCGCTCAGCTCGTTGAACCAAAAATCGAGCACGTCTTGCGCCAGTGGGGTCACTATTTCAGTTAAGGCTCGTTTGGGTATAGCCATAGCAAACGCAAATTGCTAAAGAAGGATGCGGGCTGCCAACGCTTTCACAAAGCCGCGTCAAAAGTGATCTTTCCCTCGCGCACGTAGCGGTCGAACTCGGCGCGTGGGATGGCCGCAGAGCCAGTGGCTTCGTTGTCCTCGGTCCATGACAGCGTGATGCTGTCGGCGCTGCGGTCAATGTCGGCCGGGCCCGGCGGAATGACGATAGGAGCTCCATCGCCGGGGGTGTAGCAAACGTCTTCGTGAATCGTGGCTTTTTCGGTCATTTTTATTGTCCTGTTTGGGCTTGTAAAAACCCATTTGGCGGCCATGCACATGCCGGCACTGTGGGACTGCAGGCCGTATCCACCACGTTAAAGCCTCTCTCGGGCGTCGTCCGTTGGTAGCTGCGCATCGCCCTGTTTGCTGGGGCCCTTCTTTAAGGGGCCGTTGCTGCTGTTGTCGCTGTTCGTGGCGGCTGCAGCGAAGCCTGGTAATTTCGGCAGCGCCCACAGCACGGTGAATGCCAGAACCGCGCTGAGCACTGCAGTGGATTCCTGCCCAAGCCCCGCCGCCACGCCAATCGCAGATGTGAGCCAGATGCCTGCGGCCGTCGTCAATCCATGCACCTGGCTCTCTGAATCGCCCTTGAGAATGGTGCCTGCGCCCAGAAAACCGACGCCCGCCACGATCCCCTGTATCACGCGACTCATGTCCGGCGTATCAATCCCCACCTGCTGGGCCACCAGCACGAACAACGCCGCGCCCATTGCCACCAGCATGTGGGTGCGCACCCCGGCTGATTTGCCCGCGCGCTCACGCTCCAAACCGAGCAAGCCGCCCAACACTGCCGCCACAATCAGGCGCAAGGCGATACGGGTGGCTTGTGCAAGGTCGGGCACATCGGCGAACTCAGAAGCCACCGTCGCACCGATCTGGCTCCATGCGTCAACCACCGTGGGCCTCCGATCGGTGTGGCGGAGTCGGTGGCAGGGAAGAGGGAAAGCGCAGCATGCCAGCACTGTGCCGGCTGAAGGGTTTGTGCGCCGCCGGTCAGTGGCGCTGCGCCATGTCGGCAGCCGCCTACGCGAGTGATAACAAAATTTCTGTGAAAAGAGCCACTAGCGCAGTCGCAGCAGGCGCGAGCAGCTGAACAGATTGATCAGGAAATGGAAGCAGCGGCGTGTGGACAGCCCCGGCGACAGCGGCAACCGCGGGACAAAGGTTATTCGATTCCCGCTGCTTCTTTGGCGCGTATCTTGACGGCGATGTATTCGCCGTGCGTCACGTGCAGCAGGCCGGCAATTTTGCTGATGGCATGGTTCTCGTTGGCGTCCACGTGCTGGTCAGCGTAGGCGACCTGCCAAAGTGCCTCCACCAGCCGCACTTTGTCGTCATGGCTGAACGCGTCGTTGATTTCGCCGGTGAAGTGCTGGTAGTCATAGGCGACGCGAGCGCTGTTCTGGGCATGGGCCAACAGTGCTTCCAGCGCAGCGGGCGGTAGCGGAAAACGCGCCTGCAATGCGGCCAACGCCGTGGCGCGCTCGGCCGCATCAAGGGAGCCATCGGCTCGCACCACTTCCACCAGCAGCACCGCGGCTGCCAGTTGGACCCGCTCGGCGCGTTCTTGCGGCGTAACGCTTGGCTGTGATCCGGTGATGTCTGCGAGAAATTCTTTGAAATTTTGAAACATAGGCAGGGCTGAGAGACGAGGGGAGTGCATAAATGGTGCTGCGCCGGGCAGAAAGTATGGTTCTTTGCTCGACTCGTTGCCACGCACAAGGTTCCCTGGACCTTTGTGTGACTTTCAGGCGACCGCGCCTGCCCACGCAAGGCGGCGACAATTGCAGGCTGATGAAAACCCTACTCCCCCTACAACTTCTGTTCGCGCCCCGGCAGGACGATCCGTCTCCTTTGGTGCTTTTTCACGGCCGCCGTTGCCCCGATGGTTTCGCAGCAGTTCTCGCGGCCTGGCGTTTCTACGGCGGCGCAGTGGAGATGCGCGGCTTGGACCACGGCGAAGTGAGCATGCTGGCCGACCTGCCGCCACTGGCGGGTCGCGCGGTCTACATCCTGGATTTTTCGTTCCCGGCCAAAATTTTGCGCGGCATTGACGATGCGGCGGCTCGGCTGATCATGCTGGACCATCACAAAAGCGCAGCCGATGCGCTCGATGGGTTTGCCTGCCGCTGCGGGGTGGTGCATTTCGACATGGCGAAATCCGGTGCACGCCTGGCTTGGGAGTTTTTCCTGCCTGAGGAGCCGCTGCCCGACTTGGTGCGTTATGTGGAAGACCGTGACTTGTGGAACTGGCAGTTTCCCGAAAGCGCGGCCTACCTCGCGGCACTCGACATGGAGCCGCAAGAGCTTGAGCGCTGGAACGCCATTGCCAACTTCACGCGCGAGCAAACGCAGGAATTCATGGCGCGCGGCCAGGCCATGGATGAAAAGTTTGCCAAGCTGGCTGCCGATATCGCCGAGGGCGCACAGCCGGTGGTATTCAACGGTCAGGCGGGCCTGATGGTGAATGCACCCGGTGTGTTTCACAGTTTGGTAGGCGATTTGGTCTCGCGCAAATCTGGCACGTTTGCTCTAATGTGGTCGGCTGGTCAGGGCGGCGTGGTCAAGGTGGGCTTGCGCTCGCAGCGCGGTTACGACTGCATTCCCCTGGCGCAAAGCATGGGCGGTGGTGGTCATGCGCAGGCCTGCGGATTCAAAACTACGGCGGCACGTTTGCCCGAACTACTGGCGGGTAACTTGAGCGCAGCGCAGGGCGACTTCTGACGCGCATGCCCTGCCTTTTGCGGCATGCGCCAACTTATCAGGGCTGGTCATGCTGAAGGGCGTCATCGCCTCGGTGCTGGCATCGCTCCTGTTCGGGGTGATCTATTACATTTCGCCGTTTCTTAAACCTCTGGCGGGCGAGGAGATTTTTGGCTGGCGCATTCTGGCCACGCTGCCGTTTACCACCACATTGCTGCTGTGGCGCGGGGAGTGGTATCTGGTGCGCGAGATTGCAGCCCGCGTGCGGCGGCGTCCGGCGCTGGGTGCTGCGCTGTTGGTCAGCGCGGCGCTGGTGGGCGTGCAGCTGTGGCTGTTTATGTGGGCACCGCTGGCAGGCCGCGGTCTGCCGGTATCGCTGGGCTACTTCTTGCTGCCGCTGGTGATGGTGCTGATCGGCCGGGTGCTGCATGGCGAGCGCTTGTCGGGACCGCACAAACTGGCCACCGGGCTGGCTGCAGCCGGTGTGGTGGCCGAGTTGTTTCGCTCCGGCGGGGTGTCTTGGGAGACCTGGGTAGTGGCGCTCGGTTACCCGGTGTATTTCGCACTTCGGCGGCGACTGCGCACCGAGCAACTGGGCGGCCATTGGATCGACATGGCGCTGGCGGTTCCGGCCGCGGTGTATTTTGTGCTGCACGCGCCATCCACCGTGCCCACGGTGATGGGCGATGGCAGTTTGGCGCTGGTGCTGCTGCTGGTTGGAGTGCTGAGCGCGGTGGCGCTCACGCTGTACATGGCGGCCAGTGGCTTGTTGCCCATGGGCCTGTTCGGATTGCTGACCTACGTGGAACCGGTTTTGTTGGCGCTGGTGGCTTTCCTGCTGGGTGAGCGGCTAGCGCCCGGGCAGTGGGTGCTGTACGGCTTGGTGTTCGCCGCGGTGGCTGTACTGGTACTCGATGCCGGGCGGCAAATGCTGGCACGCAGAAACCTCAATAAAATTATGAACAAAAGTGGACCTAGCGTTTAAACAGTATGGATAGTTTGCTATGAAAATTGTTATTTCACCCCGTATGCGGTGCTTCGGCATCGCGGGTGCGCTGGCCGGTTTACTCGGCGGCTGTGCAACCCCCGCTCCACCGGTAGGCCTGCAGGAAGAGTTCGGCTCAGGCAGCATGCACTCACGCTTGTTTGACGCCACACCCGCTGCAACCTGCGAGGCCGGACGCCGCGCCTTGCTGAGCCAGGGCTACATCGTCAACAGCGCGAGCGCCGACATGGTTGAGGGCACTAAGAGCTTTCAGCCCGACCCCGACTCGAACGTGCAGATGACTATTCGCGCGGTCTGCGTGGCAGACGCCGCCAACGGCCGCGGCACCTTGGGTTTTGTCAGCGGCCTGCAGGATACCTACATTCTGCGAAAAACCAACAATTCCGCCAGTCTCGGCGTGCCGGCCATTGGCTCGGTGTCCCTGCCGTTTTCCGCCAGTAGCGAAGCGCTGGTGAAGGTGGCGAGCAAGACGGTGAGCTCGTTGGCCTTTTACGAACGTTTCTTTGACATCGTCAAAATATATTTGAGGCAGGAGGCGCGTATCGATGTGCTGCCCGATCCGCCGGCGATACCGATGTCAGGCACGGCACAAGTGGGAGGCGCCGCAGACATGGCGGACATGGCGGACACAGCGGATGCGGACGGAGCCGCGAACCCGCCCTGAGCGGCCTCGCTCTCGTGCGCTGCAACGGCTCTCCTAAACCAACGTTGCGCTCACGACCACTGCGGGCCATCGCGGGTGCGAATGGTGCGGCGCGCCGCACATAATTGAGTGATGGATGTGAACGCCCCACCGCCGGAAGAATTGTCCCAGTGGACCGAGCCCACTGTTGAGCCGATCGCGGCGCTGCCTGACATGCTTGACCTGTTGCGGCGCGCAAGTGGCGTGGACTTTTCAGGCTACAAAATTACCACTTTGACCCGCCGGGTGCGCCAGCGTATGGCGCGCTTGTCGATCGATTCGCCCGAGGCTTACCTTGCGCAGATCAAGGACAGTGCCGCAGAGCGCGAAGCCCTGGTCGGCGAACTACTGGTCAACGTGACCGAATTCTTTCGCGACGCCGAGGTGTTTCGGCAGCTCGAAGGGGAAGTGCTGCCAGACCTGCTGCGCGGGCGCGATGCCGGGGACGACCTGCGCATTTGGTGCGCTGGCTGTGCCAGTGGCGAAGAAGCCTATTCGGTAGGCATGCTGGCGTTGGACGCGGCCGGTCGGCTGGGCTTTCATGGCAACGTCAAAGTGTTTGCCACTGATCTGGATCCGGACGCGCTGGCCGAAGCCTCGCGCGGTCGCTACGATGAATTCGCTTTAGGTGCCGTACCAGAAGCCTTGCAGCGTCGGTACTTTCAGGCCGTGCCAGAGGGAGCCCGCGCTGACGCCACTTTGCGCCGCCACCTGGTGTTTGCCCGCCACAACATTCTGAGTGATCCGCCGTTCACCAGCATTGACCTGGTGCTGTGCCGCAACTTGCTGATCTATCTCAAGCCCGATGCCCAGTTTCGCGCACTCTCGCAGCTGCATTTCGCACTTAAGCCGCAGGGCTTGCTGCTGCTAGGCGCCAGCGAAAACGTGGGTGCTTTTGAGGCCAATGCGTTTTCGGTGGTGGACCGCACGCACAAGCTGTTTCGCAAGCAGACCGCCACTTTTCAGCGAAGTTTCGGTGTCCACAAACCTACGACGGCACAGGCGGTGCCCGCCGAGGCCGTACAGCGCGAGATGGCCGAGCCCGAGCAAAACCCGCAAGTGCTTGCGGCCGAGCTTGATGCAACCCGCGAACGTCTTCACGACATGCTGCACGAACTGCAGGCCAGCCACGAGCGGCTGGACTTGGGCAATGAAGAGCTAACCGCCTCCAATGAAGAACTGCAAAGCACCAATGAAGAGCTCAAGTCGGTCAACGAAGACCTGTACTCGCTGAACCGCGAGTTGGAGTCGCGCAACGATGAGCTCGATGCCCTCAACCGCGACTACGACCACCTGCTTGCCAGCACCGACATCGGCACTGTTTTTCTGGACGGCGCGCTCAGGCTGCGTCGTTTCAGCCCCGGCGTGGACGATTTTCTTGCGCTGCGCGGCAGCGACATCGGGCGGCCTATTAGCGATATTCGGTACCGGCTAGGCCCGCAAGAGGCGTTTCTGGAAGACCTGCGCCGCTGCGCGCTTGGCGAGCAGCGCATCGAGCGCGAAGCGCGTCTTGCAGACGGGCGCTGGGTGTTCGAGCGCATGCTGCCGTATACCGGCGACCCGCAGGATGCGAAGGATGCGAACGACGAGAAGGACGCGCCGAAAGCAGGCTCAGTGGGTGGCGTGGTTCTGACCTGGACCGACATCACGCAGATCAAGAACATCGAGTCTGTCGCCGAAAAACTCGAAGTCGACCGCAAACGGTTGCTGTCTATTCTTGATGCCTTGCCCGACGGGGTTTACATCGTTAACGAGCAGCACGAGATCGAATACATCAACCCGGTGCTGCGGCGCGAGTTTGGCGACATCAGCGGCCAAAAATGCCATGAATATTTGCACGGAAACGCCCTGCCGTGTACCTGGTGCAAAAGTGGTGAAGTGCTGGCTGGCCGTTCAGTGCAGTGGCAGTGGACGTCGCCCAAAGGCCGTATTTACGACCTGTTTGATATCCCCATCAAGAATGCCGATGGCAGCACCAGCAAGCTTGAACTCTTTCACGACATTACCGATATTCAGGTGGCCCACCGCCGCTTGGATGAAGTTGCGCGCATGGCGCATATCGGCCATTGGGAGCTGAGGCTGGCCGATCGACGCGTGACCTGGAGCGATGAGATTTTTACTTCTCTTGGCTACACGCCCGGTGAAGTCCAACCCACAGTTGAGCGCTTCCACAAACACGTAGATCCCGCCGACTGCGACCGCATACGCTCGCGGGTCGATCAGGCCATTGCCGAGGGCGGTTCCTACCGAATGGAATTTCGCTTTCGGCGTGTGGATGGCACGGCGGGTGTGGGATACGCCAGTGGCAGCCTGCTGCGCGATGCGGCAGGCGAGCCGGTGACCTTGTGGGGGGCCATGCAGGACATCACCAATTTGCGCGAAAGCGAGCTGCGTTTTCAAACGGCGTTTCGCGCCAGCCCGCTCCCAGCGTCCATCGCACGGGTACGGGACGGTTTGTTTGTTGAGGTTAACGACCGCTACGGCGAGGTGTTTGGCTGGACGCCGGCAGACCTGATAGGGCGCACCGTGTTTGACGTGGGCATTTGGGCCGACCCGGCCGCGCGCGAGGCGTGGCGTATCGAGTTTGAGCGCACCGGCACCACGATAGACCTGGAGACCGACTGGATATGCAAGTCGGGCGAGCGGCGGCAGGTCAGTTTGTCGGCCGAGCGTATTGATCTCGATGACGAGCCGCATGTGGTGGCCTACGCCCAGGACATTACCGAGCGCAAGCAAAACGCGGCTCGTATCGAATTTTTGGCCCACCACGATCCGCTGACGCACCTGCCCAACCGCGTGCTTTTTCGCGACCGGTTTGAGCGCGCGCTGGCCTGGTGCGAGCGCGGTGATACCAAGCTGGCGCTGCTGTACCTGGACCTAGACCACTTCAAAAACATCAACGACACCCTGGGCCACCCGGTGGGCGATCAGATGCTGCAGCAGGTTGCCCAGCGCGTCACCGACACCCTGTGCGATACCGACACCATCAGCCGCCAAGGCGGCGACGAGTTCCTCATTGCGCTTGCTGGCGTGCAGGACGTGGAGGCGATCGGCCGAACGGCAGAAAAAATCCTGCGCTCGCTAGAAAAACCTTTTGAGATTGAAGGCCACGCGCTCGCCGCCACCGTGTCCATCGGCATCGCGCTGTGGCCTGAAGACGGGCTGGACTTCGACAGCCTGTTGCAGCGCGCCGACACCGCTATGTACCGCGCCAAGGAGTCTGGCCGTAATGCCTGCTGCTTCTACACCGGCGAGATGAATGCGCAGGCGCTTGACAACCTCAAAATGCGCAGCGCACTGCACTGGGCGCTGGACCAGAACGAATTTGTGCTGCATTACCAGCCGCAGGTGGATTTGGCGAGCGGAGCCGTGGTCGGCGTTGAGGCGCTGCTGCGCTGGCAGCGCAGCGACGGCGAACTGGTGCCGCCTGGCCGGTTCATTCCTGCGGCCGAAGAGAGCGGGCAGATCGTGTCGATTGGCGACTGGGTGCTGCGCGAAGCTTGTGCGCAGGCCATGCGTTGGCAGAACGCAGGCTTGCCGGAGCTGACCATGGCGGTGAACCTGTCGGCGGTGCAGTTCAGGCGCGGCGACCTGCAAGCCAGTGTGACCCGCGCGCTGCAAGAGTCGGGACTGGAGCCGGGCCGCTTGGAGTTGGAGCTGACCGAATCTTTGCTGTTGAGAGACACCGTAGCCACCTTGGAAACGGTGCACCGCTTCAAGGCGCTAGGGGTATGTTTGTCGATTGACGACTTTGGTACGGGTTATTCCAGCCTGGCGTACCTGCGCCGCTTTGCCGTCGACAAACTCAAAATCGACCAATCGTTTGTGCGCGACATCGTGGACGACCCGGAGGACGCCGCCATCGTGCGCGCCATCATCAGTATGGCACGCGCGCTTAAGTTACGCGTTGTGGCGGAGGGGGTAGAAAACGAGGAAGTGGCCCGCGTTCTGGGCCTTTACCACTGCCACGAAGCACAGGGCTACCACTTTGCCCGCCCGATGCCAGAAGAGGCAGCAACGGCGTGGCTGCAGCAGCACTGCAAGGTGCCATAAGCGCGGCCACTGGCGGTGGTGCGTCCCGCCTTTGTTGAATTTGACGGACTGGACACCTCCATCGCCTCCATCGCCTCCACCGCATGCCCCAAAAACCTGGTCCCAAAGAATTTCGCATTCTCTCGCTCAGCGGCGGCGGGTACCTGGGGCTCTACACCGCGGTCGTGCTGGCTGAATTGGAGGCGCGTGTCGGCGAGCCGCTGGGCCGCCGTTTTGACTTGCTGGCCGGTACTTCGGTAGGGGGTTTGCTGGCGATGGCGCTGGCGTTTGAAGTGCCTATGTACAGTTTGGTGAAGCTGTTCGTCGAGCATGGAGAAGACGTTTTTTCGTCGCGCAAGCTGCCAAGCGGGGCGGTTACGCGCCTGCTGGACATGACGCGCTCGGTGCTCGGCCCCAAATACAGCGGTGACGCCCTGCGCCGGGAGCTCACAAGGCACTTCGGCACCCGCACGCTGGGCGACGCGCTGCACGCCGTGGTGGTGCCGGCTGTGGACGTGACCTCGAGCGTCACCAAGGTGTTCAAAACTCCGCACGGCCCCGGCTCGCGGGGCGATGAAGCGCTGCCGGTGGTCGAGGTGACCTTGGCCACCTGCGCCGCGCCGGCCTACTTTCCTTGCGTTGCCGTGGGCGGCCGGCTGTACGCCGATGGTGGGCTGTTTGCCGTGGCACCCGATCAGGTGGCGCTGCACGAGGCCGAGCACTTCATGGGTGCCAAGCGCGCTAGGGTGCGCATGCTGTCCATCGGCACCGCCACCAGGGGTTACCAGCCTGCGGTGCCGCCCGACGCCGATGTGGGCGCTGTGGGCTGGCTGACCGATGGCCGCCTGATCCTCACCATGATTGCGGTGCAGCAGCAGCACATCGAGTCGGTCATGGAAGATGTGCTGGACGAGCGCTACTTGCGCTTGGATGCATGCTGGCCCGTGCACGCGGGGCTGGGCATTGACGTCGCCACGCCAAGCGCCGCCAAAACCCTGCGCGCGCTAGGCCTGAAAACGCTGGACCAATTGGCACCGGAGCGGCTGGCCGCCTTTCTTTGAAGTCTGCGCGTGGCGCTTGACGCGTTCCTAGGCGGCAAGCTGCCGGTTGCCGGTTGCCGGTTGCCGGTTGCCGGTTGCGGGCTTGTAGCGTGCGCCCGTGGGCTCGTTCAGGCGTCCAAAAACAGCGCCGGGTCCACCATGGTGCGATTCAGCATGACCCCCCAATGCAAATGCGGGCCCGTTACCCGCCCGGTAGCGCCCACTGCGCCCACGCGCCCGCCTGCGGCAAGCCGGTCCCCCGGCTGCACGGCGATGGCGCTTAAGTGGCACACCATGCTGAGCAAGCCGCCGCCGTGGTCCAGCCACACGGTGTTGCCGTTAAAGAAATAGTCGCCGGTATCGATCACCGTGGCCGCCAAAGGCGCAAGCACCGGCGTGCCGGTGCCGGCCGCAATGTCCATGCCGCTGTGCGGCTTGCGGGGCTGGCCGTTGAACACGCGGCGCAGACCGAACGAGCTAGAGCGCCGGCCCGGTACGGGCACGCGCATGGCCAGGCTTGCGGGCACTGGCGTGCTGAACGTGGCCATCACCTGTTTTTGGTGGGCGCTTTCGCGTTGCCAGCGCGCCTCGTCTTCTGGCGACAAATCCACGGTGCGCGGCGACACTGTCAACCGCTGCTCGCGGTACTGTTTGGCCTCCACTGCATAGCGCGCGGTTTGCTGCGTGTCGTCGGCATACTCCACCCGCACCAGTGCCACGCCCAGCTCTGCGGCCAAGGCGATGCCGACCAGCGCAGTCCAGCCGCTGGGCTGGCCAATCACCAGCAGCGGCACTTCGCCGTCGCCATCGGGCGCAGGCGCAAAAGCGCGCGGCCGCTGAGCCGCTGCACCCAGCGCCAGCCGCGCCACACCACCGGGCACCAGCAACGCCGGCGGCAGCGGGCCGGCGTTACGCGCAGCTTTGGCGTGGCCGGTTCGGGGTATGGCGGTCATCGCCAAGGCACCGGCCACCAGAATGCTAATTGCACCGCGCCGGGGCAGGGTTTGCGGATGGGCCGAGGGCGGCGTAGGTACTGGCGATGTGCTCATGCGCGAGGCACCCAAGCGAGGCATGGGCGTGGGCGGCAGGGACAGGGACGACACGAGTAGAGATGACAACGGTCGAGGCGCAAGAAAATCAGGTTCTGGTTTCAGCATGGTGGGCCAAGCTTAAGGCCGTGCTGTGGAACGCTGCGATAGTCGAGCCATGCGCCAACCCCATCAGCCGCCAGCACCGCTTGCCGAGCCTTCCCGCGCAGCCCAACGTTGGCGCGTGGCTGCGCTGGTGTTTGTGTTTTTGTGGTTTGCCTTGGGCGGCGTGGCGCACTTTGTGTTTACCGACGCGCAAATGCGCATCGTGCCGACCTGGGTTCCATGGCCGCGCGAGGTGGTGCTTTGGAGTGGCGTGGCCGAGCTGTTGGGTGCTGCGGGCCTGTTGCCGGTGCGCACAAGGCGCGCAGCGGGCTGGGGTTTGGTGCTTCTCACGCTGGCCGTGACGCCTGCCAACATCACCATGCTGCAGCACGCGGACGCGTTTCCCGCCGTGCCGTACGCGCTGCTGGTGGCGCGCCTGCCGCTGCAGTTGCTGCTGCTGGTGCTCGTTGCCTGCGGCGCAGGTTTGTGCACGCTTTGCCGGTCACCAAAGCAACCAGCAACGTTGCGCTAAAAATTTAGGTAAAATAAGGCTGTAGCGCTTATTCAGCAAGCGTGAGTAGCTATGAAATCAGGAGTTTTTGCAGCAACTCCGGCCCAGCGCAGTTGCAGGGCGCTCCAGCCCAGCGTCCAGCGTACTTCCGCTGCAGCCTTGCTCACTCGTCAGTGCGTGACAAACGTATAACGTACCAACTCGCTGTCCACCATGTCCAGCACGTCGTTCAGCGCGGTTTCATCGTCGGTGCTGGCCCAGGTGTCTTCCGGGTCGGCGGTAAACAGCGGCTCCATGGTCATGTCCATGAAAACGCCGTCCGGCAGCTTGAGCACGGGCGTGCCCTCTGAGGTGTTCACCAGTTCCCAGTCATCGGGAACGGTCAGTTCAAGTTCGAGCGTGACGTGCAGTTTTTTCATGGCGGTAGTCCGGGTTGCAAAGGGTGGCGGCAAGCTTACGGTCGAAAATTTTCAGGGCGCGGGAGGCGCTGTTTGAATGAAGGCCACCACGTCGTCCAGCACCGGCGCAATCAAGCGCAGCGGCCAGGCAAACGCGCCGATTATTGTGATGTGGCTGGCGCGCGGGTACGACTTGACGGTCACCGGAACGCCCGCCGCGCTCAGTTTGCGTGCCAGTTGCTGGGTGCTGCGCTCGGGGCTCACCAACGCGTCCTTTTCGGGCGCGGCCACAAAGGTGCGCGGGGCATCAACGCGGATGAAGTCAATAGGTTCCGAGCTGGGCGGGTAGTTCGGGTGAAAGAACACCGGCTGCACATCGGGATTTTCGGTGGGGAACAGATCGTAGGCACCTGCCAGGCCGATCCACCCGGCCAACTCTGCGGGCGAGTGGCCATCGGCCTCGAGCCAGCGCGGGTCCAGCGCCAGCATGGCAGCGTTGTAGCCGCCCGCGCTGTGCCCCATCACAAACACGCGTTTTGGGTCGCCGCCCAAGGAAGCCGCGCGCTCCAGACCGTAGGCCAGCGCCTTGGCACTGTCGAGCAAAAAGTCGGGGTAGAGCACCTCAGGGTAAAGCCGGTAGTCGGCTACCAACGTAATCACGCCGCGCGCGGCCAGTGCTTGCGCAACAAAAAAGTAGTCGGCGCGTTCACCGGTGTTCCACGAGCCGCCATAGAAAAACACCACCACGGGCCAGCCAGCGACGGGCGCTTCGCCAGGTGGCGTGTAAACGTCCAGCTTCTGGCGCGCCAGTTCGCCATACGCCACACCGTTTTGTACCGAGGCCTTGGCAGGGGTGAGGCGGTTGAGCGTGCCGGTGCCAGAGCAAGCGCTGACCAGCACGGAGAACCCCAGAAGTGTCAGCGCCCGCGGTACTACGCGTCGCAAAAAAGAAGAGAAAAAGGAAGCGGAAGATGAGAAAGAAGTCAATCGCGTCTCCGGCGACAAGTTAGGGTGATGCAGAACACTTTCAGACGAGCAGAGGGCTTGCATTGAGCGCCGATTATTGACCCTGGCACCATTGCGCCGTGTGGGAAGCGAGGCCGCCGCATTGCGGGTAGGGCTTGCGAAGGGTGCGGCCGATCTTGTGTTTTGCTTTGCCTTTCCTGTGGGCACGTGGGCATGTGTGTATGCGTGTCATCGGTGGCGCTGGTCGCGTTGGTCGCGTTGTTGCGTGGGTTGCCGGGCGCACTGACGTGCGTTCTCGGGGGCGATGCCAGGTGCGCTGTAATGTGCGGCGCTCACACTTGCCGCGAATCCGCGTCGCACTGAAAGCCTCGCCGCCAAAAGTGCGCTAAAAAATCTTCACGGTTCGCGCACGTTCCGGGCTGCGCCCACGTTTTAGAAGAAAGTTGCTGCTGTGTCTTTGCCTTTGTCCACGCCCCAGTCGCTGCCAACCGCCGTAACGCATTGGGCGCCCATCGCCTTTGTTCTATCGCTTGACCCCTGGATGCAGACCTGGATTGGCCTGGCCTTGGTGCTGGCCGTGGCCCTCGTGGTGCGTTTGCTCGCCACGTGGGCGTTTGTGCCCGCTCTGCGGCGGGTGCGCGTGCGCGCCCAAACCTGGCCGACTGACATCACTCTGCACGATGGCGTCTTGAACCGCCTGAGCCGCATGCTGCCGTGGCTAGTGATTCAGCGCGGCATCGAATTCGTGCCCCACCTGAACCCCACCGCGGCCACGGTGGTCGGCAACGTCGCCATGGCGCTGGTGGCCATCCTGGCGGTGCGTACGCTAATGGCGTTGCTAGACGCCTTGCTTTCGTTGCAGCAAAAATACAGCCAGGAGAAGGGCGACCGTGCCTCGGCGCACAAGGTGCGTTCCATCAAAAGTTACGTGCAGCTGGGCAAGCTCATGCTCATGCTGGCCGGCGGCATCGTGGCCGTGGCGCTGCTGATGGACCGTTCACCGCTCATCGTGCTGTCTGGCCTGGGTGCTATGTCGGCGGTGCTGCTGTTGGTGTTCAAGGACACCATCCTTTCGTTCACCGCCGGGGTGCAACTGTCGTCCAACGACATGCTGCGCATTGGCGACTGGATTGAAATGCCCCAGGTGGGTGCCGATGGCGATGTGATTGATATTGCTCTGCACACCGTCAAGGTGCAAAACTGGGACAAAACCATCACCACCATCCCCACGTGGCGGCTGATGAGTGAGAGCTACCGCAACTGGCGCGGCATGAGCGAATCGGGCGGTCGGCGCATCAAGCGCCCGCTACAAATTGACGCCAACTCCATCCGCTTTCTGGAGGCTGCCGATATCAGCCGCCTGTCCGGCATCACGGTGCTGCATGAATACCTGGAAAACAAGCGCGCAGAAATCGACCTGGCCAACGCCGAGGCCCGCACTACCCTGGGCGAGCGCGGCGAGCTGCGGGCCAACCGGCGCCACCTGACCAACATCGGCACCTTTCGTGCCTATGTGCTGGCGTACCTGCGAGCACACCCCGGCGTGAACCAGCGCATGACGTTGATGGTGCGCCAACTGGAGCCCGCCGCCGAGGGAGTGCCGCTGGAGGTGTACTGCTTTACGTCCAGCACCGCTTGGTTGATCTACGAGGACACACAGGGCGACATTTTTGATCACCTGCTGGCCATCCTGCCGGAGTTTGGCCTGAGCCTGTACCAGCACCCGAGCGGTGCCGATCTGCGCGTCCGCTGGCCCGTTGCAGCGGTGGAGAAATAGTCAAAAACAATAGCTGCTTGCGCTTATGGAATAAGCGCTGGAGGCCGATTTGATATGTATTTCACGCCGGTTACGGCGGTCCGTGCCATGCGTGTGGGCTTCTGCGCAATCGTGCGCGGTACGCTTACCTGAACAGGTGCCCCGGTATCATTTCCCGGCCATGCCCCAGTACCTCACCGCCGCCCTGTACCAATTTGTTGACCTGCCCGATTACGAGGCATGGGTCACGCCGCTGCAGGCCTATTGCGAAGCGCACGACGTCAGGGGCACTTTGCTGCTGGCAGAAGAAGGCATTAACGGAACCATTGCCGGCTCGCCCGATGGCGTGCACGCCGTGCTCGCCCATCTGCGCGCTGACCCACGCCTCGCCCAGCTCAAGCACAAGGAAGCAATCGCCGAAGTTCTGCCGTTTTACCGCATGAAAGTGCGCGCCAAACGCGAGATCGTCACCCTGGGCGTGCCGGGCTTGAACCCGGCAAAAAACGCAGGCACCTATGTCAAACCCGCCGACTGGAACGCGCTGATCGACCTGCCCGACGTGGTGCTGATCGACGTGCGCAACGACTACGAAGTAAAAATTGGCAGCTTTGAAGGCGCTGTCGACCCGCTCACCCAAAGCTTTTCCGAGCTACCCGCCTGGGTAGAACGCGAGGCCCGGCCGGGTGGCGTACTGGCCGGCGCTGACGGTAAAAGGCCGCGCGTCGCCATGTTCTGCACCGGCGGCATACGCTGTGAAAAATCCACCGCCTACCTGCGTACGCAGGGCTTTGACGAGGTGTTCCATCTGGATGGCGGCATTCTCAAGTACCTGGAAACCGTGCCGCAGGAAAGCAGCCGTTGGCAGGGCGACTGCTTTGTGTTTGACGAGCGCGTGTCCGTGGGCCATGGCCTGACGCCCGGCCACCACGAGTTGTGCCGGTCCTGCCGCTGGCCCCTGGGCGCGGCCGAAGTGGCGTCGCCGCTGTATGAGTGCGGCATCAGTTGCCCCTACTGCCACGGTACGCGCAGCGCGTACCAACTGGCCGGATTGGCTGAGCGGCAAAAGCAGGTGAATCTGGCCCGCCAGAGGGCGCAGCGGCATATTGGAGTGCGTATGCCGGACAAGGCCAGCGCGGCGGGTAAGGCCGATGCGGATTCGGCATCGCAAGGCTTACCGCTGAGGCCGCCGGGCGCTGTCGACTGACAAGCTGCGGTTCCTGCTACGCCCATCGCGCTTTTCTGCGGGGAGCCGTTGCGACCCGCTCAGGCCTGCCAAACGCCAAAGCCCGCAGATCGCAAGTCGATGCCAATTTCCACCTCGCGCTCGGCTGCATCGTCGTAGCCCATGGGGTTAAAGCCCTCGTACAAGTCAGGCAGCAATCGCAGACCGTATTGCGTCACGTAGCGATTGGCCTGAATTCCAGCCTTGTGTTTGTCAAAACGCACGTCTGGGTCCAGGCCGGTCATGCCGACATACACGCACGGTTTGCCGTCGATGTAGCCGGGGTTGTTATTGCGAAACTTTGCCTCCAGCAGCACATGCGGGTGGAGCTCGATGACGTAGACGTGGTGGTGGGGGCGACGGCGGCGGATCATGGCGGAAGGGGTTGCTCAGATTTTGCGGAAACGGGTGTGAGCACAGCCCCACAACTCAAGGCGGCGGCTATGAAGCTAGCAAGGCAGGAAAAGAGAAACCAAGGAAAAAATCGCTGCAAAACCCTGTTTTCGGCATGCCATACTCAATTTCGCATGGGTAATTTTCTGTCGGTTTACCCGCGTGCGGTGGCCTGAATTCTTCGGCCTCGCCGGCTTCCAAGGGGCATGCGTGACGGTATTTGGCGAAGTGCAGGCTCCATGAAATCCCATATCGGACGTTTCGAAATCAAGCGGTTGCTGGGACAGGGCGCGCAAGCGCACGTCTGGCTGGCTTTTGACCCGCGACTGGAGCGCGAAGTCGCCATCAAGCAAATGAAGGATGCTCCGGCGCAGGAGGCGTTGACCGTTCAGCAGTGGCTGCAAGAGGCGCGCAGTGTGAGCCGGCTGACGCACCCCCACATCGTCCCGCTGTTTGAGGCCGATGTGGACGGCCAGCAGCCTTATTTGGTCTTCGAATACGTATCCGGCGAAACGCTGGCCCAGCGGCTTGCCACCCTCGGTGCCATGCCCGGCGCGCAGGCCGTGCCCATCGTGCAGGATGTGCTGAGCGCCCTGATTGCCGCGCACGCACGCGGCGTGGTGCACCGCGACCTCAAACCGTCGAATATTTTGATGGACCCGAGCGGCCGCGCCCGCGTGATGGACTTTGGCATTGCCGCGCAGGTCGCTTCTCTGGCATCCGGCACCGGCCAGCCCGACACGGCCGGCAGCCCCGGCTATATGTCCCCAGAGGCGGTGCGCGGCGAGCCTGTTTCTGCGTTGATGGACGTGTACGGCGCGGGCTTGATTCTGGCCGAGCTGCTGTGGGGCAAGCCCCTTAGAACCGGCAGCGATGTGCTTAAAACGCTGCACAAAGTGGCCCATGAACCCACGCAGTTGCCCGTCCAACTGCTCGATGGGTTGGACGACGCCTTGCGCGCCATCGTGCTGCGCGCCACCGCGTTTGACCCTGCGCAGCGCTACACCGGCGCGCAGGCTTTTCTCGACGCTTTGCAACAGTGGTTGGGCGCGCAGCGCGAGCAGTCCGGCATGGATGCCACTGCAGGCGCAAAAAACAGCACGCTTGAATTTTTACTACGCCGCATGCGCAGCAAAAGCGATTTTCCTGCGCTGTCCGAATCCATTGGCAAAGTGCAAAGCATGGCCGCGTCGGATACCGAAAGCGTCAGCAGCGTTACCAATGAAATTTTGAAAGACGTGGCGCTTACCAACAAGCTACTGCGCTTGGTCAACAGCGCGCACTTTTCGCGTGGAGGCGGCAGCATTGGCACGGTGTCGCGCGCGGTGGGTTTGGTGGGTTTTAACGGCATACGCAACATGGCGCTCAGCCTGGTGCTGCTGGAGCACATGCAGGACAAAGCCAACGCCAACTTGCTGAAAGAAGAATTTCTGCGCGGGCTGATGGCGGGCGCTGTGGCGGCCGAATTGGGCCGCACCACGGCAGAAGGGGAGGAGGCTTTTATCGGCGCGCTGTTCCAAAACCTGGGGCGCATGCTGTCGCAGTTCTACTTCCCGGAAGAAGCGGCCGACATTCGCAAGCTCACCGCCTCCACCCGCGAGCCAGTCAGCGAAGTCGTCGCCGCCACCCGCGTGCTGGGGATTGATTTTGAATCGCTGGGCCTGGGCGTGGCCCAAGCGTGGGGCCTGCCTGACAGCATTCAGCGCTGCATGGCCCGCCCTGTTGGCGAGCCGCCCAACCGCCTGCCGGTGGACGCACTGGAGCGCTTGCGCTGGAACACCCGCGCTGCGAACGACATGGCCGACGCCATGCTGCACACAGATGTAAAGCAGGTCGATGCGCGCCTTGCCAATGCGGCGCACACCTATCACAAATCCCTGGGCCTTAGCTTGGAGCAAGTGCTGGCGGCCACCACGACGGCGCGCAAAAAGTTGATTGAGCTAGCGCGTGCCATGGACATCACCGTGCGCGCCGATTCGCCCGTGGCGCAGTTGCTGCAGCCCAAGGCCGACCCGAGTGCGAGCGGCTCTGCCACCCCTGATGATCTCCACAACACCGGCAGCCACTACGCCCTGGCCGCTACCGATTTGCAAGCCACTCAGCGCCTACCGGCCTTGCAAAGCCTGGCCGAACAGCAAAGTAAAGAGCAGCTTGCGCAAACGCTGGCGGCCGGCATACAGGACATCACCAACGCCATGGTGGAAGACTTCAAGCTCAGCGACATCCTGCGCATGATTCTGGAAACCATGTTCCGCGCGCTCGACTTTCGCCGCATTGTGTTTTGCATGCGAGACCCCAAAACCGACACGCTCACCGGCCGCTTTGGGCTTGGCGTGGGCGTTGAGGGCGTCGTCAAACTGTTCCGTATTCCGCTCAACCCCAGCACCGGCAAACCCGACCTGTTTGCCACCATTTGCAACAAGGGCGCGGATACGCTGATCAGCGATGCAAAGGCCCCGCGCATCATGGAGCGCCTGCCCGATTGGCACCACAAACTGGGCGGCGCACCCGCGTTTTTGGTGTTACCGCTACAGCTTAAAGGCAAGACTTTCGGCATGATTTATGCCGATAAAGCCGAGCAGGGCAGCCTGCTGCTCGATGAAAAAGAACTGGCCCTGCTGCGCACGCTGCGCAACCAGGCAGTGATGGCGTTTCGCCAGTCGGATTAAGGGGGCAGCAACAGGCCGTTGGCTAGTGGGGCAACGCTGCGGATGGCATTGCCACGCAAGCGGTCTCTGCTACATCCTGTGCTTTTCTTAGCATTGCCCGAATGCTCCGCGCCCTTTTTATCTGCAGCCGGAACCAGCTGCGCAGCCCCACCGCCGAACAAATCTTCGCGAGCTGGCCGGGCGTGGAAACCGAATCAGCAGGCCTCGCCCCGGACGCCGATACGCCGCTGGAGCCCGAGCAGCTGCGCTGGGCCGATGTGATCTTTGTGATGGAAAAAGCCCACCGCCGTAAATTAACGCAGCGCTTCAAGGCGCACTTGAATGGCGAGCGTGTGGTGTGCCTGGACATCGCTGAAGATTACAGCTTTATGCGGCCAGAACTGGTGGCGCTACTTCAGCGCAAGGTAGCCGCACATTTGCGCACAAGCGCGTAAGCCCGATTGAGCGCATCACCATAAAGACAACTTCGCCCGTGTAGGCGTGCCACCGTTTCTGCCGCCCACGAAGTGCAGAAGTGCGAAGCTCGGTGAGCAGGCTTCAACACATAGGAATATTTGGTGCGGCTAGCAAACCGCCCGTTCGATGTATGCGAAGCTAGCTGCCGGGCAACTTCAGTTGGTGGATCAGCACAAGCGGCATTGCTGTTGTCCCACACGGCAATGACAGGATACGGGCGACGATAGCCTCACAGCACTTGCCCATGGCGATGCGAAGGCGGCGTCCCTCTGACGTTAATTACGTTGGCATTTCCGTCCAACCGAAAGAACACCATGAACAAAGATCAAGTTGAAGGCACCGTGGACAAAGCCAAGGGCAACATCAAAGAAGCCACCGGCAAAGCAGTGGGCAACGAAAGCCTGCAAGCTGAAGGCGTGGCGGACCAAGCCTCCGGTGCAGTGCAAAAGAAAGTTGGCGACGTGAAAGAAGCGGTCGACACCATCACCAAAAAGCCTTGAGCTTGCCTTAGGGTTCGCTGCAACGCATTGGGAGCCGGCATTGCCCGGCACGCAGGAAAGTCCTACACGTGAAAGTTCCGTAACAGAAAACGCCGAATTCTTACTCGACGTTTTTGCGTTTTGGGCGCCAAACAGACTTTGCGCACGCAGTTGGCCGCGAGTCCACACAAGCATCTCTATCCAACGAGCGAGCACTGCTGAAATTCAAGTGAAAAAATCCTTTGGCGCTTATGCAGCAAGCGCCAAAAGCTATTTTTTTATAGCAAGATTGGGTTTGTGGTTGCCGCCATAGGCAGCCGCGATTCGCAGTGCGGGTAATGGGTGCAGCCCCAAAACTGCGCTTCACCTTTGGCAGGTGTCCGCTCCACCATCTTGGTGCCACAGCTCGCGCACGTGGGTCGCCAGTATTCGCCCTCAAAGGCTACCTAGTCGTCCCTGCAAAACCCCTGCACCCCGCATGAATGCTAGCTTTATGGGATGACCACGGATACCCAGAACTCCCATTTTGAATTCCAATAGGGTTCAGTTTCTGGGAGGTTTTGAGGTTTGCCGACGCTGCCGCCGCCGACTTTTTCCGCGCCCGCCTGGACCACATGATTGACCCGCGCCAGCCGCTCGC
>JBBSUJ010000017.1:0-44507 GCA_038235025.1 Burkholderiales bacterium
ATGCTGGCCTGGCTGCGGTAGATGCCCGGTACGCCAAAGGTGGCGAGCAAGCCGCCCCAGGTGCTGTTGGCGACGATGGCCGCTTCGGCCACGATGAGGTCCAGCGGCGCGCCGCGCTGGCGGGTGGTGATGTGTACCGTCTCGCTGCCATCGGGCTCGCCGCCTGTGCCGGTGCCATCACCGCCGACATGACCTTGTGCCCCAAGGCTTGCCACTGCGTTGGCGGCGCTGCCCCCCGAGGGGGCTTTCTCGCCTTCGGGCGGCCGTGCGGCGCTCAACTTGAAGTTGTAATCCGGACGGTTGAAATTCTCGGGCTTGCCGCGCACCACTTCACGTGCTGCCTTGAGATTTTTGGCTAACTTGTGCAAAAAAGATAGCTTTGAGCGAACATCCAGCAAGCGCTGGGGGCTGTTTTCGATCTCAATTTGAGAATCGGTCAGCCAGTCTTCGGTGACGATATGGTCCAACTGGTCATGCCGCAGGTTGGCAATCACGGGCACGCGGTCCAGCCGGGTTTCGGTGGCAGTGATCTCCAGCGTGGCTTCATCAATCGTGCAGTACAGCGACACGGCAGGGTTGGCACGGCCTTCGTCCAGCGTGTATATCTGCACTACGCTGTCGGGCAGCATCGTGACTTTGTAGCCGGGCATGTACACCGTGGACAAGCGGTTGCGGCCCAGCTGGTCCAGCGCGCTGCCGGGCTCAATGGCCAAGCCGGGAGCAGCAATGTGAATGCCCAGCGTGACGGTGCCGGTGCCCAAGCCGGTGACTGACAACGCGTCGTCGATCTCGGTAGTCTGCGAGTCGTCAATGGAAAACGCTTGCACGTCGGCCAGCGGCAAATCGGCTGGCGGCTGGGGCGCTTCCAGCGGCGGGAACGCCGTGCCCTTGGGGAAGTTGTCCAACAAAAAGCGTTTCCAGTGGAACTGGTAGCTGGAATGAATGGCACCCGCTTTTTGCAGCAGGTCCAGCGGCGCGGTGTGCGTGGCGCGGCTGGCCTCGACCACGGCCTTGTATTCGGGCGCATTCTTGTCGGGCCGGAACAAAATTTTGTAAAGCTCTTGACGAATCGGCTCGGGGCACACACCCGCTGCCAGCTGTTCCGCCCACTCGGCAATTTGCGCAAGCACGGCTTTTTTCTTCTCAATAGCAGCCAGTGCTTGCTGCAGGATTTCGGCTGGAGCTTTTTTGAACCTGCCTTTGCCGGCGCGCCGGAAGTAGTGCGGGGCTTCGTACAGGCAAAACAGGGCAGCGGCTTGCTCGACCAGCGTGGCGCTTTCGGAAAAGTAGTCCCGCGCCAGGTCAGCAAAGCCAAATTCACCCTCAGGGGCAAATTCCCAGGCCAGCGGCAAATCGATGGTGGCTGCCAACGCCTGGCCTTGGGTGATCAACTCCGCTGGGGCGGGCTTGTCGAACTTAAGCAAGATATTGGCGGCCTTGGCCTTGACGCGCTTGCCAGAATCGAGCTCGATTTGCGCCGAACTTTCAGCTTCCGACAGGATACGACCGGCGTGAAATTTGCCGGAATCTTCAAACAGTGCATGCATCGTGCGAATTGTCCCACGGCTTTTCGAGCCGCTTTTGAGCGGTCTGTCATGAGCACCTGGCTAGTGTGGGTGCCGAGTCGCTGGCCGAGCTGCGGCTGGTGGTCGGTCCGCTGTTCAGGCCCAGTGAAAGAAACGGGCAATCGTTGGCAGGTGGGGTTCGAAATCGCTAAGGGCATGGTCGCCCCCGTCCAGCAGCGTAATGTCGGCCTGCGCATAGCGCGCCGCCATCTCGCGCCAGTCCAGCACCTCGTCACCTTTCGCAATCACGGCCATCTGCGGCGCGCTCAGCGGCTGCGCACGCACGTCCAGTACACGCAGCTCGTCAACGAATTCCGGGGCGAAGTAAAAGCTCTCCTGCGGGTTGTGCCACTGCGTTTGCTCGCCGATGTACTGCGCCAAATCGCGTGCGGGGTCCACTGCGGGGTTCAAAAGCACGCTGGCGCAGCCTTTGTGTTGTGCCAGCCACGCGGCGTAGTAGCCGCCCAGTGAGCTCCCCATCACCGCTGTGGACGCTTGGGGCCAGGCTGCCGTACCCGCCTGAATTAACCCGGCCGCAGCTCTGGGCGAGTGTGGCAATTGCGGACACCAAAGCGTTATCGCAGGATAGGAATCGCGCACCCACTCTGCCACGCACCGCGCTTTGGCCGATTGAGGTGAAGAACGAAAGCCGTGCAGGTAGAGCAGGTGGGTCGTGGCGGGGTGGGGCGCAAAGCCCAAGGAAGCAGCGGTCATGTATCTCATTGTCCCTGGGACGCAAAGCGCGCAACAGCATGCGGATAATCGCGCCCCATGGAAACCATGATCGACAAGCCCACGTTGCTCGCGCGCACAGCGCCGCTGTTTCGCGGCTTTGACCTTTGGTTAATGCTGGTCGTGGCGGCGCTTGCCGGCGCAGGGCTGCTGGCCATGTATTCGTCGGGTTACGACCACGGCACCCGCTTTGTGGACCACGGCCGCAACATGCTGATAGCGCTGGTTTTGTTGTTTTTGGTCTCCCAGATACCGCCGCCGCGGCTGATGTCACTTGCGCCGCCTGTTTATGCGGCTGGCGTTTTGTTGCTGGTTGCGGTGGCCGTGATGGGCGTCACTAAAAAGGGCGCACAGCGCTGGATTGACCTGGGCGTGGTCATTCAGCCTAGCGAGTTGCTCAAAATTGGTATGCCGCTCATGCTTGCGTGGTGGTTTCAAAAGCGTGAAGGCCAGTTGCGCGCACTCGATTTCGTGGTGGCGGGCGTGCTGCTGGCGGTGCCCGTCGGACTCATCATGAAGCAGCCTGATTTGGGCACCTCGCTGCTGGTGCTGGCAGCGGGCTTGTCCGTCATTTTCTTTGCGGGCCTGCCCTGGAAGCTGGTGCTCCCGCCCGTGCTGTTGGCAGCTTTGGGGATTTTGGCGATCGTCAGTTTCGGCCCGCAAATTTGCGCTGATGGGGTGCGCTGGCCGGTGCTGCACGATTACCAGCAGCAGCGCATCTGCACACTGCTCGACCCCACGCGAGACCCGCTAGGTAAAGGCTTTCACATCATTCAGGGAATGATCGCCATTGGTTCGGGCGGCTTTTTCGGCAAGGGATTTATGGCCGGCACACAGACTCACCTCGAATTCATACCTGAGCGCACGACTGATTTCATTTTTGCGGCTTTTTCCGAAGAATTTGGTCTGTTGGGCAACTTGTGCCTGATCTTCGGCTTTCTTCTGTTGGTGTGGCGTGGTCTTGCGATTGCCGCGCAGGCGAATTCGCTTTTCGCCCGGCTCATGGCGGGAGCGGTGTCCATGATTTTCTTCACCTATGCGTTTGTGAATATGGGCATGGTCAGCGGCATGCTGCCGGTGGTGGGGGTGCCGCTGCCTTTTATCAGTTACGGCGGAACGGCCATGGTGACGCTGGGCCTGGCGCTGGGAATTTTGATGTCCATAGCGCGTGCTCAGCGCAACGCCCCACAGATGCAAATGCAAACGCATCTGCGCTGAGGGACGCGGGGCTTTGCCGCGCAGCGGTGAGGGGCGGTGAGGGTCGCCCCTAAAATGGACCGCATGAGCATTCGCACCCCCTCCGCATCCGCCAAAACTACCAGCACACGCGAGCGTCTGGACTTGGCTTCCAGCCTGCTTTTGACCCCTTTTGGCCTTGACGAGAGCCATCTCGCCCGCGCATTGGCAGAAATTCGCGCCCACCAAGTCGACGACGCCGATCTATATTTTCAAACCACCCGCAGCGAGGGCTGGAGCCTGGAAGAGGGGATTGTTAAAACGGGTTCTTTCTCCATCGACCAAGGCGTGGGCGTGCGCGCAGTAAGCGGCGAGAAAACAGCCTTCGCCTATTCCGATGACATTTCCGAGGCATCGCTGCTGGACGCCGCACGCACCGTACGCTCCATTTCGGCTGGGCGGCAAGGTGGGCGTGCCAAAGTGGCTTCCAGAAAGGTAGCAAAAAGCCGTTCGCTGTACAGCGATATCGACCCCATTTCCACCTTGGGCAGCGCCGACAAGGTGGCTTTGCTGGAGCGTGCCGAGCAGCGCGCCCGCGCCAAAGACCCGCGCGTGGCGCAGGTGATGGCTGGCTTGGCTAGCGAATACGACGTGGTGCTGGTGGCCCGGGCCGATGGCACCTTGGCCGCCGATGTGCGCCCGCTGGTGCGCTTGTCGGTTACGGTGATTGCTGAGCAAAACGGTCGACGTGAGGTGGGCTCTGCTGGCGGCGGCGGACGCTTTGGCCTGGCCTATTTCGACGATGCGCAAATTGCGGAATACGTAGACCAGGCGGTGAATGCGGCTCTGGTCAACCTGGAGTCGCGCCCCGCTCCTGCTGGTGAAATGACAGTGGTGCTCGGCTCTGGCTGGCCCGGCATCTTGCTGCACGAAGCCATCGGCCACGGGCTGGAAGGCGATTTCAACCGCAAGGGCTCCAGCGCCTTCAGCGGAAAAATCGGCCAGCGCGTGGCCGCCAAAGGCGTGACAGTATTGGACGACGGCACCATTGCCGACCGGCGCGGCTCGCTGAACGTGGATGACGAAGGCAACACCAGCCAAAGCAACGTGCTGATTGAAGACGGCATTTTGAAGGGCTACATTCAGGATTCCATGAACGCCCGCTTGATGGGAGTGCCTCCGACGGGCAATGGCCGGCGCGAGAGTTATGCCCACGTGCCCATGCCGCGCATGACGAACACCTACATGTTGGCCGGCGACAAGGACCCGCAGGAGATCGTCGCCAGCATCAAAAAAGGCCTCTACGCCACCAACTTTGGCGGTGGGCAGGTCGACATCACCAGCGGCAAGTTTGTCTTCTCGGCCAGCGAAGCCTTCTGGGTCGAAAACGGCAAGATTCAATACCCGGTGAAGGGCGCCACCATCATTGGCAGCGGCCCGGAGTCGCTCAAGCGCGTGAACATGATCGGCAATGATTTGCGCCTCGATAGCGGCGTAGGCACTTGCGGCAAGGAAGGCCAGAGCGTGCCGGTAGGCGTGGGGCAGCCGACGCTGCGAATCGATGGGCTGACCGTCGGCGGAACGGCATAGGGCGCACCGTGCGCGCGGGCATGCACTTGCGTTGCTGACCATGCCCGCACCGCGCTCACGCACTGAATTTTCTGTCCAGTCGTTTGGCGACGTCAGCCGGTTTCTGCGCTCGGGCATTGCGGACGAGGAGTCTCGCGAATTGCGAGAAAGCCTGGGCGCGTTGGCGCAGCAAATTGACGAAATGATGCGCTTGCGCCGCGGGACCCCTTCCTCGTTTGCGGCGCTTGGCCGGGCGCACGAAGACCGCATCCAGCGCCGTGCAGCGCGTTTGGCGCAAAGCGTGCAAACGCATCAGCGCCTGCTCACCGGCTTGGGCTCCGCATGGCATACGTTGTACGAAATGGGCGCTTACCAGAATGCTCTGCGCGGCCTTAAGCGGGCAGTCGATGTGTGGCATGACGCGTTGGTGCGGCGCAGTTCCGGCGAGGGCGACGCCTACGCCCGTTTGGAGCCGCTGGCCTGGCGCACGCTCGGCGAAGGACTGCTGTTGATCGACATGTACGAGCAGGGCGATAGCTCTGCAAGCGAGCCGGGTGGGCTGGCGCAAGAGCCCAAGCGTCGCTTGGGGTTTTGGGCTGGAATATGGCGGCTCTTGCGACGTAGGCGCAACTAGCGGGGGCTAAACCGTGGCGAGGGAGGCAAGCACGGTGTGCTACATTCCAAGCCATGATTTCGCGCAAGGCCTTCTATTTCTGGTTCTGGTTCTCAATTCCTGGCGGATGAGAGGCCAAAGCGCGCAAGCACCTGACACTTCCCAACCAACCGCCGATGCTGCAAAGCCCGGCGGTTTTTTGTTTCCTCTTTTTTATTGTTTCACTTCCTCTTGAAAGAGCGCGATGACTGCAGCGACCCACCCCTCAAGCGACACCTGGTACCGAAGCGTCGAAAAAACCAGCCAGACCGACGACGAACGTATCCAGGACATCACCGTGTTGCCCCCTCCCGAGCATTTGATCCGCTTTTTTCCGATTCGCGGCACCAAGGCGGAGAGCCTGATCACGGGCACCCGCCGCAGTATTCACGACATCATGGTCGGTAAGGACGACCGCTTGCTGGTCGTCATCGGCCCTTGCTCCATCCACAACCCGGAAGCCGCGCTGGATTACGCCCGCAAGCTTGCGCCGGTGCGGGAGCAGTACAAAGACACGCTGGAAATCGTCATGCGGGTGTACTTTGAAAAGCCCCGCACCACGGTGGGCTGGAAGGGTCTCATCAACGACCCCTACCTAGACGAGAGTTACCGCATTGACGAAGGCCTGCGCATTGCACGCCAGTTGCTAATTGAAATTAACCGTCAGGGCGTGCCCGCTGGCAGCGAATTTTTGGACGTGATATCGCCCCAATACATCGGCGACCTGATCAGCTGGGGCGCTATTGGCGCGCGCACCACCGAGAGCCAAGTACACCGGGAACTGGCGTCGGGCCTGTCAGCCCCTATCGGCTTCAAGAATGGCACCGACGGCAACATTCGCATTGCGACCGACGCCATTCAGTCGGCCAGCCGTGGCCACCACTTCTTGTCGGTGCACAAGAACGGCCAAGTTGCCATCGTGAACACCCACGGCAACCAAGATTGTCATGTAATCCTGCGCGGCGGAAAAGCGCCCAATTACGACGCTGCGAGCGTAGCTGCCGCCTGCAAGGACTTGGAAGCCGCCAAGTTGCCCGCCACGTTGATGGTCGATTGCAGCCATGCCAACAGCAGCAAGCAGCACGAGCGCCAGCAAGTGGTTGCAAGCGACATCGCCGCGCAGGTCGCCGGCGGCTCGAAGTCGGTGTTTGGCCTGATGATTGAAAGCCACCTGGTGGCGGGCGCGCAGAAATTTACGCCCGGCAAGGACCTACCGTCCGCGCTGGTTTACGGTCAGAGCATCACCGATGCCTGTCTGGGCTGGGACGCGTCTATGGAGTCTCTGGCCGAGCTGTCGCAGGCGGTTGCGGCGCGGCGCGGTGCGTCGAAAGGCTAAAGAGGCGCCAAAGGTTGGAGCCATTCATTGGCTTGGAATATCAAGCTAAATTGGCCTACAGCGCTTATCCAGTATGGGTAAGCAGCTATGAATTTAGAATTCAGTGAGCGGTGCCAGCTAGAGCAGTTAGTAGCCGCTCATGCACTCCGCCGAACGCGCCATTGCTCATGCACACGATGTGATCTCCCGGGCGCGTAGCGGCGGTAATTTGAGCGACTAGGGTGTCGATATCTGCGGCCGTCCGTGCCCGTTGGCCGGGGCCGACGCCGAAAGATTTCAACGCATCATCAGCGTCCCAGCCCAACCCTGCGGTGTGGCAAAAAACCAAGTCCGCCGACTCCAGCGCCCACGGCAATTGCGCCTTCATAGCGCCCAATTTCATGGTGTTGCTGCGCGGCTCGAACGCCGCCAGGATGCGCGCTTCAGCACCCAGGCTGCGGCGCAGGCCGTCCAGTGTGGTGCGAATGGCGGTCGGGTGGTGGGCAAAGTCGTCGTAGACCGTGATGCCGCGCGCCACGCCGCGCACTTCCATGCGGCGCCGTACGTTTTGAAAACGCCCTAGCGCCGCAGTGGCCACTTGCGGCGGTACGCCCACGTGGTGCGCTGCGGCGATGGCCGCTAATGCGTTGAGCTGGTTGTGAACGCCGGTGAGCGCCCACTCCACCCGCCCTAGCGGTTTGCCTTGGTGCAACACATCAAACGCCGTGGGTTCGCCGTTGGCCGTCCAGTCGCTCACGATGCTGCCAAAGCTGGCAACTGCGCTCCAGCAGCCTGCGCCGAGCACGCGCGCCAGACTTTCTTCCAGGCCGTTGACCACGATGCAGCCTTGCGCGGGCACCGTGCGAACCAGGTGGTGGAACTGCCGCTCAATGGCCGGCAGGTCGTCAAAAATGTCGGCGTGGTCAAACTCCAGGTTGTTGAGCACGGCAGTGCGCGGCCGGTAATGCACAAACTTGCTGCGCTTGTCGAAAAACGCGGTGTCGTATTCGTCGGCCTCAATTACAAACAGCGGCGCACCGGTGATGCCCGCTGCGATGGTTGTTCCTTCTGCGCCGGCAGTCGCAGGTCGTGTAGAAGCACCCAAACGCGCGGAAATCCCGAAATCCAGGGGAACGCCGCCGACCAGAAATCCCGGCTCGAGCCCTGCGCACTCCAATATCCAGGCCAGCATGGAGGTGGTGGTGGTCTTTCCGTGCGTGCCTGCCACCGCCATCACATGGCGGCCGGTAAGCAGGTGCTCACTGAGCCACTGAGGCCCGCTGGTGTACGGCGCACCCGCATCCAGAATCGCCTCCATGAGCGGGAATTTGGCGCTGCCGTCGGCCAAGCGTGCGCGGCTCACCATGTTGCCAACCACATACATGTCAGGCGCCAGCGCCATTTGCTCGGCACCAAACCCTTCGATCAGGTCGATACCCAAAGCACGCAGCTGGTCGCTCATGGGTGGGTAGACCCCTGCATCGCAGCCAGTGACGCGGTGACCGGCCTCGCGGGCTAAGGCGGCCAAACCGCCCATGAACGTGCCGCAGATACCCAGAATATGAATGTGCATGGACCAAGATTCTAGGGACCGAACTTGCCCTTCTTGCGACAAACACCCCTGGCTGCCACCGGGAGAAATACCGGGCGACAATGTGGGCGTGTTTGCATTTGAAAACAATCTCGCTCTTGAAATTGCCAGGACGGCCGCCCGGCTGGTCGTAGAAGAGGGTGCCGACCGCGGACGCGCCAAGCGTCAGGCGCGCGACGAATTGGGCGCCCCGCCCAGAACGCCGCTTCCGGACAATGCCCTGCTGGACGAAGCCATTCGCGAGCACATTGCCCTGTTCTGCGCCGATACGCAGCCCGCCGAATTGCACGCCCTTCGTAAGCTGGCGATTGTGTGGATGGAGCGCCTGCAGGCCTTTCGGCCGCATCTGAGTGGTGCGGTTTGGAACGGCACTGCGACTCAGCATTCCGATATTTACCTGCAACTGTTCTGCGACGACTCCAAGGCGGCCGAATTGACGCTGATTGACCGGGGTGTGCAGTACGACACGGCCACGGTGCGCGGCTTGCATGGGCGACCTGTGGACGTGCTGACGATCGTGGCGGCACCCCTCAACACCGGGGCAACGCACACCGAGAGGGTGAGCGTGCATGTGCTGGTTTACGACCTTGACGATTTACGCGGTGCTTTGCGCGCTGGCAGTGACGGCCGCAGCCCGCGCGGCGATACCGCTGCGGTGCGCGCCCTTTTACTGGAGAACGCTGTTGACAGACCCTGTAGATGACCGAGCCGCAGATCGTGAGTCTGCCGGGTTTCGCAAGACCGACGTGTCCGTAGAGGCAGGCCACTCTCAACTCGCTGTCAGCGCGTCCCGCCGACGCGCTTTGTACGGGGGTGTGGGGGCTGTCGCGGCGGCTGCAGGTGCCGGTTGGGCTTGGTGGCGTTTTCAGCCGCATGTTGCCCAGGACGCGCACATGACAGACACCGCATTTTTTGAAAAGGTGTTCGACACGCCAGATAGTGCGCAAGCGCAGGTGCAGGCCGCTGCGTTTGTCGGCAAGCCTTTGCTGCTCAATTTCTGGGCGACATGGTGTCCGCCATGCGTGGCTGAAATGCCAATGCTTAGCGCTTTTTTCAGTGAGCGCCAAGCACAGGGCTGGCAAGTGCTGGGTTTGGCGGTGGACCAACCGTCAGCGGTTAGAAAGTTCCTCGAACGTACACCGGTTGCATATCCCATCGGTATGGCGGGGCTGGAGGGGACGGAGCTGGCGCGCGCGCTTGGTAATCTCACCGGCGGTCTGCCGTTCACCGTGGTCTATGACGCAGGTGGTAGGGTTCGAGCCCGTAAAATGGGCCAGGTCCATCCCGAGGACCTAGCGAAATGGGCGTCTGAAATGGCCTAATTTCGCCCTGCTACCACAAAACTAGATGCCTGCTTTTGTGGAAAGTTGCAGCTAAATAGATTGCGAAGCGTGTGATTGCGTGAATTTCGGTTAAATTCCGGCACTGTTCTGAATCAGCCGCTGGAGTGCCCATGGATCTGCGAAAACTCAAAACCCTGATCGACCTTGTGTCTGAATCCAATGTCTCGGAATTAGAAATCACCGAGGCTGAAGGCAAGGTAAGAATCGTCAAAAGTGGCGGGTCGGTAGCACCCCAGTTTGCCCCACCCCAGCCTGCGGCCCTGCAGCAAGCTCCTGCTGCGTCGCCCGTTACGGGCCTGCCGGTGCCAGCCCCCGCGCCTCAAGAACCAGAAGGCCACACGGTCAAGTCCCCTATGGTGGGTACCTTCTACCGGGCCTCCAGTCCCGGTGCCAAGTCTTTTGTGGAGATCGGTAGCGTGGTCAAAGAAGGGGAGACCATTTGCATCATCGAAGCCATGAAGATCCTTAACGAGATCGAAGCCGACAAATCCGGCACCGTGGCGCGCATCCTGGGTGAAAACGGACAAGCTGTGGAATACGGCCAGCCGTTGTTCGTCATTGAGTAATCGGCCGATGAGCCAACACGCAGCGGCTGCGAGCCGAAAGGGCGCCTATGTTTAAGAAAATTTTGGTTGCCAACAGGGGCGAAATCGCCCTGCGCATTCAGCGCGCTTGTTCAGAGCTCGGCATCAAAGCGGTCATGGTCTATTCAGAAGCCGACCGCGATGCCAAATACGTAAAACTTGCCGAAGAGGCCGTGTGCATTGGCCCGGCGCCGTCAACGCTGAGCTACCTTAATATGCCGGCGATCATCTCGGCCGCCGAAGTTACGGACGCCGAAGCCATTCATCCAGGTTACGGATTTTTGTCAGAAAACGCCGATTTTGCAGAACGGGTCGAGAAAAGCGGCTTCCAATTCATTGGCCCAAGCCCTGAGTCGATTCGCATCATGGGGGACAAGGTTTCGGCCAAGCAGGCCATGATCAAGGCCGGTGTGCCTTGTGTTCCCGGTTCCGAGGGCGAGTTGCCTGAAGACCCGGTGCAGATTCGCCGTATTGCCAAGGGCGTGGGCTACCCCGTCATCATCAAGGCGGCGGGTGGTGGTGGCGGGCGCGGTATGCGCGTGGTCCACACCGAGGCGGCGCTGGTGAATGCGGTGCAGATGACCAAAGCCGAAGCGGGCGCAGCGTTTGGCAATCCTGCGGTGTACATGGAGAAATTTCTCCAGAACCCACGTCACATCGAAATCCAGATACTGGCCGACAAACACCGAAACGCTGTGTATCTGGGCGAGCGCGATTGCTCCATGCAACGCCGCCACCAGAAGGTAATTGAGGAAGCTCCCGCGCCGGGAATTCCCCGCAAACTGATCGAACGTATTGGCGAGCGCTGCGTCGCTGCGGTCAAGAAAATTGGTTATCGCGGGGCCGGAACATTTGAGTTTCTGTACGAAGACGGCGAGTTCTATTTCATTGAAATGAATACCCGCGTGCAGGTGGAGCATCCGGTGACGGAGTGGGTGACGGGTGTGGACATCGTGCGCACGCAGATCATGGTGGCAGCTGGTGAAAAGTTACCCTTCACGCAGCGCCAGATTGAGATCCGCGGCCACGCCATTGAGTGCCGCATCAATGCGGAAGATGCCTACAAGTTCATTCCTTCGCCCGGTCGCATCACGACATGGCACGCGCCAGGGGGTCCAGGTGTGCGGGTCGACTCACACATCTACACCAACTACTACGTGCCGCCCAATTACGACTCCATGATTGGCAAGCTCATCGTGCATGGCGACACGCGGGAGCAAGCGTTGGCACGCATGCGTACTGCGCTTTCAGAAACCGTGATTGAAGGCATTAACACCAATGTGCCTCTGCACCGCGAACTAATGGTTGATGCAAGCTTTGTGACTGGCGGCACCAATATTCATTATCTAGAGCAATGGCTGTCGCAGCGTCAGCGCTGACACGCGCGAATCTACGGCGGATATGACCATGCATGAAGTGAGTCTTGCCTGTCCACAGGAGCAGGTCGATCCGGTATCTGAAGCGCTTGAGGCGCTGGATGCGCTCAGCATCTCGGTGGAAGACGCGGACGCCCATACCGATGCAGAGCAAGCGCTGTTTGGCGAGCCTGGAATGCCAGCGCCTCGCAATGCTTGGCAGCGTAGCCGTGTGGTCGCACTCTTTGCTGATGGGGCCGTGGCCCAGGGCGCACTGGATATCCTGCAAGCGCAGGACTTTTTTGCCGGCTGTGAAGTATTGGGTTCTTCCGCACTTGCCGAGCAAGATTGGGTGCGGCTAACGCAATCGCAATTCGTCCCGGTCTCAATCACGCCAGAATTCTGGATCGTTCCTACTTGGCACGAGCCGCCGGCTGAGGCACGCGTGGTCATCCGTTTGGATCCTGGTCTTGCCTTTGGAACCGGAACCCACCCCACCACCCGAATGTGCTTGCGCTGGGTTTCCTCGCATGTAAAGCCTTCAGCTGGCGGTGGCAGTTCCAAACGGGTGCTCGATTACGGCTGCGGTTCCGGCATCCTTGCCATAGGCGCTGCAAAATTCGGTGCAACCGAAATCGATGCTGTTGATATTGATCCTGCGGCGGTGGAGTCGACGCGTTACAACGCTGACGCCAATGGCGTGGCACTTCGCAGCGGATTTCCTGAAAATGCGCAGGGGTACTACAACGTCGTCCTCGCCAATATTCTGGCAACGCCCTTGAGAGTACTGGCACCGCTACTTTGCGCGCATGTCGCGCCGGGCGGCAGCTTAGTACTAGCCGGTATTTTGGAGCGCCAGGTGCAGGAATTGAAAGACACTTACGCTCCTTGGCTGAATCTGACGGTATCGGACTGCGAGGATGGCTGGGTGCTGATGACGGCCGCTTCTTGACGGCAATCAGCCCCCTAATTTTTACAATATCGGCCTGATGAGCCAGACCACCCTATGCCCCGCCTGCCAGACCCGGTTCAAGGTCGTTGCGGATCAGCTGCGCATTTCTGACGGCTGGGTGCGATGCGGTCAATGCCAACTGGTTTTTGACGCTTACGAATCTCTTGAGGCTCAAGCTTCACAGAGTATGTTGCCGGAAATGAATCTGGAGCAGTTGCGTGCGCCGGTAGCTCGGACACAGCCTGTTGCCGCGCCGAATGCTGCATGGCAGCTCGCTGGGGGACCGGGTGCAACTATCGAGGCCCGCGGTAGGTTGGAAACTGCCCCAGAGGCTCCGACAGTGCCTCCTTTCGTTGATTCGCTGGAGCCAATTCCCGGTTTCCAAGAGGAAGACGGCCAGCCGGAGTTTGAAAATACGGTCCCTGCTGAGCTTTGGCACGACCCTGAGCCGCCCGGCAGATTTTCAGCCCATGGTTTTTTGTCTTCAGAATCGCCCTCGCTTGCGGCGTTTCCTTCGCTCGGTAACTCTGTTCCGCTGGATCCCCGGTGGGACACTCTGCACGCCTTCTCCGATGGGCCGGCGGTTAGACGAAATCCTGAGCAAGTCTCAGTACACCCCGAGCGGGATGTCGTGGTAGGCGGGAATCCGGCAGTCTTGTCCGGCGAAGTGGCTGAAAAAGCACGCAGTGAGTCGGCTAAAACCGAGGAAGAGGCCCGCGCCCTTGAGAGAAAGCCTGTGCCCATGCGCGGGTATGAGTTACCCGGATCGGTCAACGAGGAGGACGAAAGTGGGTGGGCACTGTTTCCTGAATCTCCAGATGAAGACTTGTCCACGGTGCCGCACCGTTCGGGCAAATCACCTGCGCTGATCTCGCCTTATTCAGAAGATGCCCCGGAACCTGACTTGGCAGATTTCATTGCCGAGTTCACCGACTGGCAGGGACAGGCCCGAGCGCATCACTCTGCTTCGCCGCTTGGTCTGCCGAGTAATGGTGCGATGCTGAAGTCACCACCACCGGTACCGCTAGCTGAATCTGAATTTGAATCTGAAGTTGACGCCGGCAGGACTCCCGCGTCTGGCCTGACGACAAACAAAAATACGCATTTAGAAGCGGAACAAAATTCAAGACTTCCCCCGCACAGTCCGTCGGACTGGCAGATGCTGGATACCGATAACGCTTCTTTTGATGCGCTGATGCCCGAAGGCGCTGATGCGACGGACCTTTATCCTGAGGAAAAGGCACTGGCTCGTGAAATAAACGCAGAACATGAAGGCTTGGCGTTCGTGCGAAGGGCCCGTAGCATTGCATTTTGGTCCGGACTGCGGGTCCGGATGACGCTGTGGTTGTCAGCTACGGTACTGGTGCTGCTCCTGATTTTTCAGGGCGCTTTACACAACCGGGATTTACTTTCGGTGGCGTTTCCGGCAGTACGCAGTGCGCTCGTTGCAAGCTGTGATTTGCTGCGCTGCGTGATCGCACCGCACCGGGACATCGCCTCTGTGTTTGTAGAGGGCTCTTCCTTCAATCGGATTCAGGGTGAAAAATACCAGTTCTCCTTGACTCTGCGCAACAGTTCAAACTTCGATGTCGAAGCACCTGCAATTGAGCTAACCCTGACCGATCTGCAGGATCAGACCGTCATCCGGCGCGTGCTCTTAGCGGCCGAGTTGTCCATGCCCGATACCTTGCAGCCAAGTCAGGAGTGGAGTGCGACGAGCACCATTTCTGTCGGCCCTGGAATCGCCCGCATTGCTGGCTACCGGGTACTGGCTTTTTATCCCCAATGAGGCGCTGCCTCTTACGATTTGATTGGTTTTCATGTCTGCCCTGATCTGCGGTTCCCTTGCGTTTGACACCATCATGAATTTCGAGGGCCAGTTCGGTCAACAGATATTGCCGGAGCAACTGCATATTCTCAATGTGTCTTTTCTGGTTCCCTCGCTTCGGCGCGACTTCGGTGGTTGCGCCGGAAACATTGCTTACAGCTTGAAGCTTTTGGGCGGCGACCCGATGCCAATGGCCGCGCTGGGCAGCGACGGAGATGATTACCTCGATCGCCTTAGAGCACTTGGTATCAGTACCCAGTTCGTACGCCAAATTCCAGATGCGTATACGGCGCAGGCCATGATAATGACCGACCAAGACAACAACCAGATCACAGCATTTCACCCGGGTGCGATGACGCAGGCGCATCGGACCCGAATCGAAGGGGAGGCCACGCAGGGAATAAACATTGCCATTATTGCTCCCGACGGACGCGACGCTATGCTTGAGCATTCCGCGCAGCTACACGCTGCAAAGATACCTTTCGTTTTCGATCCAGGGCAGGGCTTGCCCATGTTTTCTGGAGGCGAGTTGGCGCAGTTTATCGCGTTGGCAGACTGGGTGACGGTCAACGACTATGAGGCGCGCATGTTGTGCGATCGAACTGGTTGGACGTTGGAAGAGCTGTCCCGGAAAGTAAAGGGGTTGGTGGTGACGTTGGGCGCTGAAGGCAGCGATGTATGGATCGACGGCGCATCGACCAGAGTGCCGGTGGCACCTCTAGCGGAAGTGCTTGACCCTACCGGATGCGGCGATGCTTGGCGCGGAGCTCTGTTGTTTGGCTTGGAGCGTGGATGGCCACTGATGCGCTGTGCTGAGCTTGGAAACCGCATGGGCGCTGCCAAGATTTCCACGAGAGGGCCACAAAACTATCAGCTGGATTTCCAGCCTTGACGACATGCCCCGCTTAGCAGACGAAAAAAACCGGCGCAGAGCGCCGGTGTGTGCGATGAAAGATTCGCGTTAGGGTTTTGAACCCGTAGGAAACGGCCAAGCCGCCTGCGTGTTGATTTTGGTTTGTGGCGCAGCGGTTGGTTTTGCCGAGGGTTTTTTCGCAGCAAGATTCTTCGACGCTGTATTTTTTACAGCCGCCTTTGCAGGCGTCGTCTTTGCAGGAGCCGCTTTTACAACTGCCTTGGCAGGAACTGCGTTTTTGGAGGTAGCTGCCTTTTTTGCTATGGGCTTCTTCGCCGCTACCGCTTTTTTTACCGGCGCAGATTTCTTAGCGGGCACGATTTTTTTCACCGCAGTCGCCTTTTTTGCAGGCACAGCTTTCTTAGAGGCCGCCGACTTCTTGGGCGCGGCCTTTTTGGTCGCTGCAGCTTTCTTCACTGCGGTTTTAGGCGTTACCGGCTTTTTGGCTACTACAGCCTTCTTGGCTGGCATAGCTTTTTTAGCCGCAACTTTTACGACTGGCTTCTTGGCCGCTACAGCCTTTTGAGTGACCGGCTTTTTCGCCGCCACGACTGGATTCTTAGCGGACATGGCCTTCTTGGCCGGAGCGGCCTTTTTCGCTACTGCCTTGGGTGGCACCATATTTTTGGCTGCCACGGTCTTGGCAGGCGTAGCTTTCTTTACAGGTTTTGCGGCCTTGGCGGCCGGCTTCTTCGCAGTTGCC
Source organism: Burkholderiales bacterium (assembly GCA_038235025.1). Taxonomy (GTDB): domain Bacteria; phylum Pseudomonadota; class Gammaproteobacteria; order Burkholderiales; family Burkholderiaceae_C; genus Simplicispira. The sequence continues at coordinate 16,279 of JBBSUJ010000017.1, forward strand.
ATCATGTTCTCCTGGAGTCAATGAGCAAAGAACACTCCACGCCTGCTTGGGACACGGAGAGATTCAAAAGACCTGTCGCGACGCGCCAGGTCCTGAATAGGGAGTGCTCCGCCCGCTGCTGAAACTGGCCGTGCGGGGGGAGAGTAGGGGACATGTTCATCGATGAAGGCAGATGGCAACGGTCTGGTCAATCCCAAGCCAGCGTGCCTCCCGATTGGTATTCAATAACGCGGGTTTCGAAGAAATTACGCTCTTTCTTCAAGTCGATCATTTCGCTCATCCAAGGAAAAGGATTTTCCTCGTGCGGAAACAAGGCATCTAACCCGATTTGTGAGGCTCGGCGATTTGCGATGTAGCGCAGATAGCCTTTGAACATGGACGCGTTCATTCCCAACACGCCGCGCGGCATTGTGTCTTCTGCATAGCGATATTCAAGCTCTACCGCTTTGCGGAAGAGTGCTTCAATTTCTTCCTTGAACGCGGGCGTCCAGAGGTGCGGGTTTTCAAGCTTGATGGTGTTGACCAAATCGATGCCGAAATTGCAGTGCATGGATTCGTCGCGCAAGATGTACTGGTATTGCTCTGCGGCACCAGTCATCTTGTTCTGGCGGCCAAGCGCCAGGATTTGCGCGAATCCGACGTAAAAGAAGAGGCCCTCCATCAAGCATGCAAAGACGATCATCGATTTCAGCAGCGCTTGATCGTTCTCCGGAGTGCCAGTGTTGAACGACGGGTTCATGATCACGTCAATGTATGGGATCAGGAACTCGTCCTTGTCGCGGATAGAGGGAATCTCGTTATAAGCGTTGAAAATTTCGCTCTCATCTAGCCCCAGCGACTCCACGATGTACTGGTAAGCGTGAGTGTGGATTGCTTCCTCAAATGCTTGGCGCAAAAGAAACTGGCGGTATTCCGGAGCCGTGATGTGTCGGTAGGTGCCGAGCACAATATTGTTGGCCGCCAACGAGTCGGCAGTTACGAAGAAACCGAGGTTACGTTTGACGATGCGGCGCTCGTCTTCCGTAAGTCCGTTAGGGTCGCGCCACAACGCGATGTCGCGGGTCATGTTGACCTCTTGAGGCATCCAGTGGTTGGCGCAGCTGGCGAGATATTTGTCCCAAGCCCAGTTGTACTTGAATGGCACCAGTTGATTAACGTCGGTCTTACCGTTGATGATGCGTTTGTCGCTGGCGTTTACGCGGCGCGCCTGCGCGGGCTGCGCAGCGGCGACCGACGCGTCAGAATTGCCGGACATCGAACCGGTGGGTGCGGATGCCGGCGTCGGTAGAGCTGACTGCATTGCGGTGTGCGCAGCGCGATCCGTTGAAGTTTGCGAAAGAGGTGTGACTTTTTCGTCCCAGGTCAGCATGGTTTTTCCAGTGCTCGCATTATGAGAGCACCGCTCCGAAATGAAAAGCGCGCAAACGCGGCGCGACGCGGTTTGTGTTGCTTCACAGCACATGTCGTTTTCCGACGCATGGGCTTTGAAAGCAGACAGCTACAGTTGAAATGCCTATTGGCAGGCTTCGCAGTCAGGGATGTCGATAGAACAGAACTTCACATCGGTCGCTGGCAACGTGAGCGCAGCGGCATTTGATGGCGGCTCTTGCATCTGGCTGTCCACAGCGTTGTGGTGGCGCGAATGCACCGTGCTCATCTCGACGTGCGTGGCAGACTGCGTTCGAAGGTGGTACGTGGTTTTGAGACCGCGCACCCAAGCGAGCTTGTAGGTTTCATCCAGCGTCTTGCCGGACGCACCCGCCATATAAATGTTGAGGCTCTGCCCTTGATCGATCCATTTCTGTCGACGTGCGGCGGCTTCTACAAGCCATTGCGGCGGTACTTCAAAGGCGTTGGAATACAAAGACTTGATTTCGCGCGGCACGCGGTCAATCGACTGCAAAGAGCCTTTGAAATGTTTGAGGTCCATGAGCATCACGTCATCCCAAATGCCAGCATTTTTGAGGTCTTGCACGAGGCCGTGGTTGATCACGGTGAATTCGCCCGACAGATTGGACTTGACGGAAAGGTTGCCAAAGCAGGGCTCTATTGATGCGTCTACGCCCACGATGTTGGAAATAGTCGCTGTGGGCGCAATGGCCACGCAGTTGGAGTTGCGCATGCCCTGGCGGGCAATCTTGCTACGCAGTGCATCCCAGTCAAGCCGGCTGGAACGATCCACTTCCACATACCCGCCGCGCTCTTGCGCCAGAAGGTCCAATGTGTCGAGTGGAAGGATTCCTCGGTCCCAGAGCGAGCCCTTGAAACTGCTGTAACGACCACGTTCCACAGCCAGATCGCTGGACGCTTCATAAGCGAAGTATGCGAGCGCTTCCGCAGAACTATCGGCAAAGTCGACCGCTTCTTGTGAAGCGTAGGGAATACGTAGTGCGTACAGAGCATCCTGAAAACCCATCATGCCCAAACCCACAGGACGATGGCGCAGGTTAGAGTCGCGTGCTTTTTTGACCGCGTAGTAATTGATGTCGATAACGTTATCGAGCATGCGCATCGCGGTGGACACGGTACGTCTCAGTTTGGCCTGATCAAGCGTTACGTACCCTTCGGTATCTGTGCTCAAGTGGTTGAGCAAGTTGACCGAGCCGAGGTTGCAGACGGCGGTTTCTTGATCGCTGGTGTTGAGCGTGATTTCAGTGCACAGGTTGCTCGAGTGCACGACGCCCGCGTGCTGCTGCGGAGACCGCACATTGCAGGCATCCTTGAACGTGATCCAAGGGTGCCCGGTTTCAAAAAGCATGGTGAGCATCTTGCGCCATAGGTCAGTAGCCTCAACGGACTTGCTGTGCGTGATCTCGCCGCGCTGCGCTTTTTCTTCGTAGGCGACGTAAGCGTGTTCAAAATCAATGCCGAAGCGGTCGTGGAGATCCGCTACATCGGACGGAGAGAACAGGGTCCAGCGGCCTTTCTCTACAACACGGCGCATGAACAGGTCAGGAATCCAGTTGGCCGTGTTCATGTCGTGCGTACGGCGGCGATCATCGCCCGTGTTTTTGCGCAATTCCAGGAACTCTTCTACATCCAGATGCCACGATTCGAGGTAGGCGCAAACAGCGCCTTTGCGCTTGCCGCCCTGGTTGACGGCGACTGCTGTGTCGTTAACTACTTTGGGAAACGGGACTACACCTTGTGATTCGCCGTTGGTGCCCTTGATATGGCTTCCTAGTGCTCGCACGCGGGTCCAGTCGTTGCCCAAGCCGCCTGCAAATTTCGACAGCAGAGCGTTTTCTTTGATGGACTCGTAAATGCCGTCTAGATCGTCCGGAACCGTCGTTAGGTAGCAACTGGACAATTGCGAGCGTTGTGTGCCGCTGTTGAAGAGCGTGGGCGTGCTGGACATGAAGTCGAACGCGGACAGAAGCTCGTAAAACTCAATAGCCCGGGCTTCGCGGTCTACTTCGTTGAGCGACAAGCCCATAGCAACGCGCATGAAAAATGACTGAGGCATTTCAATGCGTTTTTTCTGTATGTGCAGAAAATAACGGTCGTAAAGCGTCTGCAAGCCGAGATAATCGAACTGCAAGTCGCGCTCGGGCTTCAGCGCACTGGCCAAGCGCTCCAGGTCGAATTGCAGCAGTCGCTCGTCGAGCAGCCCTTGGGTGACACCTTGACGCAGCAAGCCTGGAAACGCGTCGCGACAGGCTGTCTCCATGTCGTCCAGGTTCGCGCCGCGCCCGAGCACTTCGCGGGCAATCGTATGCAGCAGCAGTCGAGCCGTGACGTAGCTGTAATCCGGATCTTTCTCGATCAGCGTACGTGCGGAGAGAATGGTGGCCTTGAACACCTCGTCCAGTGCGATACCGTCGTAGACGTTACGCAGCGTTTCCTGCACGATGGGCGCAGCAGATACATGCTCGCCCAAGCCGCGGCAGCTGGCCTGAACCAGCACACTCAATTTTTCTGCGTCCAACGGAATGCGTTCGCCATCGTGCACGACATGCACAACCGGTGTTGAAGCTTCGACGTCACGAGCCGACTGGCGCGAGCGTTCCTGAGAGCGCTGCTCGCGGTAGAGTGCATAGGCGCGCCACGTCGTGGTGTTCGCCCCGCATCAGGCCGAGTTCAACTTGATCCTGCACATCCTCGATGTGGAAAGTGCCGCCGCTGGGCCGCGAGCGCAGCAGAGCGCGGGTAACGCTTTGGGTAAGGTCTTCTACAGTCTCACGAATGCTTGCTGAGGCAGCGCCATGGGGACCGCGCACGGCCAAAAACGCCTTCATCAACGCTACCGAGATTTTCTGTGGCTCAAATGGAACCACGGCGCCATTGCGACGAATGATGTGGTGGTGAGGAAAGTTTGCAGTTTATTGAATGGCCTCAAAGGCGGCGGCGGGCACATAAGAGGCTGCTGCGGGTGTGGCGGTGCGTACGGTGGATGGCATGGCGTCCTTGACTGAAATAGAAGCAGAAGCAAGCGAAAGGGTGTCCGTCTGCGAAGTCAGGATGAAACTATAGGTAGTGTTTTAGTAGATATCAAGACACTACCGCTAGTGTATTTAGCCGAAAAGGTGATTTTTCAATCAGAGTTTGGCTTTAGCCCGCGTGCTGCCTGCATCACAGGCTAGATGCCGCATCACACAAAGCTTTCGCGCCGTTTTTGGCAGCTTGGGCGCATGAATCCTGCGATCTAGTAATTTCAGCTTTTTGTACGGCTGTGGTGTTGGCGCACTATCTGAAGGCGGCCGCCGATTCCGCGCAGAGACATTTGCAGGGGGCCGGGACGCCGCCCCGGCGAGGCCTTTACCGCTCAGGGAATGACAACGCTTGATCGCTGAGGGATTCGTGAAGACGCAGCCAATCGAATCCCGCGCCTGGATCGAATTTTCGCCCTGGTGCGATGTGCTCGTGCCCCGCAATGTGGGCCAGGGGGTATCGCAATTTCAAAGCGCGGCACAAAGCGCCCAGGGCTGCGTACTGCGCCGCTTCAAAGCGGTCGCCTTCGAACCCTTCGAGTTCTATACCAATCGAATCATCGTTGCAGTTGTCGCGCCCGCGGTAAGAAGACGCGCCCGCATGCCATGCCCGCTGGTCGCAGTTGACAAATTGCAGAATTTCGCCCGTGCGTCGGATGAAAAAATGCGCCGATACGCGCATACCGCGTAGCCGTGCGTAGTACGGGTGCGTATCGCAGTCAAGGGTGCCCAGAAAAAGCGCGGTTACGTCGGGCCCTCCAAACTGACCGGGCGGCAAGCTGATGGAGTGAACCACTACCAAATCAATGTGGGCCGTTGCGGGTCTTTTCTCGAAATGCGGGGATGGGCGTGCAGCCGCTGCGCGGAGCCAGCCGCCGAGCCAACTCGCATCTAAATCAGTTGTCACCGTCGATGTCGCTGCTTTGACTGTCACCCGGGGCCGTAATATTTAAACGAGCGATGCGGTAGCGAATTTGCCTCAGGCTGATGCCTAGCCGGGCCGCTGTGGCGGTGCGATTGAAGTGGTTGCCCTGTAATGCACGCACGAGAATGCTGCGCTCCTGCTGGTCTAGCCAGGCCTGCAAATCGTGGGGCAGAGGCACTTGCCCCATCATTGGGTGGCTCGCGTTGAAGCTATCCTTTGAGGAGGCCGCTGGGGGAAAAGGCAGTGATGATCCCTCCCCGACCGTCGATACTGCGCGGTCTACATAAAGCGCATCGCCGTCGCCCAGCGCCACTGCGCGGTGCAAAAGGTTTTCCAACTCGCGCACGTTTCCGGTGAGCGGGTGCGCTGCGATGGCATTTGCCGTGGCATCGGTCAACGCAGGCGCGGTGGTGCCTGATTCCTCGGCAATGCGGGCCAGCAAGGCGCGACACAGCGCGGGCAAGTCTTCGCGGCGTTCGCGCAGCGGTGGAATGACCACCTCAATGACGTTGAGGCGGTAGTACAAATCTTGGCGAAACCGGCCACTTTGTACGTCTGCCGCCAGGTCACGGTGTGTGGCGCTCACGATGCGTACATCCACGGACTCTTCCTGCGTAGCGCCCAGCGGCCGCACACCGCGCTCCTGAATGGCGCGCAGCAATTTGGACTGCATGGCCAGCGGAAGGTCGCCTATTTCATCAAGAAACAGGGTGCCGCCTTGAGCCGCCTGAAAGTAGCCCAACCGGTCTTGCGTGGCGCCCGTGTACGAGCCTTTGCGGGCACCGAAGAATTCGGCTTCCAGCAACGCCTCGGGAATAGCGCCGCAATTGACGGCCACCCACGGGCCGTCTGCGCGTTGGCTGCTTTCGTGCAAGGCACGCGCGATCAGTTCCTTACCGGTACCGGACTCTCCGCGCACCAACACCGGCGCCATGCCGCGCGCCACTTTAAGGACACGCTGTTTGACCGCATGCATGGCATCTGAATCGCCCACCATACGAGAGAGCGCAGCTTCAGACTTGCGCAAGGTGCCGGCGACCGATTTCGATTTGGAGGCTGCAGATGCAGGAGCCGGTGTGTCCACGCGACCGATAGGCGCCAGCTCAGCTCCCTGCACCGCAGACGCCACCACCGAGCGGAACTGTTTGAGATCGACGGGTTTGGTCAAATAGTCAAAAGCGCCTGCTCGCAGCGCCTCCACCGCGTTTTCCGCAGATCCGTAAGCGGTCATAACCAGGCAGCGCTCGCTGCGCTGCTGCTGGCGCAACTCGTGCAAAAGCTCCATGCCGAAGCCATCAGGCAGGCGCATGTCGGTAATGACAGCGGCATAGCGGTGGCGCTCCAGTAGTGCGCGGGCTTCACCCACGGTGGCAGCAGTCTCGACGCGGTAGCCCTCTCGCAGCAAGGTCAGCTCGTAAAGCGTGCGCAAGTCGGGCTCGTCATCAACAACGAGTATTGAGGCGGGCTCAGGGTTCATAGATCAGACCACGATGGCGTCAAACAGACTTGGATTTTGCGCCGGCCGGATGCCCGTGGCGCGAAAGCGCACCGTAAAGGCGTTTCCGCTGCGCTCGCCATCGGCTAGGTCGCGTTGTGCACGCTGGTAAGTGATGGTGGCGCCGTGGCGCTCGCACAAGCCTCGGCAGATGTACAAGCCCAACCCACTGGAGCGGCTCTCGGACGAGAAAAAGGGTTCGAACAAATGCCGCTCGACCGACTGGTCTAGCGGCGCGCCATCGCTCCAAACCTGCACGCTCGCTTGACCAGGCGCATCCATGCGGGTCTGCAGTTGCAGCGCCTCGCCCGCCGCCGAGCGATAACGCAAGGCGTTGTCGAGCAGGTTAACTAGCACGCGGCGCAAGTGTTCAGGATCGAACTCGACCTGCATGCTGCCTGCGCCCAAATGCAAGGTGCCCCGGCGCTCACTGGGCGCGTGGCGCTGCCAATCGCTCCAAACAATCGAAACCGCGTCGTCCAGCGCCACGGTGGCCGCAGCGGCATGGTCGATCTGGTTTTGTACGCGGGCAATGTCCAGAATTTCCTCGGCAATATGGGCGAGCCGGTCGGCGTTCTGGCCGATCATCTGCGAAAGCAGCTTTTGCGTAGCGTCGTGAAGCTCCTCATCCAGCAAGGCATTGGCCTGGACAATCGCGGCCAGCGGGTTGCGAATCTCGTGCGCCACCGCCGCCGACATGCGGCCCATCGCTGCCAGCTTTTCGGTGCGCAATCGCGCCTCCATCTCCCGCAGATCGTGCAGGAACATGACGCACAGGCGGGTAACCTGCGGTTCCACCGTTTCCTGCGTGGGCGCAGTCAGCCACGTGCGCACATGCAAGCCAATGGGGCTTTGGTTGTCCGTAATAAGGTTCACATCAGCCACTTGCGCAGCGCCCTGCCGAAAGCTACGCCGCGCCAGTGCGGCCAGTGCGCTCCACGCGGGCTGCTCTAACAAAGAGAAAGGCAGGGCGGGCGCTACTTGGTATCCCAGCATTTGCAAACCCGCCGGGTTGGCGGTGCGCACCGCGAATGTTTCATCGACAACCAGCACCCCTTCACTCAAATTTTGAATCACCACGGCGCTGATCTGGCTTTGCATGCGCGCCGTTAGGCGGCTGCTCTCGGCAATGCGCTGCTCGCGGATCAACCGTGCGGCCAGTTGGTGGATCAGAAACGCTGCAATGAAATAGCCCGTCCCGGTGAGTGCGGCCTGCAACGAACGTTGGGCCATTTCTGAGCCGCTGCCGTCGCCCAGCCACCATGCCCACGCGAGCAGCAGCAGCGTAACGGCTGCGGTGGCTCCCAGCGCCAGCGTAAGGGTTCCCAGTACCGAGGCCATCAAGATCGGCAAGCCAAAGAGCGGCGTGAAGCTCATAGCGCCGTTTTGCAGAATCTGCAGAATACCAATCAGCAGCAAATCGACGCCAATGGATGGCAGCCAGTGCGTGCCCACTTTCGGCGATGGAACAGCGCCGCCGGCCACCAGGCGCAGTGCCACGGTCGCCCCTAGATACACCACGCAGACCCATACCACCACCACCGGCTCGGCGTTGCGGTTGAGCAGCTGGTTCACGAGCTGCAGCAGTAGCAACGCCAGGGCCACCACCGCACGGCCGGTCAAAAATCCCTGCCACAGGCGAAGAAAAGAGACATCGTCGGGCCCGCCGCTGGTGCGCATGCTTTGCAGGGGGGGGATCTCGGCGGTCGCCGGGGTATCAGGAGGCATCTTGGCTCTGGTGGTCAGCGCAGCAGTAGCTTCGCCCGCGGTGGATCAGCGCGTCGCCGCCGGGAATATGCACACCGCACGTGGCGCAGGCCAGCATTTCCTGGGGTGCTTGCAGTCGGGGCGCTGCCTGCCGCGCAGCGCGTTTGATGCGTTTGTTGCGCCAAACGAGGTACGCCAACCCCAGAACGATAGCCAGTACCAGGTATTTCACAGGCTCCGCCCCAACACCACTTCCAGTGCGAACCGAGAGCCTACATACGCAAGCAGCAGCAGCGCTGCACCCGCATACAGTAGATGGACGGCCGTGCGGCCACGCCAGCCGAATCGGCTGCGCCCCAGCAGCAGGGCAGCGAAAGTCAGCCACGACATCATGGAAAAAACGGCTTTGTGCTCCCAGTGAAAAGCGCGGCCATAAATCGCTTCACTGAAGAAAACACCGGCAATCAGGGTGGCTGTCAGCAGCACGAAACCGGCCCCGACAAAACGGAACGTGAGCCGTTCCAATGTCAGGAGCGGCACACCGCTGTGCGTGTCTTCTGCCAGGCGAAGCCGCTTCTCGGCGCGGGTCATCAACGTGGCGTGCACCACCGCAGCACCAAACAAGCCGTACGCAGATATGCCCAGAGCCAGGTGCAGTGGCAACCAAGCCGATGCCTGGGTGTGCAGCGGTTGCCCTGGAAACAACAGGGCCAGCAGAACCGCTATTGCACCCAAACCCGCCAAGGCCCAGCGGGCCTGCAGCCGCGGGAAGCGCTGGCGCTCAATCGCATAGACCGTGAGGACTAGCCAAGCCGTGACGGAAAGCGCCGGCGCAAAACCGAAGCGAGGCACCGCGCCCAGCAGGTCGAGCGCGATCAAAGCGCCATGCAGCGCCCAAGCCAACCAGAGCGACGCACGCGCAGTGCGTTCTGACAGCCGCGAGGCAAATGCCGCGGGCACGGCATAAGCCCCTGCAGCGGCCATTCCCAGCAGCCAGTCGGCGGGAGAGGCGTTGGCTAAAATCATGGGCGAAGTTTACCTTTCGCCAAGGTGACAGCTTGGCCACACACCGCCCGCCAGTGCGCGCGATCACACGGAATTTTCATGGCCTCCGCCCTTACCGACAAACTCACGCGCCTCGTGAAAGAGATGCGCGGCCAAGCCCGCATTACCGAATCCAACGTTCAGGACATGCTGCGCGAGGTGCGCATGGCGCTGCTCGAGGCCGACGTGGCCCTGCCTGTGGTGCGCGACTTCATCGCGCGCGTCAAGGAAAAAGCGCTCGGCCAGGAGGTGCTGGGCTCGCTCAAGCCCGGGCAGGCGCTGGTCGGAATCGTCAGCCGCGAACTGGCTGCGACCATGGGCGAGGGGGTGTCGGACATCAACCTCAACGCCCAACCCCCGGCTGTGATTTTGATGGCGGGTCTGCAGGGCGCGGGCAAGACTACGACCACTGCCAAACTGGCCAAACACCTCATTGAGAAGCGCAAAAAGAAAGTGCTGACTGTTTCAGGCGATGTCTACCGGCCGGCCGCAATTGAGCAGCTAAAAACCGTCACGGCGCAGGCTGGCGCCGAGTGGTTTCCCAGCACTCCCGATCAGAAGCCGCTGGACATCGCGTTGGCCGCGCTCGATTACGCCAAGAAGCACTACTTTGATGTGCTGCTGGTCGACACCGCCGGCCGGCTGGCAATTGACGAGCTCTTGATGAAAGAAATCAAAGACTTGCACGCAGCCATCAAGCCGGTGGAAACCTTGTTTGTCGTGGATGCCATGCAGGGTCAGGACGCGATCAACACCGCCAAGGCATTTAAGGAAGCCCTGCCTCTGACCGGCATAGTCCTCACCAAATTGGACGGCGATTCACGCGGTGGTGCGGCGCTGTCGGTGCGCCAAATTACTGGCGCGCCGATCAAATTTGCCGGCGTGTCGGAAAAACTCGACGGCTTGGAGGTGTTTGACGCCGAGCGCCATGCCGGCCGCATTCTGGGCATGGGCGATATCGTGGCGCTGGTCGAGCAAGTCTCGGCCGGGGTCGACATGGAAGCTGCGCAAAAGCTCGCTGCCAAAGTCAAAAGTGGCGATGGCTTTGACCTGAGCGATTTTCTGGGCCAGTTGCAGCAGATGAAGCAGATGGGCGGCCTGTCCAGCTTGATGGAAAAGTTGCCGTCGGAGCTGAGCGCCAAGGCCGGCGCGGTGGACATGGACCGCGCGGAAAAAGACATCAAACGCAAGGAAGGCATTATCCAGAGCATGACGCCCAAGGAGCGTCGCAGGCCTGAGCTCATCAAGGCGACCCGCAAAAAGCGCATTGCCGGTGGTGCCGGCGTTCAGGTGCAGGAAGTCAACCGCCTGCTCAAGGAGTTCGAGCAGATGCAAGGGATGATGAAAAAGATGAAGGGCGGCGGCCTGATGAAAATGATGAAGAAAATGGGCGGCATGAAGGGCATGGGCGGCGGAAAAATGCCCGGTATGCCGTTCTGAATGTTGAGTTTTTTAAGGCTCTAGCGCTTGTGCAGTAAGCGCTAGTAGCTATCAAAAAAGAAGAAGCCAGCAAACAGCTGGCTTTTTTACTGAGGTGGTGCTTAGCAGTGCGTGCGCACACTGTTGCTCTCAATAGAAGAGCTGCTCGCGCAATGAATTCAACTGAATGAGCGCTAAAATTTTCCAAGAATAAGATAGAGCAAGCGCGACCAGCTCATCTTTTATGAGCAAGCGAGCGCTGTAGGTCCTTTACGGGCGCCTCAAACCGTCTCGCGTATCACCACTTCGCCGCGCAAGGTAAAGGTCTTGGTCTCAGTGATGGACACATCCACCATCTGCCCCACCAAGCGTTGCGAGCCCGCAAAGTTCACCACACGGTTGCATTCGGTGCGGCCCATCAACTCTTCTGCATCGCGCTTGGATGCACCTTCCACCAAAATACGCTGAACCGTGCCCACACGCTGCTCGCTAATGGACTTGATGTTGGCGTTGATGACGGCCTGCAACTGGTGCAGGCGCTTGAGCTTCACGTCGCCGGGCGTATCGTCTTGCAGATTGGCGGCGGGCGTGCCAGGGCGCGGGCTGAAGACGAAGCTGAAGGAGTTGTCGAAGCCAATGTCATCGATCAGCTTCATCATCTTGCTAAAGTCTTCTTCGGTCTCGCCGGGGAAGCCGACGATGAAGTCGCTGCTCATCGCCAGGTCGGGACGAATCGCACGCAGCTTGCGTACCGTGCTTTTGTATTCCATAGCGGTGTAGCCGCGCTTCATCGCCATCAAGATGCGGTCACTGCCATGCTGCACCGGCAGGTGCAAATGGTTGGCTAGCTTGGGAATTTGGGCGTACGCGTCGATCAGGCGCGGCGTGAATTCATTGGGATGGCTGGTGGTGAAGCGCAGGCGCTCAATGCCCGGAATCTCGGCCACGTACTCCAGTAGCAAGGCAAAGTCGGCAATTTCGGACGTATCACCCATGGGTCCACGATAGGCGTTGACGTTTTGGCCCAGCAGCGTGATTTCTTTAACGCCTTGGTCTGCCAAGCCCGCCACTTCCACCAACACGTCGTCAAACGGGCGGCTGAACTCATCTCCGCGCGTATACGGCACCACGCAGTAACTGCAATATTTGCTGCAGCCTTCCATGATGGAGACAAAGGCTGAAGCGCCCTCGACCCGAGCCAGTGGAAGGTGGTCGAACTTTTCAATCTCGGGGAAGCTAATGTCCACCTGCGGGCGGGCTTGCACGCGGCGCTGCTCCAGCAGCTGTGGCAGGCGGTGCAGGGTTTGCGGGCCGAACACGATATCGACGTAGGGCGCGCGTTTGATGATTTCGGCACCTTCCTGGCTGGCCACACAACCGCCCACGCCGATTTGCACGCCGGGTTTCTTCAGGTGGCGTATGCGGCCCAGGTCGGAAAACACCTTTTCTTGCGCCTTCTCGCGCACTGAGCAGGTGTTGAACAGGATCAGATCGGCTTCTTCAACGTTTTGCGTGGGCTCGTAGCCTTCGGCCGCGCGCATCACATCCACCATCTTGTCCGAGTCGTACTCGTTCATCTGGCAGCCAAAGGTTTTGATAAAGACTTTTTTGCTCATGGGGTGGTTCTCACGTGACGCGATGCAACGCGAAGCGCCTTAGGACATAGGCGTTTTGCGGCCCGGAGCGCGTCTGTGCGTGACAGCGCTGCTTTGAAACTGCGGCTCAGATCAGCGAGGTGTAGGGTCGCTGTTAAAGAAGAAATTGCGCTTTACGCCGCTGCCTTCACGAGGCAGGGCAAGCTCTTCTTTGTTCAAAATCCAAGCGGTATGTAGCATGCCCGTGCTGGGCTCGATGGTGTAGTTCACCGCGTACTCTTTGTCGATCACCATGTGCAGCATGACGAGCGAGTTTTGCGGGCTTCGCAGCCGCATGCCTGGAGCCATGCGAATCGGCTTGCCATCAATGGTGGCCTCGACCGTCGACAAAATGGCCAGCTTGCCGCGAAGCGCCTGCACCGGGAACGTGCGTATGCCGCCCAAGCTGTCCGGCACCTGCGCGATAGCGACCAGAGGTTGCGCAAGTCCTGCCAGTGCAATGACCGCAACTGCAGCTACCGCAGAAAAGCGCGTTACAGCGATCACAGAGGCGCAAAAGGGCGTGGGAAATAAGCAGCGTTGCATGGTGATATCCAAGGGCTGAGAAAGAAAGCAATGTACGACACCAAGCAAAAACCCCTTGAAGCCATGCTTGCAAGGGGTTGGGCGGTGCCGAAGCGGGAATCAATCCTGCAAATGCTTGGAAATATTTGGTGGTGATAGGTGGACTTGAACCACCGACATCAGCATTATGAATGCTGCGCTCTAACCAACTGAGCTATATCACCGCGACCAAAATTATAAAACAAATTTCGCACGCCAACGGGTGATCGGCTATATCTGTCAGGGCTACTGATGGGTAAAAACAGCTTTCCGCTTGTTTACAAACGCATCCATGCCTTCCTTCTGGTCCGCCGTGGCGAACAGGGCGTGGAATAGGCGGCGCTCAAACATCACGCCATCCGCCAGGCCGCTTTCAAAGGCCCGGTTAACCGACTCCTTGGCTGCCATCACGGCAATGCGAGAGAAGTCTGCAATCACCAGGGCCGCAGCCAGCGCCTCATCCTGTAGTTTGTCGAGCGTGACAACGCGGCTGACCAAGCCTGCGCGTTCGGCCTCTTCTGCGTCCATCATGCGGCCGGTCAGCGCCATGTCCATAGCCTTCGCTTTGCCAACAGCGCGCGGGAGGCGCTGTGTACCCCCAGCGCCGGGAATCACACCCAGCTTGATTTCTGGTTGACCAAACTTGGCGTTGTCGGCAGCGATGATGAAGTCGCACATCATCGCCAGCTCGCAGCCGCCGCCCAGCGCAAAACCGCTGACTGCGGCGATCACTGGTTTGCGAACGCTGCGAAGCGCCTCCCAGTTGCGGGTGATGTAGTCGCTTTTGTATGCATCGGCAAAGCTGTAGTTGGCCATGGCACCGATGTCGGCGCCTGCGGCAAAAGCTTTTTCGCTTCCAGTAATGACCATGCAGCCGATGCGCTCATCCGCATCAAAAGCGCGAAGAGCTTCGCCCAGCTCGTTCATCAGTTGGTCGTTGAGTGCGTTGAGCTGCTTGGGGCGGTTGAGCGTGACGATGCCGACCTTTTCGGCTTCTGTGCGCACTTCGATCATGGAATTGGACATGGCTCTCTCCGGCAAATAAACAAATGCCCACTATATCGAGGCCGCCCCTACGCAGAGGTCACCAACGACACGCTGCGCCAACCTGTGGTTACACGCGCTGGTCCAGCAACCAGCGCAGCGTTAGCGCTTCATCGGTCATTTGCAAACGCACCGTGTCCGGCCCAGCGGCTGGCGATGGCAGAAGCGATAGCGGCAACTGCAACAGCCTCTGGTCGCGCGCCACCAGTGCGGTGGTTTGGGTGTCTTTCGGCGCGAGGTAAAGCGACAAGTCTTCCAGGCTTTGCAAACGCCAGGCACCGCTGGAGCCCTCAATCCCTAACCATTCGTCGCCTGCAGCCATGCCGGCTTGCTCTGCCAGACCTCCGCGCAACACGGCTTTGATACGCACGCCATCGCCGGGAGTCAGGCGAAGGCCCAGTTGCTGAGCGCGCTGCGGGCGGTCAGTTTCCAGTTGTACGCCGTGGGCTGCCAGCAGCTCCGCCAAAGGCAAGTCCTTGGTGGAATGCACCCACTGCGCCAGTTCAGAGGCATAGCTGCGGCCGCTGAGCGTCTCCAGGGCTTGCAATACGTCGATCTCTCGCATGGCACCGCCATCGCAGCGTTGCCACAAGTCACGCATGACAGCATCCAGCGTCGTCACGCCTTCGCGTCGCAGTTGTAAATCCAGACACAGCGCCACCAGTGCGCCTTTGGTGTAGTAACTCACCGTAGCGTTGGGGGTGTTTTCGTCTTGCCGGTAGTACTTGACCCAGGCATCAAAGCTTGCCTGGGCCACGGTTTGAATCTGGCGCCCTGGCGTCTGCAAAACTTGGTTGATGGTCTTGCACAGGAGTTTGAGGTAGGCGCTTGCGTCCAAAAGGCCCGCACGCACGAGCAGCAAATCGTCGTAGTAGCTTGTGAAACCCTCAAAAAACCAAAGCAGTTCGGTGTAGTTTTCACGGTCGTAGTTGTAGCGCTCAAATTCCGCCGGGCGAAGGCGTTTAACGTTCCAAGTGTGAAAGTATTCATGGCTAATTAGGCCCAGCAGCGTGGTGTAGCCATCGCCTGATTTCCAAGCGTTACCCAAGGGGTCAGATCTGCGGGGAAGATCACGACGCGCTGCGATTAGTGCAGTGCTGTTGCGATGCTCCAGGCCCCCATAGCCATCGCTGACCGCATTCAACAGGAAGAGGTAGTTGTCGATGGCCGGCGTATCGTCTTGGTGCCAGAAACGAGCGACGCACTCACAGATTTTTGTCGCGTCGCTTTGCAGGCGTTCCCCATCAAAGTTTGGACCTGCGCCGCTGACCGCAAATCGGTGGTGAATGCCGGTAGCGTCGAAACGGGTGTCCCAGAAATCTCCCATTTCTACCGGGCAGTCCACCAGCTGGTCGTAGCAGCTGGCTCGGTACAAGCCCCAGCCTGTTTGATCGATGTGGCTCGGCTCGTCGGGCGGCAATGCAGTAGCCACGCGCCAGTCAGGACAGCTCGCCGGTGCTTGCAACTGAAGGGTATGGGTGGTGTTCTCAAACCCCACCACGCGAAGAAAAAGGCTAGTGCCGTTGAAGAAGGCGCGGTGGGTATCCAGAAAGGCGCTCCGTACGGACTGATCCGCCGCGTACACCTCGTAAGTGACCAACAAAGGTACGCCCAGCTGGCAGGCGGCCTGCCAACTGTGTTTGTCAGTTTGCACCAACCGCACAGTCTGGCCTGCTTGCGATGCGCAGACGTTTTGCAGGTTGCGCGCAAACTCACGAATCAAGTAACTGCCCGGTATCCAGGCAGGAAGTTGCAATTCCTGGACTCTTTGTGGAAGCTCGACACGCAACTGCACCTGAAAAAGATGGGCGCCTGGGTTGAGCACTTCCACCCAGTAATGAATGCCGGCCCCAGCGCGCGCGCCAGAGAAGGGAGTGAGTGAATTTGGGCTGGTGGACTGCATGTCATCGGCTGCGGCGCAGCAAACGCAGAGGGCGTAAGCCGCCGCTGTGGGCGGGTAGGAGAAAGTTACTCGGAACCAGCTCGGATTTGGGCTTTTGCCAGTCGCTTTTCGACTTCGGCAGCGTCAATGGCACCCGGCACACGGGTGCCATCCGTAAAGATCAACGTAGGGGTGCCCGTGATCTTGTAGTGCTTACCGAACGCCAAATTGCGTCTCAGGGCCGCCGTGTCGCAGCTGGCAGCGGCGGGGGTTTTGTCCTCGACCATGTACTCGTGCCAGGCTGCTGCGCGGTCTTTGGCACACCAAATGTTGCGTGATTTCTCCGCAGAGTCCGGACTCAGGATAGGGTAGAGAAAGGTGTGGATGGTGACGTTGTCTATCTTCTGCAAATCGCGCTCGAACCGTTTGCAGTAACCGCAATTGGGATCCTCGAAAACAGCCAGTTGGCGCTTGCCATCTCCGCGCACCACCGTGAATGCATCTGCGAGGGGCAATGCTTTGAACTCGACCGCAGTCAGCTTGGCGATACGGTCTTCTGTTAAGTTCCTGCGCGCTTTGGTGTCGATCAGTTCGCCCTGGATCAGATAGTTGCCTCGCGCGTCGGTGTAGAACAGGTCAGTCCCTATGCGCACCTCATAAAGCCCTTTCATTGGAGAGGCGCGCACTTCGTCCGGCGTGTCCAGCTGCGGGATGCGTTTTGCCAGGGCTTTGCGAATAGTTGCTTCCTGAGCGCCTGCTTGAATGGAAAACAGCAACACGCAGCTTGCGGCCAGACATTTAAAGAAATTCATGTGCGGTAGGCCTCATTTGTGTGTCCAAGTGGGTGATCTGACGGAATGTTCATGGCCTGCCGAGCCATCCAGTGTTTGAAAGGCCCACTCATCTCAAAGCCTCGCATGCCCCAATTGCGCACCGATTGCAGGGTTGACAGCGGGCTTGCGAACATACGTGCCAAGGAATCGGTGCTCATGCGCATTGGAGCCAACGCAGTCTTGCGCTCGCGTTCGTAGCTGCGCAGGGTGCGCTGTTCAGCAACACTTTGCCATGCGCCGCGGTTGTGCAGTGCACGCGCTAGCGCTTGTGCATCGCCGAGGCCCAGATTGAGGCCTTGACCCGCCAGCGGGTGAACGGTGTGAGCCGCGTCTCCGGCCAGCACCCACGAGCGCGGAGCACGGTCGCCGTCATTTTTTCCGCTCGCGGGCATCGCACCACACCAGCGCTGGGCCTGGGTCAATTGGAGGGGCCATGCACAGCGCTCTCCCTGGAGCGCGAGAGATTCCGGTGTTTGATGCGTCGCCTCTTCTAAGCGCCGTGTGAAATTCGACTCGTCTTGTGCCAGCAGCTCGGTGACCCGCGCTGGCGATGTCGACCACACCACCGCCATCTCCCGGCCATCCACGCCACCAAGGGGTAATAAGGCAATGATGTCGTCTTTAGAAAACCATTGACGCGCAACTTGCGCATGCTGCGTTGCCGCGACAACGCGCGTCGCGATAGCGGTCTGGTGGTAAGAGGTGGTATCAAACTCCACGCCGAACTCGGTTCGGGTGCGGCTGGCGCGACCTTCACAAACAACGGTCAAGGGAGCGTCTACCGCCTCCTGCACCAGCTCCACACCCGATTGGTAACGCAGTGCATCGCGCAGGCGTGCTTCCAAAGCCGGAACATCTGCAATCCACGCCAACGCCGACGTGTGCTGAGAAATGGCGTCAAAGTGCACAGATCCGCCTTGGTCACCTTCAACCTTCATTTTCAAAACAGGGGTGATGTGTGCGTCGTCCGGCCAGCAACGCAAAGATTGCAGCAGACTGCGGGAGGCAGTGTTGAGCGCGTAGGCGCGCACATCGGTGTGCCCGTGGTCTGATGCCACCGTCTTGCCTACCAAGGCCACTCGCAAATGGCCCTTGGCCAATAAAAGTGCCAGACTTTGTCCGACGATGCCGGAACCGAGAATACAAATGTCGTATGCCTTAGCCATCCAAGCATTGTAGAAGCCGCTCTGCACTGTTGTCGGCGCGCGAGGTGGCCCCGCTAAAATGCAAGGATATTGGGCGTCGCGGTATTGCACCAGCGCAGACTGCGGCAATTTCTGACCGCAGTCTCACCTGAAGCACAACATTAGCACCCACCACAGAACCCGCAGGCAGCGTTGAAAACGCGTCCGGATTTCTTCACCAGGATTGAATATGAGCCTCCAATGCGGCATCGTGGGCTTGCCCAACGTCGGCAAATCCACCCTCTTTAATGCGCTGACCAAAGCGGGCATCGCGGCTGAGAACTATCCTTTCTGCACGATTGAACCCAATGTGGGCGTGGTGGAAGTACCGGACCCACGCTTAAAGGAGATTGCGAAGATCGTGTCACCCGAACGCATCGTGCCTGCCATCGTGGAGTTTGTCGATATCGCGGGTCTGGTGGCTGGCGCGAGCCAAGGTGAAGGACTGGGCAACCAGTTTCTCGCGCACATCCGCGAGACCGACGCTATCGTCAATGTGGTCCGCTGCTTTGAGGATGAGAACGTCATCCACGTGGCCGGCCGCGTGGATCCCATTTCAGACATTGAGGTGATTCAGACCGAACTGTGTCTTGCAGACTTGACCACCGTGGATAAGGCGCTTCATCGCCATACCAAGGCTGCCAGATCGGGTAATGACAAAGAGGCCGCCAAGCTTGTCGCCTTGTTGACCCGTATTCAGGCGGCTCTGAATGAGGGGAAACCTGCTCGAAGCGTGGACGTCTCAAAGGAAGATGAGCCTTTGCTTAAATCACTGTGCCTGATCACCGCCAAGCCAGCGATGTTCGTGGGCAACGTGAGCGATGACGGATTTGAGAACAATCCGTTCTTGGATCGCCTGACCGAGTACGCGGCGAGTCAGAACGCCCCTGTCGTTGCCATCTGCGCAAAGATGGAGGCTGAAATGTCTGAGATGACGGACGAAGATCGCGATATGTTTCTGGCTGAGATGGGACAGACAGAGCCCGGGCTTGCCCGGTTGGTTCGTGGCGCTTTCAAGTTGCTTGGGCTCCAAACATATTTCACTGCGGGTGTGAAAGAGGTGCGTGCCTGGACGATCCGTATTGGGGCGACTGCGCCACAGGCAGCCGGTGTGATTCACGGAGATTTTGAGCGTGGGTTTATCCGCGCGCAGACCATCGGATACGAGGACTTTTTGACGTTCTCTGGAGAGCAGGGGGCCAAAGACGCGGGCAAGATGCGTGCTGAAGGCAAAGAGTACGTGGTCCGTGATGGAGACGTCCTCAATTTCCTGTTCAACGTCTGAGGCCTTTGTGAATAGCGCACAGCTTCTGCAGGCCTAAATTTTAAGAAGGCGCGAGAAAGTAACAAATGGTTTGTTTTGGCTATTTCCTGTTATCTTAGGACTGCCACGGCGACGACCGGAAAATGCGCGAAACAGCTTGTTTTCGAGGCCGTCAGTCCCGATTCACCGATTCACTGAAAGCATCACGCTTCTGATCATGGGTGTATTTTCCTTCTTGTCTTTGTTTTCTTCCCGTGGGCAATCTGGTTTTGCCCACAGCGAAGACATGAACTTCAGCGCGGCGAGCGCTTCGGGTTTTGAAGATTCGGCAGACTTCGCTACGCACCAGTCACGTCGGCAGTCCGATGTCCGGCGTTTGCGCCGAACGGGACCCGCCAGCCAGAAGTGGGTAATCGCCCTGCTACTGCTGGCCGGGTACAGCTTGGCCGCCTTGGTTTTTGCAGTCCTGGGCGTCATGGATTGGCAGACCTTGCTGATCGCTTTCGGAGTGGCTTGCTTGGTCGCGGGAGGGTTCATGCTGGTTTTCAAGACCGGCTTGCACCGCGCGCGCACGGAAAAACGGCTCAAAGTTCCTATCATGGCCGCAGCGCTGGGCATCATGCTGCTGGTGGTCTATCTGGCCCCAGCTGCTCAGATACTGCTTGCCCCGTTCACGTTTGTCGCCTTTGCATATGGCATGTATCGAATTCCGCGCAACACGTCGTTTGTGCTGGCGGCCTGCGTGCTATTGACCTACCTGGTCATCATCGCTGCGCATTATTTCGAACAAAACAACATCGAACTTTTGCGTTTGGAGGCCATGCACTTTGCGGCATTGGCGCTTTCATTGCCCGGGTTTGTTTACTTGACGGGAAAAGCTTCGTTGTTGCACCGCATTCTCAACAAGGCGGACAAGAAAATTCGAACGATTGAGGCGGACGCCGAGCGCGACGCCCTGTTAGGTTGCTACAACCGGCGCTTTATCGTCCAAGCGTTGGAAGAGCAGAAACAACTGGCTGACGACCTGAACATTCCCCTTTGCATTGCCATTTTGGATCTCGACCATTTCAAGCGCATCAACGACGAGATGGGGCATCTGGGTGGTGACGAGGTGTTGCGAGTGTTCTCACGCGTGGCACAGCAAGCGGTTCGG
This sequence comes from Burkholderiales bacterium, assembly GCA_038235025.1. Lineage (GTDB taxonomy): Bacteria > Pseudomonadota > Gammaproteobacteria > Burkholderiales > Burkholderiaceae_C > Simplicispira. The sequence goes on from JBBSUJ010000017.1 coordinate 36,857, forward strand.
GACGATGACATTTTCGGGCGCTATGGCGGCGAAGAATTTTTGTTGATCTTCCCCGGTACGTCTCTGCTGCCCGCACTCAACACGTGCGAGCGTGTGCGCGCTCAGGTGGAGGCGCATGTTTGGCCGAACGACATGCACTGCCGTGTGACAGTGTCTGTCGGCGTGACTCAATATGTGTCTGGCGAATCCGTGCTGGAGTTTTTCTCCCGCGCCGACACGGCAACATACCTCGCCAAGGAGGGCGGGCGCAATCAAGTAGTGGTTCAAGAACCCGTGGCTTTTGAGCAAGCAGAGGCTGCCGGAGAAGGGTCTAACTTGATGCAGTACGAAGATGAGGAGGTCGCCATCATGCTGGCCGAAGAAGCAGGCCTTGTGGGAACCCGCAGAAGCATGGCTTGATCGCTGGGTGAGCGGGTCAGTGAATGCAGGCGCGATTCATTTAGAAGCGACGGCCAACAGGGCGGTGGTCATCGCGAGATAGCGCAGAAACTTGCCAATCGCCATGTAAAAAAAGCAGGGCCAGAACGGCATTCGCAGCCAGCCAGCCACGGCGCATAGCGGGTCCCCTACAAAGGGCAGCCAGCTCAGCAAGCAGGCCCGCGGGCCAAAGCGCTTAAGCCACACCAACGCACGGGCATCTGGCTGTTTGCCGCGGGCCTTGTCCACCGCCTTGTGTGCGCCCATCCCCATCCACCAGCTGGCACCGCCTCCCAACGTGTTGCCGAGGGTAGCAACCAAAATTGCTGGCCAGAACAGGGATGGATTGAGCTTAATGAGGCCGAACACCGCCGGTTCCGATCCCAGCGGGAGCAGCGTGGCTGAAATAAAAGAGATGACGAAGACGGTGCTCAGACCAAATTCGGGTAACAACAACCATTCGCGCAGTGTGGACCAGACTTCCATAGGCGACCGAGTGTAGGGGTGCGGACACGCCCCGCCGACCGGGCGCGGTAGCGTCCTACGGCAGTGTGCGCCGTCATCTCCAGCCGCCAGCCGCCTGGCATAGGTATCCTGAAGGCTGTTAGCTGCACCCGTTCAGCGGCTTAAGAAGTCTCCCTATGTTTCCCATCGTCATGTCTGCCCGCGCTCTCCCCGCTGCTGTCGCTCTTAGGTCTCGGCTTGCCCTCGCCGTGGCCGCCATGGCTGCCCTCGTGGCCGTGCCCGTGAGCGCTGTGCAAGTGAGTGTTGACAGCTGCGGCTCACGCGCCACGTCCAGTAACGAGTGGGCATCCCTTACCGACTTTCTTGGTTCTAGCGGGTTACGGCCGGCGTCGCAGTGCGAACACAATTCCTATGCAGTGACGGTCAGTTTGGTTGTGGTGGATTCCGAGCGGGCCAGCCAAGTGCTGCGGGGCCCGTTGGCGGACGGAGAAGCGGTGGATACAGGTGATGCGACTATCGGCTCCGTTCGTGCGGAAGATGCGTTCACGTTGTCCCCCGATGTTCTCTTCAACCGCAGCTGGCTGCAAAACGCGTTGCAAACGCACTGGTTGCAGGCCACGGCGTCTGGCGGGTTGGTTTACCTCAATCGAAGTTCCGCGCATCGCCAGATCGCATCCCGCTAAAGACGTATGCGGGCGTGGACCTGCAGTTTGTGCGGCGCGGATGGCCTATGCCTTCGTACGTGCAGCGGTGATGAAAATTCAGGCAGCTACAATCGCGCCTCCCTTCCCGTGCAACGCCCGCCCCATGCTTCTTGGCCCCTTTTTGCTGCCCAATCGACTTTTTGTGGCACCAATGGCGGGCGTCACCGATAGACCATTCCGAAAGCTTTGCAAGTCGTTGGGCGCGGGCTATGCGGTCAGCGAAATGGTCACGTCACGGCGCGATCTTTGGGACAGCCTTAAAACCTCCCGGCGCGCTGACCACACAGGCGAATCCGGCCCGATTGCCGTGCAAATTGCTGGCACCGACGCCCCCATGATGGCGGAGGCCGCGGTGCACAACATCCAGCGCGGCGCGCAAGTCATCGACATCAACATGGGATGTCCCGCAAAAAAAGTGTGCAACAAATGGGCGGGTTCCGCGCTGATGCAAGACGAGGCTCTGGCTGAATCCATCGCGGCGGCCGTGGTGCATGCCTGCACACCGCATGGCGTGCCCGTCACACTGAAGATGCGCACCGGCTGGAGCAACGAGCAGAAGAACGCCGAGACGCTGGCAAGGCGGTTTGAGTCGGCTGGCATCTCGATGCTGACCGTTCACGGCCGCACGCGGGAGCAGGGCTACCGAGGCGCCGCAGAGTATTCGACGGTGGCGGCCGTCAAGCGGGCAGTGCAGATTCCTGTCGTTGCCAACGGTGACATCGATTCGCCGGAAAAGGCGCGACAAGTGCTACTGGAAACCGGGGCCGACGCTTTGATGATCGGGCGCGCCGCCCAAGGACGGCCGTGGATTTTTCGAGAGGTGGGACATTTCCTGGAGACGGGCCAGCACCTGGCACCGCCCTTGGTTGCCGAACTAGAACGCTTGTTGCTAGCGCATCTCGATGACCATTACAGCCTCTACGGTGAAGCCGCTGGCGTGCGCAGTGCGCGCAAGCACATAGCGTGGTATTTGCAGGCGCTACCGGGCGGTGGCGCGTTTCGGCAGGAAATGAATCGCATTGAAGACGCGAGCACGCAGCGCGCCGCGGTTGCCCGGTATTTAAAACAGCTGGCGGCCCAGATGGACCGCATTCCGGCCATGGCGCTGCCGCATCAACACGAAGACCAACGGAGGGATGGGGCGCATGAGCCGGCAACATATTGATGAATGCGTGCGGGAGAGTCTGCAGGGCTACTTTCGCGACTTGGGCGGCGAGGCGCCTGACCGCATGTACGACATGCTGGTGCGGGCGGTAGAGAAACCGCTTCTCGAAGTGGTCATGAGCCACGCGGACAACAACCAGTCGCGCGCTGCTGAGTGGCTGGGCCTGAACCGCAACACGCTGCGCAAGAAGCTTCTGGAGCACAAGCTGCTTTGACTCGATTGCTATATTTATAGTAGCTAAAAGCCCAGTATCCTGTTGCGCTATCAGCCTTTTTCACTCTAAATTTTACGTCCCATGAAAGCACTTCTCTCCGTCTCCGATAAAACCGGCATCGTCGACTTTGCGCGTCAGCTGAACGCGCTGAACGTGCAACTCCTGTCCACGGGTGGTACGGCAAAGTTACTGCAGGAAGCGGGACTGCCTGTGACCGAAGTGGCCGAAGTGACACAGTTTCCAGAGATGCTCGACGGCCGTGTCAAGACGCTGCACCCCGCGGTGCATGCAGGCCTGCTGGCGCGTCGCGATGTGTCGGCTCACATGGCCGCGCTTGATGAGCATGGCATTGGCATCATCGACCTGTTGATCGTCAACCTATACCCGTTCGAATCGACAGTAGCGAAGAGCAGCTGCACGCTTGCGGATGCCATAGAGAACATCGACATCGGTGGTCCAGCCATGGTGCGCAGTGCCGCCAAAAATTGGCAGCACGTTGGCGTACTCACCGATGCAGGGCAGTACGAGAAGGTGCTGGCCGAGCTAACAACCCATGGCAAATTGTCGGACGCGTTGCGCTTTGAGCTCTCGGTCGCCGCTTTTAACCGTATCGCGCAGTACGCCAGCGCCATTAGCGACTATCTGTCGTCGGTGCAGTTCGATGCTGCAAAGCTGACCGATTCCTATGTGCCGGAGCGCAGTGCGTTCCCGGGTCAGTCCAATGGGCTGTACACCAAGGTGCAGGACCTGCGCTATGGCGAAAATGCACACCAGCAAGCGGCGCTCTACCGCGAACTGCACCCCGCGCCAGGTGCACTGGTGACCGGCGTACAGCTGCAGGGCAAGGAGCTGTCGTACAACAATATTGCCGATGCCGATGCGGCCTGGGAATGCGTCAAGAGTTTTGACGAACCAGCTTGCGTGATCGTTAAGCACGCCAACCCCTGCGGCGTAGCTGTGGCCGACAGCGCGCACCACGCCTATTCCAAAGCATTCCAGACCGATCCGACCAGCGCGTTCGGCGGCATCATCGCGTTTAACCGACCTGTCGATCGAGCCACTGCCGAGGCCGTCTCCAAGCAATTTGTTGAAGTGCTGCTAGCCCCCGACTTCACACACGAAGCGCTGGAAATATTCAAAGCGAAAGCCAATGTGCGCTTGATGAAAATTGCCCTGCCCGTGGGCCGCTCCGCGCAGTGGGAGAATGGCGGCAATGCCATGGACGCCAAGCGCGTGGGGTCGGGTCTGCTGCTGCAGACCGCTGACAGCCATGTGGTTCAGGTGTCCGACTTGAAGGTGGTTAGCCGTCTGCAGCCTACCCCTGAGCAGCTCAATGACCTGATGTTCGCGTGGAAAGTGGCCAAGTATGTCAAGAGCAACGCCATCGTGTTTTGCAAGTACGGCATGACCATGGGCGTGGGTGCCGGTCAGATGAGCCGGCTCGACTCCGCCCGTATTGCCAGCATCAAGGCCGGGCACGCTCAGCTGAGCTTGCAAGGCACGGCTGTTGCCAGCGACGCTTTTTTTCCGTTCCGCGATGGGTTGGATGTGGTCGTCGATGCCGGCGCGAGCTGCGTGATTCAGCCCGGTGGCTCAATGCGGGATCAGGAAGTGATTGACGCTGCCGACGAGCGCGGTGTGGTCATGGTGCTATCCGGCGTGCGACATTTCCGGCACTAACGGTACGCTGCAGGCGTCGAGCCGCTAGGCTTGGGCGCTTGATCAGTGGGCCGGCGGCTGCGACAGCAGCTGCGTAATTTCCTGGTCTTTTGCCTCCCACAAACCGTTGACCCACGCCTGGATAGGCGCGCGTGGCGCTGGCTCGCCGGGGGCTGGTAGCACGGCGTGCGGAATGGCGCGCAGATGCGCCTGCACCACCACGTCTCCAAGCCGACCCGCCATCGCATCCTTGAACGTGGGCGTGCCCTGTGGGTAAACAATGGTCACGTCCAGAAAGCCGGTGAACGCATCACCCAGCGTTTCCAGTGCCATGCCAATACCGCCAACTTTGGGTTTCAGTAAATGTTGGTAGGGAGCGTTTTGCTGTGCATGTTTGGCTGGCGTGAAACGCGTCCCCTCAACAAAACTGATGACCGAGGTGGGCACCAGCCGGAATTTCGCGCAGGCCTTGCGGCCTGCTTCCAGGTCAGTGCGGGCACTGCTGCTGCCTTTGCGCTGCATAAACGGAAAGTCGAGTGCCCACCATGCAAAGCCAATGACGGGAACATACAGCAGCTCTTTCTTGGCAAAAAACTTGAGCATGGGAATACGGCGGTTGAACACGCGCTGCAGCACCAGAATGTCTACCCAGGTCTGGTGGTTGCTGGCAACCAGATACCAGCCATCGCGGTTTAGGCCGTCGGCTCCTCTGATGTGCCATTCGCTGTGGTTCACCGCGCTTAGCCAAAATGAATTGATATCCATCCATACCGCTGCGATGCCCATCAGAATCTTGTCGCAGGCCCGGCGCACCGCTTGCGCGGGCAGCGCAACTTTGACCAGGGCTACCGGCACCATCGCCAGACACAGCAACAGCGTGTTGACAAACAGCACCACACCGGAGAACAAAATTTTGAGCGCAGCGAGCATGGTCAGGCAATGGTGGGAAGTGGACAAGATTCGAAGCTTTTTTGGCCTCTGGAGCTTACAGGTAGAACGCAAATAGCTACAAAAATTATAGCGTACGAAAAACGTGTCGCGCTGCGTCGACGGTCATGGCAACGTCTTCTTCGGTGTGTGCTGCGCTCACAAAACCGGCCTCGTACAGCGCCGGCGCGATATACACGCCCCGGTTTAGCAGCCCGTGGAACAACGCATTGAAACGCTTGCCGTCGGTGCGCATCACCTGTGCATAGTTGGTGGGGAATTCTGGCATCAGGAAAAATCCGAACATACCGCCTTCGCTGGTGGCACAAAAGGGGATGCCCTCGTCTGCAGCCGCTGCTTCCAAGCCTGTTACCAAGCTGCGAGTGCGTTGGTGCAGAGACTCGTAAAAACCGGGTTTGCGGACTTCTCGCAGCGTAGCGAGGCCACACGCGGTGGCCACCGGGTTGCCTGACAACGTGCCCGCCTGGTAAACGGCGCCCATTGGTGCGAGTTGCTCCATCACGTCGCGCCGGCCACCAAACGCGGCCAGTGGCATTCCTCCTCCGATCACCTTGCCCAGCACCGTGATATCGGGCGCAAATCCTTCAATGTGTTTAGCGTACAAGCTTTGAGCGCCGCCCAAGGCCACGCGGCAGCCCGTCATCACTTCGTCATATACCAACAACGCCCCGTACTCGGTGCAAAGTTCGCGACAGCGGCGCGTGAAGGTCACGGATGCACGAACAAAGTTCATGTTGCCGGCGATCGGCTCCATCATCAGACAGGCCAGTTCGGACCCGTGCAGCGCGAATACCTCCTCTAGTTGCTCAACGTTGTTGTATTCGAGTACTAAGGTGTGCTGAATCACTTCGGGCGGCACACCCGCGCTGGTAGCGTTGCCAAACGTCGCCAGCCCGGAACCGGCTTTGACCAGCAAGGCGTCTGCATGGCCGTGGTAACAGCCCTCGAACTTCAAAATCTTGTTGCGCCCGGTGGCACCGCGCGCCAGCCGGATCGCACTCATGCCGGCCTCGGTGCCTGAGCTGACCAGCCGCAGCATGTCCATGGACGGATAGATATCCAGCAACACTTCAGCCAATTCCACCTCTCGCTCAGTGGGCGCGCCGAACGACAAGCCTTCGCAAGCAGCTTCGCGCACCGCTTCCAAAACCGCTGGATGGCCGTGGCCCAGAATCATTGGACCCCAGGAGCCGATGTAGTCCACATAACGTTGGTCGTTGGCATCCCACATATAGGAACCTAGCGCCCGCGTGATAAAGCGCGGGGTACCCCCTACGGCCTTGAACGCGCGTACCGGTGAATTTACTCCGCCGGGAATAACAGCGCGTGCGCGCTCGAACAAGGTGGCGTTGCGGTCGGTGTTGAGTGTCATGGGCGTGGCAAGTAGTGGCTTTGAATGCCGGTAACTCTAGCGGTTTGGCTCATCGGCCTTGCGCTCAAGCTTTAAAACCGGCGGCTTGGGCGCGTCATTAGAAGAGTCGGTGTCTGCATCCTCGGTATTTTCGGGTTCCGCCCAGAACATGCGGTCTGGAATCACATGTCCCATTCCAGGGCGAAAACCCGCTTCTAGGCAGTGCTCTAGATAAAACAGTGCTTCGGTGCCCGCCTCGGCAAGCTCTACCCATTGGCCAGCAAAGCCGCCAGAGCAGCGGAAAGTATGTCTCCCGCCCCGGTGAAAGTTGCTTCAAATAACTCAGCACGATTGCAGCGCAGCACAGGCTCGGATGACGCCAGTACATTGTTGACGTATTGATTCGGCAGCATGATGCCCGTGAACAGGCTGTAAGGCGTACCCGCATCGGCGGCGGCTTCGGTCAAATCGCGGGGGCCGGGTGGCGTGTCCCGACTTCAGACCTGTAACAGCCAGCGCCCAAGGGTGCTGTGGTGCCCGGCCAACACTGTTGTTTCGGGCAGCACGAGCTCCCGGAACGCGTCTAGGTGTCAAGTCCCGGCTGGTTATAAACCCTCTTCACGAACAACTCAGGCCTTTTCGCCTGCCAATTCTTCAGCGCCTGAACGGGTGAAACGTGGTTGAGTGCGCGCTGCGGGATTAGATGGTTGTAGGTCTTCACATAGTTC
>JBBSUJ010000018.1:0-44017 GCA_038235025.1 Burkholderiales bacterium
GATGTGATGGTGCGGATCGGGATGGGGCGCAAGGCGTCTTTTTGCAGCCAATAGCCGTGCTATTGGCAACAAAAGCAACGCAGAGAACCGCCCGAGGCCGCGCTATCACAGACCGCAGGGAGTTATGCAGGACGTCCCTAGCCCTGTGGCTTGTGCTCGGTTTTGGCTACTCCACCGCCCAAACACCCTCCGGTCGCCTGTTACGGCGATCCTCGAATCCGGAAGACCGCCCTGCGCTTTTTGCCGCGCAATTTGCGTTGTCTCATGTCTGCTGGTTGTTGTTCTATCCCTTGGCCGGATGGCTCGGCGTCAGCTTCGGCATGCCTGTCGCTTTTAGTGTCTTGGGGTGTGCGGCGGCCTTGGCAACATGGCTGGCTTGGAGAGTCTGGCCATCACTTGATCCAGAAGTGATCGAGCACGATCATCCCGGTCTGTCGGCCGAGCATCCTCATGCTGTGGGCGCTTGCGCATCTAGCCTTGGGATACGCCATTCGCACCCCTTTGTGGCCGACGACCATCACCATCATTGGCCAAGGGGGGGACCATTAATCTCGAATCTGTATGTTCAACTTTCGCTAGAATTTTTGAGCTGGTCGGCAGGGCCGCTTAACTGCCACTCTGGCGTCGATCAGATTTTGGATATGACGGCGACGCCGTTCTGAGGACCTCCTAGAGCGCAGTTTGGCAGTTGTCGTCTTGACCGCACGCGCACCTTTGAGGCCGAAAGAGCGCGGCGATGCCAGTCCAGCAAGTGCGCGTTCGGAAATCAGTTCATGCTCAACCTCAACCTCAACCTCAACCTCAACCTCAACCTCAACCTCAACCTCAACCTCAACCTCGGCCACGGCCACAGCGGCGACCGCGCCAAGCATGCGATCGCCAGCGGCCTTGGTTGTGTCGCCCCCGGCACTGCGACCGGTCGAAACCCTCAACCCCACGCTGCGTGCTTTCAGGTCAGGTCAGGACCGGCGTTGATAAGGTCACTCAGATCACGACCCAGCCGATCAAGCTTTGCATCAAAAGTCATATGCACAACAGGCCACTCGTCCAGCAAATTGGCGCCGTCGGCTTCTGAAAATGACAAGAGGGGTGGTGGTCAAGATGTAGGCTGAAAAATCGGCCTGCGCGTGTCGCGGTGCGGACGTAGCTCGGTGGACGCCAGCCGGATGCGATGCGATGCGAGGATGCCACTCCTGCCAAACCATTGCAGGGCGCGACACGCAGCCCGTTCCCGCCACGCCCAAAACACCGGAGACAAGCACCATGAAAATTCGCGCCGCCGTGCTGCAGCAAATGGGCGCTGCCCTGCCCCACCCTACGCAGAAAGTCGCCCGCTTCGCATCGACACCATCGAGCTTGCGCCGCCCGGCCGGGACGAAGTGATGATCAAAATCGCCTCCGCCGGCTTGTGCCACTCCGACTTGTCGGTGATCAACGGCGGCCGGCCGCGGCCCATGCCCATGGCGCTGGGGCATGAAGCCTCCGGCGTGGTGCATGAGGTGGGCGAGGGCGTGACCGATCTGCAGCCCGGCGACCACGTGGTGGTGGTCTTCGTGCCCAGCTGTGGCCACTGCGCGCCGTGCGCCGGCGGGCGGCCTGCGCTGTGCGAGCCCGGTGCGGCGGCCAATGGCGCGGGCACGCTGCTCTCAGGCGCACGCCGCATTTCCCAGGTGCCGGCTGGCGCGCCGCTTAACCACCACCTGGGCTGCCCGGTGTTTGCCGAATACGCCACGGTGTCGCACCGCTCGCTGGTGAAGATTGATGCCGACATTGCGCTGGAAGAAGTCGCGCTGTTCGGCTGCGCGGTGCTGACCGGCGTGGGCGCGGTGGTGAGCACTGCCAAGGTGCAGGCGGGCGAATCGGTGGCGATCATTGGCTTGGGCGGTGTGGGCCTGGCGGCGTTGATTGGCGCAGTGGCGGCAGGGGCACGGCAAATCGTGGCGGTGGATTTGGCAGACGACAAGCTCGCCGTCGCCCAGTCGCTGGGCGCCACCCACACGGTGAATGCGCGCGACGCCGATGCAGCCGCACAGATTCGCGCGCTCAGCCAGGGTGGTGTGGACCATGCGCTGGAATTTGCCGGGTCGATTCCCGCGCTGGAGCTGGCCTGGGCCATTACGCGGCGCGGTGGCACCACCGTAACGGCCGGGCTGCCGCCTGCGGGGGCCAACTTCCCCTTGCCCGCCGTCGCACTGGTGGCTGAAGAACGCACCCTGAAAGGCAGCTACATCGGCACCTGCGTGCCGTCGCGCGACGTTCCGCGCTACCTCGCGCTGTACCGCCAGGGCCGCCTACCGGTGGACAAGCTGCTGTCGGGCCGCATCGCGCTGGACGAGATCAACACCGGCTTTGACCGGCTGCGCGACGGCTCTGCCATTCGGCAGGTGGTGGTGTTCTAACAAACTGCTCAAAAGACTGCGCGCGTCGTTATCCTCTGCCGGCGCTGTTCTACGCAGCGCCCGCATCTTCACCTTTCCTGTTCCATGAGCCCACGCCTTTCCTCTGCCGACCCCTCGGCGTTCAGTCTGTGGGTGCGCGCCATGCCTGCGGTGTTTGTATTGGTGTGGAGTACCGGTTTTATCGTGGCGCGCTTTGGCATGCCCAACGCGCCGCCGATGACGTTTTTGGCCATGCGTTACGCGCTGTCCATCGCCTGCTTTCTGCCGTGGGTGCTGGTGGCGCGCGTGCCGTGGCCCCAGGGTCGCATAGCGTTTGTGCACCTCGCCGTCACCGGGCTGCTGATTCAGGCGGGTTACTTGGGCGGGGTGTGGGCGGCGGTGAAGGCCGGCATGGGCGCAGGGCTGATTGCGCTCATCGTCGGCCTGCAGCCGCTGCTGACAGCCACCTGGATTTCGGCGCGCGGCGGGCAGGTGTCGCGCCTGCAGTGGGTCGGCCTGGCGCTGGGCCTGGGCGGCCTGGTGCTGGTGGTGTCGCACAAGCTGGAAGCGGGCCATGAGGCATCGCTGGGCAGCTTGGCGCTGGGCGTTTTGGCACTGGCATCCATCACCTGCGGCACGCTGTACCAAAAGCGCCATGTCGCGCCCTGCGACTTTCGCGCAGCTGGCACGGTGCAGCTCACCGCTGCGCTAATAGTCACTTTGCCTCTCGCGTTGCTAGAGTCTGAAGCCGTGCACTGGAACATGGAGATGATCAGCGCACTGGCGTGGTCGGTATTGGCGCTGACGCTGGGCGGAAGCTCGCTGTTTTATGTGCTCATCCATCGCGGCGCGGCCACCGCCGTCACCAGCTTGATGTACCTGGTGCCGCCATGCACGGCGGTGATGGCGTGGCTGCTGTTTGGCGAAGCCATCACCGCCGCCACCGTGGTCGGCACGGCCATGACAGCCGCTGGTGTGGCCCTGTTGGTGCGCAGACGCTGACGGGACCTGCGCGCGGCAGCGCGATGCCCTCGCCCATGTCGCAATAGAGGGGTGTCGCACTCGCCGCATAGTCCCAGACCGACACGCAGGCGGCATTCGGCCCGGCGCGCGAGCGCTTGGGTTTGTCGTACAAAAGAAGGATGAACCACACACCTTCGAATACCCAACCCCGCACCGCCGCCACGCCCAACACCAATGCCCACGCGGTGCCTCTCTTCGGCATGGGCACCTTTCGCCTGAAAGGCCAAGTCGTCGTCGACTCGGTCAAAAACGGGCTGGATCTGGGCTACCGACTGATCGACACCGCGCAAATCTACGACAACGAAGCCGAAGTCGGCCGCGCCATTGAAGCGAGCAAAGTGCCGCGCGATGAACTTTTCATCACCACCAAAATCTGGACCGACCATTACGCCGGCGACAAGCTGATTCCCAGCCTGAAAGAAAGTCTGACCAAGCTGCGCACCGACCATGTCAACCTCACCTTGATCCACTGGCCCTCGCCCAAAAACGCGGTGCCGATTCCCGAGTTCATTGGCGCGCTGGCCGAGGCTAAGGCGCAGGGGCTGACCAAGCTGATCGGCATCTCCAACTTCCCCATCGCGCTGATGAAGGAAGCCATCAAGGTCGCAGGCGAGGGCGAAATCGCCACAAACCAAGTGGAGGTGCATCCCTATTTCCAAAACCGCAAGGTCGCAGAATTCGCAACGTCACAAGGCATTCAGATCACGTCGTACATGACGCTCGCCTACGGCAAGGTGCTGGAAGACGACACCGTTGGCCAGATCGCTAAAAACCATGGCGCATCGCCTGCGCAAGTGGTGTTGGCTTGGGCGATGCAGTTGGGCCATGCGGTGATTCCATCGTCCACCCAGCGCGAGCACCAGGAAAGCAATTTGAAAGCGAATGAGCTCACGTTGTCTGACGCGGAGATGCAGCAGATGGCTCACTTGGATCGGGACGAGCGCCTGTGCGACCCCGAGAGCCTGGCACCCGTGTGGGACTAAACCCGTCTTGCTATGAATTTGATGGCTGAAGGCGCTCGATCAGATTGCGAGAGAGATGTCCTGCACAACCCTCGCGAGGATGTGATGGAGCGGATCGGGATGAGCCGCAGGGCGTCTCCATACAGTCAATAGCCGAGCTATTGGCAAGAAAGGCAACGCAGCGAACCGCCCAAGGCCGCGAGACCGCAGGGAGCCATGCAGGGCGTCCCTAGCGAAAAGTCCCTGAGGCCAACTCGAAGTCGTGGTCAGCCCTACACTTGCCGCCTTCCCGTCCGGGACCACTGTCCTCGCTCTATGTCAAACATGCCCGTTCCCACCACCTTACACAGCGAGCGACGCGCCGCCTTGCAGCGCATGGATGTGCTTGATACGCCAGAAGAGCGGGCTTACGACGACATTACTCGCATGGCGGCTGACATCTTCGGCACGCCGATGGCGCTCATCTCGCTGCTGCCAGGCGATCGCCAGTGGTTTAAATCACGGGTAGGGATACGCCAGCACGAAATGCCAAGCGAGTACGCCTTCTGCGAGCATGCGGTGCGCTCGCCGGATGACATTCTGATGGTTCCAGACGCCCGGAAAGACGCGCGCTTCAGCGCCAATCCCCTCGTCACTGGGTATCCGAATATCCGCTTTTATGCGGGCGCCCCGCTGGTCACGTCAGGTGGTCATGCCGTTGGCACGTTGTGCGTTCTGGATACCGCTCCTCGCGACATCGACGGAGCCCAGCTGGAGCAGTTGCGTTTTCTGGCGCAGCAAGTGGTCACGATGCTGGAGGCACGGGAGCAGAGCCAACTGGCTTCGGCCGACAGCAGTTCCCACGGCACTACAGCCTGAAGCCGGCGCGCTGCCTTGTGCCGTGCGTCGCCTTGTGCCATGCGCTGCCCCGAAGGTGCCGCTCTAACGACTGTGCGAGTGCATCGGCTCCACTGCACCGCCCAAGCAAGTAACCGCCTACGAATGCTTGCGCGTCTCATCGTCAGCGCTGGCGAATGTTGATCTTGCTGTGCCTGGGCGAGCTGATGATCGTGCTGGACACCACCATCGTCAACGTGGCGCTGCCCAGCATTCGCGCGGATTTGCACTTCTCCGACACCGCGCTGGTGTGGGTGGTGAACGCTTACATGCTGACCTTCGGCGGCTTTCTTTTGCTCGCAGGCCGGCTGGCAGATTTGTATGGGCAGCGCCGGCTATTTTTAGTGGGCATCACGCTATTTACGTTGGCGTCGCTCGCCTGCGGTTTGTCGAATACGCAGACCTTGCTGATCGTGGCGCGTGCGCTGCAGGGCGTGGGCGGGGCGGTGGTTTCCGCCGTGGCCTTGTCGCTGATCATGAATCTGTTTTCCGACACCACCGAGCGCGCCAAGGCCATGGGCGTTTATGGCTTTGTATGTGCGGGTGGCGGCAGTATTGGCGTGCTGATGGGCGGCGTGCTGACCAGCTTTTTGAGCTGGCACTGGATTTTTTTGGTCAACATTCCGGTGGGCGTGGGCATTTACGTCGCCTGCAAAGCCATGCTGCCAGACGACCCCGGCCGGGCCAACGGGCAGGCGCTGGACATTGCTGGCGCCTTCACGGTAACAGCGGGGTTGATGCTGGCGGTGTACGCCATCGTGGATGGCAACCACGCGGGGTGGACATCGGCCCAAACGCTGCTATTGCTCGCGCTGTCGGCGGGCTTGTTGGTTCTGTTTTTCTGGCTGCAAGCGCGGGTTGCGGCGCCGCTGGTGCCAATGGCCCTGCTGCGGCAGCACAACCTGATGGTGTCCAACGTGATTGCGGTGCTGTGGGCGGCGGCCCTGTTTGCCTGGTTTTTTGTGTCGGCACTGTCCATGCAGGGCGTGATGGGCTACTCGCCGCTGCAGGTGGGTTTGGCGTTTCTGCCGTCCAACCTGCTGATGGCGGCTTGCTCGCTCGGCATTTCAGCGTGGGTGGTGCTGCGATTTGGCATTCGCGCCACGCTGGGCGCGGGGCTGTTGGTGGCTGCCCTGGGCTTGCTGCTGTTTGCGCTGGCCCCGGTGGACGGTAGCTTTGTGGCACACGTGCTGCCCGGCATGCTGCTGCTGGGCGTGGGCGGCGGGCTGGCGTTTAACCCGCTGTTGCTGGCCGCTATGGACGATGTGACGACCGAGGATTCAGGTTTGGCGTCAGGCCTGATCAACACCGCTTTCATGATGGGCGGCGCGCTGGGGCTGGCGATGCTGGCCAGCATGGCGGATGCGCGCAGCGCGTATTTGCGCGCAGCCGGGGCCGCGGGGCGTGCGGCGCTGCACGGCGGCTACCAATGGGCGTTCGCTGCAGCAGCTGCAGCGGCTCTGCTCGCGGCCGTGCTGGGCGGGCTGGCGCTGCGCCGCCCTTCTGCGCCCACGTCTGTGTAGGCATTGCCAGCCATGCCGGCGGCCTTGCCTGCCTGCACGGTGGGCACACCCCAACAGCAGCGGGCACAAAAAGCTCCTTTATTAATAGCTACCAGCGCTTATCTATAAAGCGCTAGAGGCAATTTTTACCTAAAATTTTCTCTTCTACGGCGTATGGAGCTTTTGGGGACGGCGACATCGACTGTTCCGCACACCAAAACGCAGCGTTCCAGCGACGGCATCTTTTGGGCCGGCGCACCACGCCCATATAAGACCCACACCCGGCGGCAACAGCGCTGACCCCGCAAGGGTTCAACTTCTGCAGAGGTATCACTTCCGCAGGCATCAACCTCCGCCGCCGTTTCACTGGAGCTTTTTCATGTCATCGCCCGCCACCGCCGCTAATGCCGCAAACGCTTGTGCCGTCCTGAGCACCCAGCCGCTAGGCCCACTGTGGCCCACGCTGGACCCGTTTTTGTTTTGCGCCCACCACGATGACGCTTACCCCGCCGGTAATACCGCGCGTGGCCCCGCCGTGTCGCTGGAAGACCGCCAAATCGGCAGCGACTTCAGCCGCAAAGATGGCTGGAGCATGTACCACGGCGACGTGGTGCCCGGCTTCCCCGGCCACCCGCACCGGGGCTTTGAAACAGTCACGCTGGTGCGCAAGGGCTTGATCGACCATGCCGATTCGCTCGGCGCGGCGGCGCGCTTTGGCGGCGGCGATGTGCAGTGGGTCACCGCCGGGCGCGGCATTCAGCACTCGGAAATGTTCCCGCTGCTAAACGCCACCGAACCCAACCCGCTCGAACTTTTCCAGATCTGGCTCAACCTGCCCGCTGCCAACAAGATGGTGGCGCCGCACTTCACCATGCTGTGGAACGAGCGCATTCCGCGCCTGGTGCACCAGGACGACGCGGGCCATACCACCACCGTTACCGTGGTCGCAGGGGCCGTGCCGAGTGCCGATACGCCCTTGCCCCCACCGCCCGAATCGTGGGCGGCAGAGCCGAGCAACGATGTAGCGATCTGGACCCTCAAGCTCACGCCCGGCGCACGCTGGATCTTGCCCGCCGCGCGCGGCGGCAACACCCGCCGCATGCTCTACTTTTTTGCCGGCAGCGCGCTGCGCGTGGGCGATGCGCAGCAGCACACGCACGCCGCGCTGGAAGTCGCCACCGGGCAAGACTGGCTACTGGAAAACACCGGTGCTGACATCGTCGAATGCCTGGTGCTGCAAGGCCGGCCGATTGGCGAGCCGGTAGCGCAGTACGGCCCGTTTGTGGTGAATACGCAGCAGGAGATCATGCAGGCCATGCAGGATTACCGCAGCACCCAGTTTGGCGGCTGGCCGTGGGACAGCAGCGACCCGGTGCACGGCAACGAGGCGCGGCGCTTTGCGCGCTATCCCGGCGCGGCGGAGGACGAAGTGCCGGGCGCTGTCTCGGTATCGGCGGCCTGACAAGCGCACGGCGCAAGTCGTCTGCGATAACGGCAAGCGCGTCCTGCTCATGCCGCCTGACAAGCGCGCAGTGCAGGTCGGGGACAATTCGGGCCTGCCGCGCAGCCGCTCCCCACCGTCCGCTACCTGGTTTCGCTGGGTTTCCCCGTCCTCCTCGGCCGCGCATCCCCTTCCTCTTTTGCATACGACTCCATGAACATCGCCCAAGACACCGCCGTCACCCTCAGCTACCAGCTCACCACGCCGGCCGGCAAACCACTCGACAAGGGCGAACTGTCGTACCTGCACGGCGGCTACGACAACATTTTCCCCAAGGTAGAAGCCGCGCTGGACGGACAAGCCACAGGCTTTGCCACCACGCTGGATTTAGCCGTCGAAGACGCCTTCGGCGTGCGTGACGAATCACTGGTGCGCGTCATCCCCAAAACCGAGTTTCCCCCGGGCGTGAAAGTCGGCGGGCAACTGCAGGGAGCCGACGAGCAAGGCCAAATGCAGGCGTTCAACGTCGTCAAAATCAAAGGCCCCGAAGTCCACCTGGATGGCAACCACGCGCTGGCCGGTCAGGCACTGCGCTTTAGCTGCAAGGTGACCAGCGTGCGCGCGGCCAGCAACGAAGAAATCACCCACCGCCATGTGCATGGAGAGCACGGGCATCAGCATTAAGTTTGCAGGGCAGGTGCAGGGCTTACGCTGTGTGGCCTGGATCAGTCGTACAGCGGGGCGATGCTCAACTTGCCGCTGGTAACGCTTGCTGATCACCAGGCCTTGTGCGTGAAATCTGCGCATGGCACGCGCTCTCTTTCGGGAAGCGCACGCCGATTAAATGCGGCGCGTAAAAAAGCTACTAAACAATAACAACAGTAGCGACAGCAGCCCCAACTGCAACTGCAACTGCAACTGCAACTGCAACAAAAGAGTTAAATCTACGAGGACCCTGGCAGCCGCGTTTCCAACAATCGCACCAGCGTGTGCAGCAAGCGGTTGGCCGGCGTGGCGATGCCCAGCGCCTCACCACGCTGCACCACATAGCCGTTTAGGTAATTAATCTCGCTGCGCCGTCCGCGTGCCAAATCTTGTGCGGTGGACGACATCTGATCCGGCATGGCGGCCGCCAGCGGCAGCACCGTTTCTGCCGTGCCCGCAGGCAGCTCAACGCCGCACGCGTGCGCCACTGCCAGGCATTCCTGCACGATGTCGCGCATCACGCGCGGGACATCCAACCCTTGCGCATTGGCGATCTCGCCGTACGGCAGACCGGTGATGGCCGATAGGGGGTTATAGACGCAATTGAGCACCAGCTTGGCCCACAGCACACCGGCCACGTTGTGTGATATCTCTACCGGAATACCTGCCACTGCAAACGCCTGCGTCACGGGTTCGCTTGAAGCGCAAGGCGCCATCACCAACTCGCCCCGACCAAAATGGCGCACATGTCCAGGCCCTGCCATAGCAGTGGCCACATAGACCACTGCCGGCACCGTCTTCACATCCGGCCGCTGCAGCGCAGCCTGCAAACGTTCGGCGTTGTCCACGCCGTTCTGCATGCTGAGCACCGTAGCGCCGGCGGCCAAATACGGCGCCATGGCTCGGCCGGCTGACTCGGTATCGGTAGATTTAACGCAAAACAAAACGCACTCGGCGCCCTGCACCGCTTCGGGCTGCGTGCTGGCTTGCAGGCGAATACGCTCGTCAAAGGTTTGCGTTTCCAGCCGCAGGCCGCACTGCTCAATCGCCTCCACATGCACGGGCCGGGCGATCAGCGCCACGTCGTGCCCAGCGCGTGCCAGCAGGCCGCCGAAATAACAACCCACGGCACCAGCGCCCATCACAGCGAATTTCATCAAAGAAGTCTTTCAAATAGAAATGAGAAAACGCCAAGTAGAAGCCAAAAACAGGCTCCGCATAGAACAAGCGCATGCAGCGATTCGGCCGTCGTCGTCGCTGTTAAAGCGGCACACCGCGGATATCCAACTTCTCCGCTCCGACTTGAAAATTGGCCGAGTGCGAGTACCAGATCCTGGGCCCTTGTAACGACTCCAAGTTGATCGTTACTGCATCAGGAACGACCTACGCCGGCACAGGCTGCGCCAAATCAATCAGCCACTCGGCATACATGCGCTCCTTATCCGAATCCTGCGCACGCAGCAAGGCAGACGGGTGCCACGCCACCAGCACGGGCAGGCCGTCGATGCCGGTGTGCCATTGGCCGCGCACGTCTTCCATCTTCACCGCATGGCCCAGCAAAGCATGCGCGGCGGTGGCGCCCAGCGCCAGCAAAGTTTGGGGGCCGACATAGGCGATTTCGCGGCGCAGGAAGGGTCCGCAGGCGTGCATTTCGGCTACCGTGGGTTTCTGGTGCAGACGGGTACGGCCGCGCGGCACGTATTTGAAATGTTTAACCGCGTTGGTGAGGTAGAGCGCTTCGCGCTGCCAGCCCAGATCGGCCATGGCGCGGTTGAGCAGCTGGCCTGCGGGGCCAACGAAGGGCTGGCCTTGCAGGTCTTCGTTGTCGCCGGGTTGCTCACCGACGAGCATGCGCTGGGCGTGCAACGGGCCGACGCCAGGCACGGCTTGCGTGGCGTGCGCGCCGATAGGGCAGGCACGGCAGGCTTCGGCTTGGGCGCGTAGATGGTGGAGTTGTTGTAGTGGGCGCAGTGATTGGGGCACGGCGTGCGGATGGACGCTGCCAGGGCGTGCGTGACCTAAGAGTTCGCCGTCTGAGCGTTCGCCACCTACGTACTTGTGGTCTGGCGATGACCTGCCTGAGAGCTCGCGGTCCTGAAAGTTTGCATGTGCCAATGCGTGCTCTGCATGGCGCACGGCGGCGGCGCCTTCAACCACCAGTGGAACGATGCGGCGGCGCGGAATGCTGGCCTCGGCGGCGACCATGTCGGCGCTGCGCTGCAGGGCGGTTTGGGCCATTTCGCCGATCAACTGCGCCTCCGGCAAGTTGTGCCAATAGCGGCGTGGCATTTCCTTGCGCATCATGTCGAGCTTGAGGCGCGCAGGGTTGAAGATGTGGCGGTAGTACGTGAGCCACAGCGCCTCGCCGGCGTCGGCTGGCGGCGCATCGCTGCGCTGCGCGCCGGGGCCGACATCGAGCTTTTTGCCATCCCAGCGCAAGCTGCATTCGGGCGTGAGGATGGCCCAGCGCATGCCGGCAAAGCGGCGTGCAAAAAAACCGGCGTTGGCTTGCACGATGTGATGGTCGGGCTCGAACCAGGCGACGTGAACGGTAGTGCTTTTATCGGCATTGCCACCAGCGCCCTCCGCGCCGCCGCCTTCGTCCTGCACTTCCCGAAAGCGCACGAAGGCGCGCATTTTGTGCATGTCCCGGCTCACCGAATGCACCATGTGGCGCGCCAGTTGCCGGTCTGAATCCAGCGCGTCGTGGCGCAGGCCGGGTTCATGTGAGTGGCGCCACAGCAGGCGGTACATGAGGGCGAAGCGGGCCGGGTCGCTGTGCAGCACCAGGCGGTCGCAATCGGCCACAAAGCTGCGCGGCACGGCGGGCGCGGCGCGCAGTAAGGCCAAACCGTCCAGACCATGGGGCTGGCCTTCTACCGGAGCTTGCTCGGCATGCGTGTCAAACAAATCGGTGGTGGCGCCTGCGCTCTGCGATGCCGCCACCACCCAGTGCACGTGCGCAGGGGCCACATTGGCTTGCACCAGTGTGCGGGCGGCGGTGCGGAAACCGGCTAAATCGGTGGCGTGGGCCAGTCGGATGGTACGCATGGCTTGGGTGGCAATGCGCTCTGCTCGGCGCCATGCTCCACCTACGACGTCGTTCATTGCGTCACTCATGGCGTGGCCCATGGCGTGAACAACCCGGCCTGCTGAGCGAAGACATCAGCACGCTCAAAGTGCCCGAAATTTGCAATTCGGTGGGCTCCCAACGCTCACGCAAACAGCACGCCCTGCTGCGGCGCAGGCGCAAGCCGGGCGGCCAAATCTGCCGCCTCCAGCATGCGCCCGGGCTGGTAATCCGCCACCTCCACAAACGGCAGCACTTTGGCCAGCGGCACGCGCAGGCTCAGCAAATCGGCATGGCGCAAACGGCGCACGCGGCGGGTGGCAATGAGCCGGTCTACGGTGCGCACGCCCAGACCTGGCACACGCAGCAAGGTGCCGCGCGCGGCGGTGTTGAGGTTGACGGGGAACTGCTCGCGGTGGCCAATGGCCCAGGCCAGCTTGGGATCCATGTGGAGGGCCAACATACCGCCCTGCTGCGGCGGCACGAGTTCCTCGTGCGCAAAGCCGTAGAAGCGCATCAGCCAATCGGCTTGGTACAGCCGGTGCTCGCGAATCATGGGCGGGGCGACCAGCGGCAGCGCGCTTGCGGCATCAGGGATAGGGCTGAAGGCCGAGTAATACACGCGGCGCAAGCGGTAGCTGCCATACAGCTGCGCGCTGGTGGCGAGGATGGTGCTGTCGTCCGCCGCGTCGGCGCCCACAATCATTTGCGTGCTTTGCCCGGCAGGCGCAAACCGCGGGGCCGGTGCACGGGTGGTGCGGCGTGATTGCGGCATGGAGACGATGCGCTCGGCCGCCTGCTCACGCCGCGCGGCCTTGGCATTTTCAATACCGGTCGCCATGTGCGCCATGGAGCGGCGAATGGCGCCGGTGTTCTTCTCAGGCGCGAGGCGCGCGAGGCCTTCTTCGGTGGGTAGCTCGACGTTGATGGAAAGCCTGTCGGCATAACGGCCGGCGCGCGCCATCAGTTCAGGCGATGCTTCGGGAATGGTCTTAAGGTGGATGTAGCCACGAAAGTCATGCACCTCGCGCAGCACCCGGGCCACTTCAACCACTTGCTCCATGGTGTAGTCGGGGTTTTGGATGATGCCGCTGGATAGAAACAAGCCTTCAATGCAGTTGCGGCGGTAAAAATCCAGTGTGAGGTTGACCACTTCTTCGACTGTGAAGCGTGCGCGCTCTACATTGCTGCTGACACGGTTGACGCAGTACAGGCAGTCGTACTGGCAGAAGTTGGTGAACAAGATTTTGAGCAGCGAAATGCACCGACCGTCGGGCGCATAGCTGTGGCAAATGCCGGAACCTTCGGTGGAGCCAATGCCCTTGCCGCCCACCGAATTGCGCTTGGGTGCGCCGCTGGAAGCGCAGGAGGCGTCGTATTTGGCGGCGTCGGCCAGGATGGCCAGTTTGGATTGCGTGTTCACTGTTCAAATATACAGTTACCGCACATGTAGGCGGGTGGCCGCGTATGCAGCAGGGCTATTGAGGCCCATTCGCTTGTTGAAACGGCTTAGAGGTTCAACAACACGGCAACACCTCGTACAACGCTTCTTCTTTAATAGCTACTTGCCCAATAGCCACCTGCGATAGAGGCCTAAAAGACTCTAAATTTTCTTTCAGAAAACGTGGCGGTAGATCACCAGCGTGGGCGTTGCCGGCTCCCCAGCAGCCCGGGCGTCATTGGAAGAAACCGCTTAAAGGCCTTTGCCGAGGTTTTGCGCAGAGCTGCCGGAGTCGCCCGGCATCAGCGCTCGACCCGCCCAACAATTTTGGTTCTTGATGGCTCGCGTTTGAGCCTGCTCGACAACAGGGACGTAGGCTGAAAAGTGACCGCCTTCTACTGTGCAGACCTCTAGTCGCGCCGTAGCAGCGCCTGGCGCAGCAGCCGCGCGGCGCGGTCTCGAATGTGCAGCGGACTGCGGCCAGGAAACGGGGTGGATCTGGACGCGCTACAGGCGTCGAGAAAGTCTTTCAGGATGGCGGTGTCGTCCAGCGTCTGCGAGCCCAGTCGGTGGAATTCCGGGTGCCATTGCGTGGCGGCAACATAGCCGCGCCCGCGGCCCGGGTTGCGCCGAATCGCTTCGGGCACGCGGTCAGGCTTGCTAAAGGCTTCCACCACAAAGTTGGGCGCTACGCGCTTGATACCTTGGTGGTGAATACTATTCACCCGCGCGTGCGCCGTGCCGGGGTACATCTGCGCCAACCGAGTACCGGGCACGATGTCGATATCATGAAAGTGTTGGTCATAGGTGGTCGCGTTGCGGTGCTGCTGTGCACCGTCGAGCTGGGTTTCAAGGTCTTGATACAGCGCGCCTCCAAAGGCCACGTTGATGAGTTGCAGCCCACGGCACACACCAAATATCGGTTTGCCTGCTTGCTCAAACGCTTCAACGACAGCCAAGTCATATAGGTCGCGCACCCGGTCGCCCAGCCATTCGGGGCGCAGCGGCGTCTCGCCATAGTTGCCCGGCCACACGTCGGCACCGCCGTGCATCACCACGCCATCCAGCCACTCGGCGTAATGCGACAAATTGGCGTCGCCGCGTGCTGTTTCCCCTGTGGGGCAGGGCACCATCACCACCATGGCGCCCGACGACATTAGCCAGTGGGCAATGGATTGCTCAACGTATTGCAAAGTCTTGCCCGTAAACAGGGAACGTTCCGGGTCGGCGTGCTGAAAGCAGGCAGACAACCCGATCTTGAGGCGGCGCTGTGGAAACATGCTTCTTTGTAACATTTCCGCTGCTCCGCTGCTGTAGGAGCGAAGCGGCGCAGGTCAAATCATTCGCTTCGCCCGGGTTTGGTTGTGGGGATAGACCTCGCGCAGGTCGGGTTTTCTCGGCAGGGCATCAGGATGCAGGCATGATGACGAGGAGGATGTTTTTGTTGACCGTTAGTGCCAGTTTTTAGGCACCAACACTGAACCGAAGGAGACCTTTACATGCAAGTGCAAGTTCATACCGACGACCACATTCAGGGCGGCGAGTCGCTGGCGCAGTGGCTGACCGAGGAGGCGACTGCCAAGCTCGCTCGGTTCCGTGACCAAGTCACGCGGCTGGAAGTATTCATTACCGATGTGAACGCGGGAAAATCGGGAGCCAACGACAAGCGCTGCCGGCTCGAGGCGCGTCCCGCGGGCCGCCAGCCGGTATCCGTCACGGGTGAGGGCGAGGCCGTAGCTGTGGCTTTCAACAGCGCTGTCGGCAAATTGCTAAGCGTGCTGGATACCGATTTGGGCCGCGTTAAAGACAAACACGGGCGGGACACCATTCGCACCGCCGAGGAATAAACGATTTGGCGGGGAACGCTTGAGCAGCGTCCCCCGCTATAAAATGAATAGCCTCCAGCGCTTGATAAGTAAGCGCTGGAGGCTATTTTCATTTGTCGTTTGACTTGCTGCGGGAATCGCCGCTTGCCCCACTTAGCTTGCAGGCCTTGATGGCTTTACTGGTATCACCGGTCCTGCTTGCCCGCTGAGTGCGCCAGTCACGCCACCGGGCTGACACCGCCCCCGTCACGGCCGCGCCGACCAGCAGCCCCACCACCACGCCCACTGCGGGCTCCGGCACCGGGCGAAGGGGCGGTGCATGCACCGGTGCGTGGACGAACACTGGCTCAGGTTCTGCCACACCATCGGTGCCTGCGGCCACCGCTTGCGCAGTGGCCTGGGTAGCCTTCATCGCCGCCCTGCCGGAATGGCTGCCCCGGTCATCCGCATACACCTTGGTGAACTCAGCACCCAGCAAGAAAATTTGCGCGGCGTAATACACCCACGCCAGCAGTACCACCAGCGAGCCAGCCGCCTGAAACGATTCGTCCACCCCGCTCTTGCCCAGGTATAGGCCGATGACGAACTTGCCTGCTTCAAACAGCACGGCGGTTACCGCACCCCCCACCCACACGTCGCGCCATTCAATGCTTATCGATGGCATGAACTTGAAGATCATCGCGAACAGCACGGCGGTGATGCCAACCGACAGAAGCATATTGACGCCCTGCAGCAGCACCTCCCAGCCAGGCATCAAGGCACCTGTCCAAGTACCAAAAGCCGAAATGCCGGAGCTGACCACCAGCGACACCATCAACAGAAACGCCAGACCCAAAATCAACCCGAACGAAAGCACTCGCGCGCGCAGCAGCGACCATAAGCCGTTGGGTTTGGCTTTGGCCGGCACGTGCCAAATGCGATCCAGCGCGCTTTGCAATTCGGCAAACACCGTGGTCGCCCCTACCAGTAGCACCACCAGCCCAATGCCGCCCGCGATCAGCCCGCGCTCAGGTTCGCTAGCGCTTTTGATGAGCCCCTGCACCACCAGAGCTCCCTCGCGCCCTATCAGCCCTTGCAGCTGTCCGACGATTTCGCCCTGCACCGCCTCGCGGCCGAACAGCAAGCCGGCGATGGCAATTACGATGACCAAAAGCGGCGCAAGCGAGAAGACGGTGTAGTACGAAATGGCCGCGCCCATACTGGGAGCAAAGTCGTCGACCCAGCCAGTGACCGCGCGTTTGCAAAGTTGGAAAAGGTGGCTGGGGCGCATGGCAAAAGTAAGTGAAGCGACGGAGGCGTTCATGGTCTATGAAACACCATGAAAAGTTGCACAGCGCGCTTCGTTCGGCCGCGTAGTCCAGGACCGACAGCTGCACCCCGTCGCCTCGTTCTTCAAGCCTGCAACGGTGCAATTTCCTCCCTAGGATCGCACCGGCAACATGCCAATAATTCACCATTTAGCAGCCACCATTCGCCCGTCTTGTTCGCAAGGCCTGCGGGGCGCGCCAACCCTCGGTGACATACTTGGTTCCATGCGTTTGAATTTTTCTTCCTCGGCGTCCTGGCGGGTAATAGCTGGATTTATGTTGCTTGCGCTTTTAGGCGGCTTGGGGGCGTGCGCAAATCCGCCTGACAAGCCACCGGCGAGCGAACTCACCGGCGGGCTGCTGGTGATTCGCTGGGAGAGTTCTATGGAGCCGCCGCCTTCGATCGCACTGGGTGTGGCATCTCCGGGCAAATCAGGCGTGCTGCCGTTCGTTGGGAAATTAAGGCAAAGCCCTTCGGGACAAGTTGCCGACTATCTGTTCGCATTGGCGCTCGTACCCGACCAATATCTGTTGAAGGCTTTGCAAGCCCCTGGCCTCTTGGCAGCAGGCGACGTGCCGCTGAACCTAGCGTTCGCAGTGGGCGAAGGCAGTCCAGGGTACCTTGGACGTCTCGTGCTGACAGTGGACGCTGGCTTTGCCCAAAGCCCGCAACCCCCACAAACCCGCCTGCGTGTCGAGGACCACTTTGTAGAAGACACGGCGTTGTTTCGCGCCGCTCTGAACGAGCTCAAGGACCTACAAATCGGTAACGCGGTAATCAATGCGGGACCAGAAATTCTGCCGCCGCCCGTGCCCGCAGAAGCAACCAGTGCCGCAAGTGAGAAGCCACCCACTGCGCCCACCCCCGTTACGTCAAAATCAGCGTCGCTATTGGTGCGTGGCGACCGGCCAGCATTCAGCAAATTTTTAGAGCTTCCATCTCCGCGCGCCTTTGCCACCAACCACGCTGGGGCACGAAGCACCGCCAGCGGCCCCACCGCCGCGGAGCGGGCGTTGAGTCGGTGCAATCGCCGCGCGCGCGGCGGCGAATGCCAGTTGTTTGCCGTCGACGACCTGCTGGTCAACCCCGATGCATGCACAGACCAAGCACCGGGCAAGGCTCGGCCGGTGCCCTGCGAACCATTCGGTAGCGGCACTGAGCGGCCGAACGGGCCTGCAAATGTGGTTACACCGACGCCGACTCCACCTGCGCCTGCCCGAGCTCCGCAATCGACCGCGCCTAGCGACACCAAAGGTGATCCAGGCCTGGAGCATCTGCTGCGCGCCGGAAGTCAAAAATAATCAATCACAAGCAGGGTCATTCGGATGAAAAAAGCACTCTTCACTTGCGCCGCGCTGAGCCTGGCTTGGGCGCTTGGTTCGCCAGCGATGGCACAAGACGAAAGGCCGAGCATAGGCATCGCGTCTGGCTCGACGAGCGGGACCTATTGGCCCATGGTGGAAGACATTCGCTCGGTGTGCGCCTCACCTGCCCTGCAAATCAACAACGTGATGTCGGACGGATCCATCGACAACATTTTCAAAATCTACGGCGACAAGAAAGTGCAGTACGGAGTCGTTCAACAAGACGCACTGGTGTATCAGCAAGGACTGGATCCGAAGATGATGAGTCGCATCATGATGGCGTTCCCTTTCTACTCTGAAGAGATTCACCTTATCGTCCGCGAAGACTCTTTGATCAGCGGTTTGGCCGACCTGCAGGGCAAGCGAGTCATCGAAGGGCCCGAGGGTTCGGGCACTTGGGTCACCACACAAGTGATCAAATCTTTGAGCGGCCTGAGCTGGACCTCCGTGGGACTCTCCCAAAGGGACGGACTCAAAGCTGTGCAGGAAGGCCAGGCGGACGCGGAATTTGTGGTCGCCGGATGGCCGGTCGACATGCTTTTGGACGCCAAAGGGGTGCGGCTGCTTCCTGTTTTGCACGACAAGCTCGACGCTTTTGCGCTTTACACAAAAACCATGCTCCCGACGGCAAGTTATCCGTTTCAAAAAGAAGCTATTGACACTTACAAAATCAACAGCGTGCTGGCCACTTTTGCGTACAAAAACCAGTATCACAAAGAGGTGGCATCGCTGGTGACGTGCATTGCCAGCAAGCTTGGCGAGTTGCAAACCAATCCGCGCTATCACGCCAAATGGCGCGACGTCGACCCGCTCGATACCGAGCGAATCTACTGGCCGGTGCATCCCTCAGCAAAGCGGGCCATTCTGGCGGCCAAAAAGCCAAAAACTAGCGAGTAGTGCGCCGGCGGGTAGAGCACGTTGCGATGCCCAGAAGCTCGCAGTGCTCATAAATGAAACGCTCCTGCCGCGGGGTGCATACAAGCGCATGACCCGCGGGCGGTTACTCAGCCTCTCAAGGCATCTTGAGTGAGCGGCCCAAGACGCAATGGACTGAATTTTCTTTGCGTCCTGGGCCCTGCCTCCCTGATCAAATGCCGCCTGGCAAACCCCCACACAGGCCCATGCCACCGCCTATGCAGCGACGATTCACGCTCGTCCAAGCTCAACCCGTCGCTCCGCAGCCCACCTCAGAATGCAACTTCAGTAGCGCTCTCGCTCAAGCGCCCGATCCATGACCCGCTAGAGCTGGCGTTTCAGGCACTGCTTTTCGTTCGCGGCAAACAGCGCGGAGATCGTAAAAAAGCCCGCATGCAGCGGCCTCGAATGCGAGGCGACGAGGCGAGAATTACTTCGCTGTCACCACGCGCACCATGTCCAAGCACTTGTTGGAGTAGCCCCATTCGTTGTCGTACCAGGCAATCACTTTGACGAAGGTTTCGTCCAAAGCGAGGCCCGCGTCCGCGTCAAAAACGCTGGTGCAAACTTCGCCGCGGAAATCGGTGGCGACGACCTTGTCTTCGGTGTAACCCAGGATTCCCTTCAGTGCGCCTTCGGACTGCGCTTTCATCTCGGCGCAGATTTCTTTGTACGTGGCAGGCTTCTCCAGCTCGACCGTCAAATCGACTACCGACACGTCAGACGTGGGCACACGGAACGACATGCCGGTAAGCTTTTTGTTCAGCGCAGGAATCACCACACCCACGGCCTTGGCAGCGCCGGTGCTGCTCGGAATGATGTTTTCCAGAATGCCGCGGCCGCCGCGCCAGTCCTTGTTGCTGGGGCCATCCACGGTTTTTTGCGTGGCGGTGGTGGCATGCACCGTGGTCATCAGGCCGCGCTTGATGCCCCACTTGTCGTTCAGCACCTTGGCGATAGGAGCCAGGCAGTTGGTGGTGCAGCTGGCATTGCTGATGATGGCTTGACCTGCGTAGGTCTTGCAGTTCACACCGTGCACAAACATGGGCGTGTCGTCCTTCGAAGGGGCCGACAGGATGACTTTCTTGGCACCCGCATCCAAGTGCTTTTGCGCCGTTTCTTTGGTGAGGAATAGGCCCGTAGCCTCGATCACGATGTCGGCCCCGACCTCGTTCCACTTCAGCGCCGCCGGGTCGCGCTCTTGCGTGAGGCGAATGGTTTTGCCGTTCACCACCAGGTGGTTGTCCTTGACCGACACCTCGCCTTGGAAGCGGCCGTGCACGCTGTCGTACTTGAGCATGTACGCCAGGTAGTCGGGCTCAAGCAGGTCGTTGATGCCCACGACCTCAATGTCGGAAAAGTTCTGCACGGCTGCACGAAACACCATGCGGCCGATGCGGCCGAATCCGTTGATACCAATTTTGATTGTCATAACTGAGTCTCTCCCGGGTTAGATTGCAAAAAATAAATGGCGTAAGCACGCAGATGAAGCACGTTGTGTCCCACGGTCAAAGCGCTTCGACCGACACGGTCATTGCTTCAATGCTCAACTCGCCATAGTTCGAGATGAACGCTACGTCCGCCGCATCGCGGCCATAACCAACGACGATGCGCCCACCGCGCGGGGCCTCCTGTGTCGCATCAAAGATGTACCAGCGCCCGTCCAGAAAGGCTTCAAACCAGGCGTGCATGTCCATAGGATCGAGCCCATACAGATAGCCCACCACCTGCCGCGCCGGAATTTGCAGCGACCGGGTCAGGCTGATACCTACGTGCGCAAAGTCGCGGCACACGCCTTTGCCGAATTGCAAGGTGCCCTCGGCATCGGTACTCGCATTGCTCACGCCGTATTCGTACGTCAGGTTTTGGTATATCCAGCTGCGAATGGCTTCCACTTGCGCATAGCCCGGCGCAATGCCTCGAACGATTTCTTGAGCCTTGATACCGAGGCGGTCGGATGCGCAATACCGGCTTGGCAGCAAATAGACGAGCGCGTGAGCGGGCAGTAAATCAATGTGTGTCGGTTGCGCCGCCATGTCGATAGCGACGCTGGCCTCTGTCTCCATCACCACTTCGACCTCTATCGTCATGCCGCCCGCAGGCACGATGAAACGTTGACCCAGGTTGCCATGGGTGTCCTCAAATTCCGCCGTGGGCACCCACGGCGTCATGTCATATCGCGAGCTGACCATCCATTGCGCAACCCCGCTTCTGGGCCGCAGCATGGCCACTGCGGGGCAGGCCTGCGGGGCGTGGACTCGAATAGTGTTGGTGGCTTTGAGCCGCATGAACTACATCTTTCTATGGCGCGGCGCGGGTGATGGTCGCAGGGGGGGGTTAGCCGTTTGGAGGTCGCGGAAAGCCACCGATACGGCCACTTCCCGGCAACATTGAATCAACGTGACTTGATCGCTTTCTGCACCACGGCAGCCACGTTTTCTTCCGTGAAACCAAAGTGCTTGAACAGTACCGGCGCAGGCGCTGATTCGCCGTAGGTGTCGATGCCGACCACCGCTGCGCAGCCGTACTTCCACCAGCCGTCGGTCACGCCCATCTCCACCGCAATGCGGGGAATGCCAGCCGGCAGCACGGCTTTTTTGTACTTCACATCTTCATGGTCAAACGTGGTGGTGCTGGGCATGGAGACCACGCGCACGGCGATCTTTTTGTCGGCCAGCAGGCGCTGCGCTTTGAGTGCGAGCTGCACTTCAGAACCGGTCGCAATGATGATGGCCTGCGCCTTGCGCTTGATGCCCACATCGGCGGGCTCGGACAGCACATACGCACCGCGCGAAATGTCGCCCAACTCGCGCTTGGGCGCATAGGGCAGGTTCTGGCGCGACAGCAGCAGCGCGGTGGGCTTGTTGCGGTTGGACAGCGCCATGCTCCAGGCCACGGCCGTCTCGGCCGTATCGCCCGGACGCCACACGTCCAAGTTGGGAATCAAACGCAGGCTGGCCGCGTGCTCGATGGACTGGTGCGTGGGGCCGTCTTCGCCCAGGCCAATCGAGTCGTGCGTGAACACGTGAATCACGCGCAGCTTCATGAGCGCAGCCATGCGGATGGCGTTTCGGCTGTAGTCGCTGAAAGTGAGGAAGGTGCCGCCGTAGGGGATGTAGCCCCCGTGCAGCGCGATGCCGTTCATCACGGCGGCCATGCCGAACTCGCGCACGCCGTAGTTGATGTGGCGGCCAATGTGGCCCGCCTCGTCTTTGATGACCGCGCCGCTGGCGTCCATGCGCAGGGGCGATGTCGACGTGGTGTTGGTGAGGTTGGAGCCTGTCAGGTCGGCGCTACCGCCCAGCATTTCAGGCAGCTTGGCGGTGAAAGCTTCCAGCGCAATTTGGCTGGCTTTGCGGCTAGCGACTGTTTCGCCTTTGACATGCGCGTCCACCACGGCGTCCACCGCGGTCTGGGCAAAGTCGGCGGGCAGGTCGCCCGCCATACGGCGCTCGAATTCGGCAGCCAGCTCGGGGAGCTGAGCGCTGTACGCCGCAAAACGCTGGTCCCATTCGGACTGCAGCTTGGCACCGGCGGCGTCGGCATTCCAGTCGGCGTACACCTCGGCTGGAACTTCAAACGGGGCGGCGGTCCAGTTCAGCGCGCTGCGGGTAAGGGCGATTTCCTCAACGCCCAACGGCTCGCCGTGCGCTTTGGCCGTGTCAGCCCGGTTGGGCGAGCCCTTGCCAATGTGGGTTTTGCAGACGATGAGCGTAGGCTTGTCGGACGGCTTGCGCGCGTCGGCGATGGCCTTGTCCACGGCATCTGCGTTGTGGCCGTCAACGGGGCCAATGACATTCCAGCCGCAAGCGTCAAAGCGCTTGGGGGTGTCGTCGATGAACCAGGGCGCTACTTTGCCGTCGATGGAAATGCCGTTGTCGTCGTACAGCGCAATCAACTTATTCAGTTTCCACGCGCCGGCCAGCGCCACGGCTTCGTGGCTGATGCCTTCCATCAGGCAGCCGTCGCCCATGAAGACGTAAGTGTGGTGGTCGACGATGGTGTGACCCGCCTGGTTGAACTCGGCGGCGAGCAGTTTTTCTGCCAGCGCCATGCCCACGGCGTTGGTAATGCCCTGGCCCAGCGGGCCGGTGGTGGTTTCAATTCCGGGCGTGACGCCGACTTCCGGGTGACCGGCGGTTTTGCTATGCAGTTGGCGGAAGTTCTTCAGCTCCTGCATAGGCAAGTCGTAGCCCGTGAGGTGCAACAGCGCATAGATCAACATGGAGCCGTGGCCGTTCGACAAAACGAAACGGTCGCGATCCGCCCAATGCGGGTCCTTTGGGTTGTGCTGCAAGTGCCGACCCCACAGCGCAACGGCCATATCGGCCATGCCCATAGGCGCGCCAGGATGGCCGGAATTGGCCTGTTGCACAGCATCCATTGCGAGCGCGCGAATCGCGCTTGCCATTTGTTGAGAGTTGGCCATCGGTGAGAACAATCCGGTCTGGGGAAGGGAAGAATGGTCGAGGGGAAACCCGGCATTTTACCGACCGGGCTTGTGTGGCCCTGACAAAGGGCGGCGAGGCCAACCACAGCGATAGGCACAGCGCACACAGACACACGCGGTTGAACGCGCGTGGCAAGCCCGCCAACCATTACCTTAGAGTGGTGCGCGTCGAGCTCTCGCTCTTTCCTTCTACCCACATCCGCCGTGCCATCCGACATGCCCTCGCCCGCCAACCCTTCGCCCCAAGCTCCCGCCTTGCTGCTGGCCGCAGGCCGCGGCGAGCGCATGCGCCCGCTGACCGACCACACCCCCAAGCCCTTGCTGGCGGTGCACGGCCAGCCGCTGCTGGCTTGGCATTTACGGGCGCTGACTCGCGCGGGCGTCACGCAGGCGGTTATCAACACCGCATGGCTGGGCGATCAAATCGAGCGGCATTTTTTAGGTGATTTTGGCCTCCAGCGCACATTAGATAAGCGCGAGAAGCTATCAATTTCATACTCTCGCGAAGGACGTGACTTTGGCCGGGCGCTGGAGACCGCAGGCGGCATTGCGCGCGCCCTACCGCTGCTGGAGGGCGACGTTTTTTGGTTGGCGGCGGGGGATGTCTACATGCCGCAATTTCAATTTGAAGCAGCGGCCGTGCAGGCCTTTTGCGCCAGCAGCGCACTAGCGCACCTGTGGCTGGTACCCAACCCACCGCAGCACCCGCAGGGGGATTTCGGATTGTCAGCTGACGGACTAGCGCTCAATTTGCCAGCAGATGACTTGTCGCCGCGCTACACCTACAGCACCGTAGCCCTCCTTAAAAAAGCACTGTTCGCGCCGCCTTGGTTCGACATTTCGCCGGGCAATCCGCAGGGGGAAGCCGCAGCCCTGGCCCCGCTGTTGCGGCTGGCCATGGACAATGCCCGGGTGGAGGCCGAACTTCATACCGGCCGCTGGGTCGATGTGGGCACACCGCAGCGCCTGGTCGACCTCAACGCAGAAAACCCCTGATGACCTCTCGCACTACCTCATCTTTGGACGCCTCAGCTGGCCCTGCCACGTGTGTGTTCGCCGCACGCCGCGCACGTCTGGCGAGCCAACTCGGCGCGGGCGGCGTGGCCATCGTTCCCACAGCGCCGGATCGCCCGCGCAACCGCGACAGCGACCATCCGTACCGGCACGACAGCTACTTCTACTACCTCACTGGCTTCACCGAGCCCAACGCCTGCT
This sequence comes from Burkholderiales bacterium, assembly GCA_038235025.1. Classification (GTDB taxonomy): domain Bacteria; phylum Pseudomonadota; class Gammaproteobacteria; order Burkholderiales; family Burkholderiaceae_C; genus Simplicispira. The sequence continues at coordinate 24,477 of JBBSUJ010000018.1, forward strand.
TGGTGGTGGACGGCGCTGGCGGCAGCACACTGTTTTGCCAACCCAAAGACGCCGAGCGCGAAATTTGGGACGGCTACCGCGTGGGTCCAGACGCCGCCGTGGCCGCACTGGGCGTGGATGCTGCGCTGGCGGTGGGCGAGATCAATGCACAGCTGCCACTCCTGCTGGAAAACCGCAGCCGCGTGTGGTTCCCGTTTGCCACGCACGACGGCTTGGCGGCGCGGGTCGAAGGCTGGCTGGCCAAGGTGCGCGCCCGTGCGCGTCAGGGCGCACAGTGCCCGCAGGAACTGGGCGACCTGTGCAGCGTGCTCGATGAAATGCGCCTCATCAAAGACGCCCACGAAATTGCGCTGATGCGGGAAGCCGGCGCTATCAGCGCGCGCGGGCATATTCGCGCCATGCAGCGCTCGGTGCGCATGCTGGCGGCCGGGGAAGACGCGCGCGAATTTCATCTGGAAGCCGAGCTGCTGCATGAGTTTCGCCAATGCGGTGCCGAATCGCCCGCCTACACCTCCATCGTGGCGGCAGGTGCCAATGCCTGCGTGCTGCATTACCGCGCCGATGCCGCGCAGGTGCGCAGCGGCGACTTGGTGCTAATCGACGCGGCTTGCGAACTGCATGGCTACGCCAGCGACATCACCCGCACCTTTCCCGCCAACGGACGCTTCACCGGCCCGCAGCGCGCGTTGTACGACGTGGTGCTGGCCAGCCAGGAAGCGGCCGTTGCCGCTACCCGCGCGGGCGCTCGCTTTAACGACCCGCACAACGCCGCCGTGGCGGTGCTTTCGCAAGGCTTGCTGGACTTGGGGCTGCTGGACAAAACGAAGTTCGGCAGCGTGCAGGATGTGATGGAGCAGCGCGCCTACTTTGCGTTCTACATGCACCGCACCAGCCACTGGATTGGCATGGATGTGCACGATTGCGGCAGCTATGTAGAGCCGGGCGAGCCTGCGATCGTGCTAACCAAGCGCGACCCGTTATCAGGCGAGCCGGTGGTGGAACAACCCAGCCGCATCCTGCGCCCGGGCATGGTGCTGACGATTGAACCTGGCCTGTACATACGCCCATTGCCGGGCGTGCCCGAAGCGTTTCACAACATCGGCATTCGCATTGAAGACGATGCCCTGGTCACTGCCAATGGCTGTGAACTGCTGACGCGCGGCGTGCCCGTGGCGGCAGACGCGATTGAAGCGCTGATGCAGCGAGCGACGGCCGGCACGGGTTCCACCGCATGAGACCGATGTAGGGCGCCGCTAAACCCGACTTACCGGCGCTTCTTTGCGTTGGCCGGCACGGCAGCCCGCGTTCCCTGACGAACGTCTGCGGATCTCGCCTGCCGACTCCTCAACACCTCGCGCAGTCTGTGCATGGCAAACCGTCCATGACTTTTCGCGCTGCCTTTTACGTGGCTTATTTCATGTTTCTTTCCTATCTTCGCCATGACTGGCTCTTTAACATTCGCGGCGATTTGCTGGCCGGCTTGGTGGTCGCGTTAGCGTTGATTCCCGAAGCCATTGCTTTCTCCATCATTGCCGGCGTGGACCCTAAGGTGGGCCTCTACGCCTCCTTCAGCATGGCCGTCGTCATTGCGTTCGCCGGTGGCCGACCTGGCATGATTTCTGCCGCTACAGGCGCAATGGCTTTGGTGCTAGTACTACTAGTCAAAGACCACGGGCTGCAGTATTTATTTGCCACTACGCTGCTAACGGGCTTACTGCAAATAGTCGCCGGACTGCTCAAACTGGGCTCGCTGATGCGCTTTGTCTCGCGCTCGGTTGTCACGGGCTTCGTCAACGCGCTGGCGATCCTGATCTTTATGGCGCAACTGCCCGAGCTGACCAACGTAACCTGGGTGGTGTATGCCATGACCGCCACCGGACTGGCCATCATTTATGGCTTTCCGTACATCACGCGGGTGATTCCTTCGCCGTTGGTCTGCATCGTGGTGCTGACGATTGCCTACGTGGCGCTTGATCTCGACATTAGTACCGTCGGCGATATGGGTCAGTTGCCGGACAGCTTGCCAGTGCTGCTGCTGCCGCAGGTCCCACTAACATTTGAAACGCTGCGCATCATCTTTCCCTATGCCCTCACGCTGATGGTGGTGGGACTGCTGGAATCCATGATGACCGCCGCCATCGTCGATGAGCTGACAGACACCACCAGCAACAAGAACCGCGAATGCGTCGGCCAAGGTGTGGCCAACATTGCGACCGGATTTTTAGGCGGTATGGCGGGCTGCGCCATGATTGGCCAGTCGGTCATCAACGTGAAATCGGGTGGTCGCGGTCGCTTGTCCACGTTGACGGCGGGCGTGGTGCTGTTGATGCTGGTGGTGTTTGGCGGCACCTGGGTGCGTCACATTCCCATGGCCGCGCTGGTGGCGGTGATGATCATGGTGTCGATTGGCACCTTTAGCTGGGAGTCGATTCGCCGCATTCGTGAATTTCCGGCCAGCTCATCAATGGTCATGTTCGCCACCGTGGCCGTTACCGTAATAACCCACAACCTGGCCCAGGGCGTGTTCGTCGGCGTGTTGCTATCGGGCCTTTTCTTCGCGCACAAGGTGGGCCGTGTATTGCGGGTGGACAGCACTGTGGAGCCAGGCGGCGAGCTTCGCAGCTACCAAGTGGTGGGCCAGGTTTTTTTCGCATCTGCGGAAACGTTTATCGCGGCCTTTGACTTGAAGGAGGCGATGGCGCGCGTACGCATTGACGTGAGCCGCGCCCACTTCTGGGACATCACCGCCATCGGTGCGCTGGACAAGGTGGTGCTGAAGTTTAAACGCGAGGGGGCATTGGTGGAGGTGCTGGGCTTGAACGAGGCCAGCGCCACCATGGTGGACCGCTTTGCGGTGCACGACAAACCAGACGCCGTTGAAAAACTGATGCATTGACCTGCGCGCGCTGCAGGGCACGGTGGCCTCGTTCCGGTTGTCAGCTGGCAGGTTGCCGGGTACGGTGTCTCAAAAAAAACACCCCGCAACTGGCAAAGCCAGTGCGGGGCGAGAAAGAAGCCGGGAGCTGCCGGGGCAGCCTTGGGCTTCTGGGGAGGAACTGGAGATTCTTGTACGGACAGAATATCGCTGAAAACAAACCCGCTCGCACTGAGTCGTGCAGTTTTCAGGTCAATTTGTGTCGCCTCAGTTACATGCCAAACTGCATCTTGGCGTCGGATTCGCACTTGTCTTGCACGTCGCCCTTGAGAGCGTCGCAACGCTCTTTGGCAGCCTTGTAGTTGGCTTCGCGCTTTTCCTTGGAGGCGTCCTGCTTGGCATCAGCAACGTCAGCGCGCTTTTCGCTCATGTTGTCGGCCGTCTTCCCCTCTGCGGCAGCGACCTTTGCGTTCTCAACCGCTTTTACATGCAAAGCCTTGGCGTCCTTCTTGCATACGTCCTTGGCGTTGCCATCCATGTCGTCGCACTTTTCCTTGGCAACTTCGTAGTCCGCGTCAGCGCGCTCTTTGCGCACCTTCTGGGCGGCCTTGTTGCTAGGCTTGTACTGCGACTCGAGTTCGGCTTTGGCGACTTTTTCGTTGCCTTTGGCTTCTTTCTGGCAGATGTCTTTGGCGTTGTCTTTCAGAACGTCGCACTTTTCTTTGGCCATCTTGTAGTCGGCGGAAACGCGGTCCTTGGCAACGGAATGCTCTTCCTTGGTCATCGCCATACCGGAGGTCGCGACCAAGCCAGAGATGGCAAGTGCGAGCAAATTGCGGGTGAAGTTCATGGTGTTTATCTCTTGAAAATTTGGAATGCTTGAAGGCGTGCGACTTAATCGTTGAAGCGGAAGTCGGGGTTGCGGGTATGCCAGTCTTTAACCTGTTGCTCCGCCACATCACGCGCCACGCCGGTGCGTTCCTGAACCTTGCCGACAAACTGCTCGCGCTTGCCGTCGATTACGTCCAGGTCGTCGTTGGTCAGCTTGCCCCATTGCTCCTGGACCTTGCCGGTGAATTGTTTCCAGTTGCCTTTGATGGTGTCTTCATTCATTTTTGCTACCTCTTGCGTTGGTTTTATGTGAGTCGTTTCAGGCCTCTCGCCGAACCAGCGAAACCCGTGTCTGAATCGATGACTCGACTGTAGGAATGCGGGGGCGGGAGGAAGGTAGTCAGCCGGGGTATGGCGGCGTCGGACGATCGCTCGTGGCGCGGTACGACACGCGGAAGCTTTTCGGTAGCCCCCTTTGTGCAAGGCGCTCACCGGGACAAGGCCCGGCAGAACCGCCGGAGAGCAAATACTGTTGAGGAACGAGCAGGTGACCGGCGACGCTGCACTGCAGCGTCGCGTAGAACGCTGCCTGTGCAGGGGCGCATTAACGAGGCCGCGCAAGCGGCCTGACCAACTCTCTCCGGCTACGCAGCAGCCTCAGGCGGGGTGTTTAACGCGACGCCTGATCCACCCAGACTGCCAGCTCGCGGGCGACCTGGGCGCTGGCTTGCGCCAAGGCGGCGCTGCCACCCGCCGCGTCTGCGCTAGGGGCCGGCGTCTTCACGTTGAATGTGCGTTGCCCGAGCAGTACCTCACCTTGAGGCCGCGGCTCGGCCAACGTGGCGCGTAGGCGCAGCACGCCAGCGCTTTGCGTAGGGCTGGTAAACACTTGGCTGAACTCTTGCAGGTCCAGGCGCAAGACCAATGTGCTGGCCTGGGCTGGGGCTCTGTCGGAAATGCCGGGTGCACTGGTACCGCCGTTACTGGTACCGCCGCTATTGGTGCGCACCGCAGCGCGGGCGGCGCCGCTGCTCAGCACCGGGCGGTGTTGAGCAAGCTCCTCCAGCAGCGCTTGCTGCACTAGTTGCGCTGGCGGCTGGCTCCAGCGGGCTTGCTGGTAGGCGCGCAGCTGCTGCGCTTGATCGTATGCCAGGCGATAGTTGAGCGAGGTGCTGCCCTCCGCGACGCCCGTGCTTTCCACATCGGTCACAAGCAGTGGCGCACGCGAGGCACTGTTGGTAGCGGGCGCGGCGACAGCGGTGAACGCGCCCGGCCCGAAGTCGTAACTAACCGGCTGCGCGGGCGGCGTAGGGAGCGCAGAGCAAGCCACCAAAAAGTTTAAGCAAAAAACGGCTCCAGCGCTTATCCATAAATGGTTTACAGCTATATTTTTAATAGTATTCATGGCAATCTTTATGGAGCGGTGCGCGCAGGGGCAGCGGGCTGGGCGATACCGGCCGAGGATGCTGGAGCGGTGAACCCAGGCTCACCGGGGCCCGGGCCGGCAGAACCAGCGCCGTAGATGAAAGCTTGCGGGTTGTTGCTGACATCGGCTGCGGTGCGGGCAATCTGCCGGGCAGCCCGCGCACTGTCGTCTGCGGCGCGCTCGAGGGTAGGCAGGGTGCGGGTGTTAAGCCGATCGGCCGCTTGGGCAAAGTTTTGTACGCCCTTGGCCGCCTGTTCAATGGGGCCATCCTGCGCGTTGAGACGCTCGGCAGTTTTGCCAAACTCGCCCACCAGACCAGACACTTGATTACCCGCCCGCTCGATGGATTGCACGGCTCCGCGCGCGTCACGTGCCAACGCGGGGAACTCGGCCAGTGCCGGGTCTAGCCGCTGCGTAATGGTTTGATCAAGGCGCTTGCTCAGCTGATCGACACTGGAGGCGGCATCGCCAATGTGGGTCAGCGCGTCGGCAAACCGCTTCTGGTTGTCGTCGCCCAGCAGCTCGTTGACGCGCTTGGTGACCTCTTGCACCTGACCCAAGATAAGCGGTGCTTGCTCGGATAGCTGTGCAAATGGAGACGTTTTGAGGTGCAGGCGCGGCAGCCCGCTCGGACCGGGCGGCAGTTGCGAGTGCGGCTTGCGGGCGTCGTCCAGCGCCACATACGAAAGACCCGTAACGCCCTGGTATCCCAGCGTGGCAAAGGTGGCGGTGGTGACGGGAGCGTCGTCGTCCACGGCAATGCGAATGAGCACGTTGCCGCTGACTTCGGTGTCGAACCCGATTTGCGTGACCTTGCCGACCGCCACGCCCTTGTAGCGCACTGCGGCCTGCGGCTGCAACCCGCTGACGGCGTCGCGCGTGGTCATTTCATACTGTTGATAGCTGCCGCTATCGCGGGTCAGCCAGATTGCCAGCGCCACCACCATGGCGGTGACGGCCAGCACGAATGCGCCAGCGGCCAGCGCGTGGGATTTGTTTTCCATCAGCTCGTCTCCTTGCCGGCCTGCACCGGTGCCATGGCGCGACGACCGCGCTCTCCGAGAAAAAATTGCTCCACAAAAGGATGCGGGAAATGCGCCACTTCTGCCGGCGGTCCGGTGACGATCACCTTGCGGTCGGCCAGTACCGCCACGCGGGTGGCCAGTGCGAACAAGGTATCAAGGTCGTGCGTGACCATCACCATGGTGGTGCCCAGCGCGGCTTGCAGTTCTTTGACCAAGGCACAAAATTCGTCTGCGCCGTTAGGGTCTAGACCTGCAGTGGGCTCATCGAGCAGCAGCAGCGGCGGGTCCATGATGAGGGCGCGCGCCAGTGACACACGCTTGATCATGCCGCCCGAGAGGTCAGAGGGCATGCGCGAAGCATGCTCGGGTTTCAGGCCCACCATTTGCAGCTTCACCAGCGCTGCATCGCGCACGAGATCATTTGGCAGCGTGCCTTGTTCGCGCAGTGCAAACGCTACGTTGTCCAGCACATTGAACGCCGAGAACAGCGCCCCTTGCTGAAATAGCATGCCCACGCGACTAGCAGCGCCTTCGCCGCTCATTTCGGCCGCCGGGCGACCGAGTACCGTGACCCGGCCCGCCGTGGGTTCCAACAGACCGAGCATTTGGCGCAGCAGTACCGTTTTACCGGTACCCGATCCGCCCACCAATGCCAGCGTTTCACCGTGCTGCACTTCCAGCGAAAGATTTTGGTGGACCGAGAATGCGTCGGCGCCCGTGCCAAAGGTGGTCTGAAGGCCCTCGATGCGCACCACGGGCTCTGAATCCCCGGTGACAGCGGCGTTGGAAGGCGCAGCGGAGCAGGATATTGGCGACGTATCCGTCATGTCAAAACCCCACGCTCTTGAACGCCACCGCAAACAAGGCATCCACAAAAATCACCACCGTGATGGCCGACACCACCGAAGCCGTGGTTCCCGATCCCAAGCTTTGCGTATTGGGTTCCACCCGCAGGCCCCAGTGGCAGCCCACCAACGCAATCATCAGCCCGAACACCACGGACTTGGTGAGCGCCAGCACCAAGTTGCCCATGCTGACGGCATTTGGCAGCGCCTGCATGAAATAAGCAGGCGACACATTCAAAGCCGCATCCGCTGCCAGCATGCCGCCAGCCAGCGCCGCCAAGGTGGTCCAGACGCTCAGCAAAGGCATGGCAATCGCGAGCGCCAGAGCGCGTGGCATGACCAGTCGAAACCCCTGTGGGATACCCATGACCTGCATAGCGTCCAGCTCCTCGGTCACCCGCATCACGCCGATCTGCGCCGTAATCGCCGAGCCCGAGCGTCCTGCAACCAAAATGGCGGCCAGCATGGGACCAAGCTCCCTGATCAAGGAGATGCCCAGAATGTTCACGATAAACGCCTCGGCTCCAAATTGGCGCAACTGCAGGCTCATTAGATAGGCCAGCACCACGCCAATCAAAAAACCCACAAGCGCCGTAATCGGTAGCGCTGTAGCGCCCATGCGGAACAAATGCCCTGACACATCGCGCCACGGTGCCCGAAGCGGCGCGCGCAGCACGCGCAGCACATCAAGTGTGAGCTGCCCAATCAACACCAGGAAATCTTTCAGGTGATCGACGCCACCCAACACACGAGTGCCCAAGCGGTTGGCCTGCTCGGACAAGGACCATCGCTCGGGCACGACCGCGGCCGTAGAGAGCGATGCGACCCGCTCCAGCATGTCGCGCTGGCCGTCGCTAATCACCAGGCGCGCGGGCCAATTGCGCCCCCAATGGTTCCACAGCAGTTGCGCCCCTACATGGTCAAGCCACTGCACGTCTTGCAGACTCCAGCCCCTATCGGCCTGCGGCGGCGCGGCGGCCAAAGCTTCGCGTAGCTGGGGCCAATGCTTTCGCGCACCAATATCCGCCGCACCCCACCGACCCGTCAGGCGCACGCAGGGCCCTTGGGGGGTGTCTTCACGGGTCAGGCTGGGAGCGGAAGGCGTCATCAAAAGAAGAATGGGTTGCAAGAAAACGCGATCGGCTCCACAACGGTAAGAGACCGCAAAACGCAAGGCCGAATGTTAGAGCAATGGCGAGAAGGGTCGCGCGGGCATCGCCGCGGGATGGCGGTAGCGACCAATCGCGGCCAGAATTGAAAGCTTGCACCAACCACAAGGCTTAGTCCCAAAGCTTCACGATGGTGCCGTGCAGCGTGGGCCAAGTGCAGGCCAAGGAGGCTGATTTTCATGAGCGACCACTCCTACGACTACATCGTGATCGGCGCGGGCACCGCGGGCTCTCTGCTGGCGAACCGCCTGAGCGCAGATCCGGCGCGCCGCGTGCTGCTGCTGGAAGCGGGCGGCAAGGACAACTACCACTGGATTCATATCCCCGTGGGTTACCTGTACTGCATTGGCAACCCACGCACCGATTGGCTCTATCAAACCGAGCCCGACCCCGGTTTGAATGGTCGCCGATTGCGCTACCCACGCGGCAAAACTTTAGGCGGATGCAGCAGCATCAACGGCATGATTTATATGCGTGGACAAGCGCGCGACTACGACCAGTGGGCCACGCTGACCGGGGAACCTGACTGGGGCTGGAAGGCCTCGCTGGCAGACTTCCGGCGACACGAAAGCCACTGGCGGCTGGACACACCCGGCCAGGCGGACGACGCCTTTGCGGGCCTGCATGGCCACGCACGCCTGGGCGGCGGCGGCGAGTGGCGGGTAGAAAAGCAGCGCCTGCGCTGGGATGTGCTGGACGCCTTCTCACTAGCGGCACAGCAGGCCGGCATTCGGGCAACACAGGATTTCAACGGCGGCAACAACGAGGGCGTGGGCTACTTTGAAGTGAACCAGAAGAAGGGATGGCGTTGGAATGCAGCGAAGGCCTTTTTGCGACCTACTTGCATGGAGCGGCCGAATTTTCATTTGTGGACCGGCGCGCAGGCCTCGCGCCTGCTGCTCAAGAAGATGCCGGACGGCAGCCAGCGCTGCACAGGCGCTGAGGTGTGGACCGGCAAGGAAATGGTGCAAGTGCATGCCGCTTGTGAAGTGGTGCTGGCGGCGGGCGCCATCAATTCGCCGCAGCTTCTCCAGCTCTCGGGCATAGGCCCGGCGGATTTGCTGGCGCAGCACGGCATTCCCGTGGCGTGCAACCTTCCGGGCGTCGGGGCTAATTTGCAGGACCATTTGCAGATTCGGTCGGTGTTCAAAGTGCAAGGCGTGTCCACGCTGAACAAACTGGCCTCCACATTGATGGGCAAGGCCCGCATTGGCTTGCAATACGCGGCCACTCGCAGCGGCCCGATGAGCATGGCACCCTCGCAATTGGGTGCTTTTGCAAAAAGCTCGCCTAAGCAGGAGCACGCAAACCTGGAGTTCCACGTCCAGCCGCTGTCGCTTGACGCGTTCGGCGATCCGTTGCATGCGTTCCCAGCATTCACCGCAAGCGTCTGCAACTTGAACCCCACCAGCCGCGGCACGGTAAAAATTAAAAGCGCAGGTTTTCAAGACGCACCGGCCATCTCCCCAAACTACCTCAGCACCGCCGAAGACCGGCAGGTCGCTGCGGACAGCCTGCGGCTCGCGCGCCGTATCGTTGCGCAGCCCGCGCTCGCTGCATACCACCCCGAGGAATACAAGCCCGGTGTGCAGTACCAAAGCGACGATGAACTGGCGCGCCTTGCGGGTGACATTGCCACCACCATTTTTCACCCCGTTGGAACGACTGCGATGGGCTTGGAGAGCGATCCGCTGGCCGTTCTGGACCCGCAACTGAGGGTACGCGGTGTCGCCGGTTTACGGGTGGTGGATGCTGGTGTGATGCCGCGGATCACCAGCGGAAACACCAATTCGCCCACCTTGATGATTGCCGAAAAAGCGGCACGCTGGATTCGAGCAGAGCACGGCGCGGGTGAAGCCGCGCAGGATCAGACAACCACGCACTAAATCTACAACGAGTTACATAAAACCGACAGCGCACACCGGTTTCGGGGGAAATTCCCTATGGGCGAACAAAGGGACACCGGCTACATTTTGTGCACTCGACAGCGCGCTGAGGCCGCTGTCCGGGAGGGTCGGGGAGACAAACACAATACCAACGATTGATTACAAGCACCCGCCGAGGTGCAACGCTTTTCCAGACGCCGGCCATGCCGGCGTTTTTTTTCGTCTCAGCAGGCGACCGCTGCTGAGACAATCTCCCGATGGACTGGATTATTGTTTCGCTAGCTTCGTTGCTGGCCGGCTTCATTGATGCAGTCGTGGGAGGGGGCGGCCTGGTGTTGCTACCGGCCTTGTTTGCGACCTTCCCCACCGCGCCGCCTGCAACGCTGCTAGGTACCAACAAAGGTGCCTCGCTTTGGGGCACCGCGATCGCCACGTACCAATACAGCCGCCGGGTGCAGGTACGCTGGCTCACATTGATGCCGGCGGCCGCGACGGGTTTTCTCGGAGCGTTCGCCGGTGCATGGACCGTTACGGTTATCTCGCCCGATTTTTTGCGCCGTGCATTACCAGCGGTGTTGCTGGTTGTGTTGATCTACACCGTTGCCAGAAAGGACATGGGCCGTCATCACACGCCTCGTTACCAAGGACGTGCAGAGTGGATGGCCGCAGCGGTTATCGGCCTGTTCATCGGGTTTTATGACGGCTTCTTTGGCCCAGGCACCGGCAGCTTTTTCGTGTTTCTCTTCGTGCGCTGGTTGGGCTACGATTTTTTAAATGCATCGGCTTCGGCCAAGCTATTGAACGTGGCCACCAATATTGCAGCGCTCATTCTGTTCACTGCCAAAGGCCATGTTTGGTGGCACTTTGCACTGCCGCTGGCGGTCGCCAACGTTGTTGGGAGTGTGATGGGTACGCACATGGCTCTCAAGCACGGCGCAGGTTTTGTACGGGCACTGTTTATCGTGGTTGTTAGCTTGCTCATTTGCAAGACCGGGTGGGATGCATTCAGTACCGGGCTCTAACCGCCCGCGTGCTGCCAAATTGCCTCGAGGTGGCGAGCGCCATCGGCATGTCGCTTGCTGAGTAGCGTTACGGCTCTGCCGGTGTGAGCGGCACACCTTCTACACGCCGCGGCGTTCCAATCGGTGCCGTTGCCTGTCCTTTTGCAACGGCTGCCATATCGGCCTCGCTGGGGTAGATACCGTTGAGCCAGTAATCAAAAACGCGCCGCGTAATGGGCGCAGCGCTTGCAGCACCGAAGCCCGCGTTCTCCACCACCACGGCCACAGCAATGCGCGGCGCATCCGCGGGGGCAAACGCGATGTAAAGCGCGTGGTCTCTCTGGCGCTCCTCCATCTTGCGTGCGTTGTAGCGCTCTTTCTGCCCGATGGTGACAGCCTGCGCGGTCCCTGTTTTTCCGCCAGACACGTAATTGGCGCTGCCGAAAACTCGCGCGCCCGTTCCGCCTTGAGCCACCGCAATCATGGCATTCTTGATAACTTCGACATTCGCTTTCTCGTAACCCAGGTCGACCGGCGGTTCCAGGAAAGCGGCTTTCCGTTCACGGGTCACGACATCGGTAACGAATTTGGTGAGGTGCGGCGTGTGCGCAATACCGCCATTGGCCACCGTAGCGGTCGCTTGCGCGAGCTGCAGCATCGTGAATGCGTTATACCCCTGGCCAATGCCCAGAGAGATCGTCTCGCCGGCATACCAGCGCTTTTGCTCGGGCCGCTTGTAGGCGTTGCGCTTCCAGGCTTGGCTTGGCAGTACGCCACGCAATTCGCCGGGGAGGTCGATGCCAGTGATCTGACCGAACCCCAGCGGCGCCATGAAGTCGTGGATGGCGTCTACACCAAGGTCGTGAGCGAGCTGGTAAAAGTACACGTTGCTTGACAGCATGATGGAGCGGTGGATATCCACCGGACCCAAGCCGTGGTCGCCGTGGCTGCGAAAAGTGTGTCCGCCCAAGGTCCAAGAACCGTTGTCTTGCGTGATGGCGCCCGGCGTGCGTTTGCCCAGCTCAAGGGCAGCCATGCCCATGAAGGGCTTGTAGGTCGAACCGGGAGGGTAGGTGCCGCGCAGCGCGCGGTTCAGCAGCGGCTTGTCGATGGAATCATTGAGCGCATTCCAGTTGTCGAAATCGATGCCCTCTACAAACAGGTTGGGATCAAACGTTGGCTTGCTGACCAGGGCCAGAATTTCGCCATTGCGCGGGTCGATGGCCACCAACGCGCCGCGCCGGTCACCGAAAAGCTGCTCGATCATTTGCTGGAGCTTGATATCCAGACTCAGCTGTATGGTGTTGCCCGGCGTAGCAGGAAAGCTCTCCAGCAAGCGTACGGCCCGGCCCCCCGCCGAGGTTTCCATTTGCTCGACACCTGTGATGCCGTGCAGCTGAGACTCGTAACCTTGCTCAATTCCCAGTTTTCCGATGTAGTCGGTACCGCGGTAGTTGGCCTCGTCGTCGGACTCTTCGATGCGAGTTTTCTCTGCCTCGTTAATTCGGCCGATATAGCCAATTGCGTGACTGGCAGTTTCCCCAAAGGGGTAGCTGCGAAAAAGACGCGCCTTGATCTCGACCCCGGGAAAGCGAAAGTTCTGTGCGGCGAGGCGCGCGACCTCGTCATCGTTCAGGCGGGTCCGCAGGGGAATGGACTCAAAATTGCGCGACTCGTCCATAAGGCGTTTGAACCGGCGCCTGTCGCGTGACGTGATGGTGACGACGTCGGAGAGATCGCTAATTGTCTGCTCAAGATCAGGTACTTTGGCTGGCGTAATCTCTAGCGTGTAGGCAGAGTAGTTGGTCGCCAGCGCAACGCCGTTGCGATCTTCGATCAAGCCCCGGTGGGGCACGATCGGGACGATCGCTGTGCGATTGCTCTCAGCGCGTTCTGCAAAATCTTCGTAGCGCACCACTTGCAGAAAATAAAGCCGCGCCACCAACCCGCCGAACGCCAGCAGCACGACCAAGGCCACTATCAAAAGGCGGCAGCGAAACCTCGAAGCGTCGGCCTCGACGTTGCGAATTTCTGTCATCAGCTGCGCTTCTCGGAGCGCTCAGGCGCCTGGCGCTGCGGCGCCAAAAGCATCCAGCTGACCGGTGCCCACAGCAACGCGTCCATGAGAGGTGCCAGCAGCACCGACCACCCGGGCAAGGTGCCCCCCGCTAAAACACCAATGACGATCTGCGCCAAGTGCGCGAGGGCGAACGCACTCAGTACCAAAGGCGTCTGCGACAGTGCTGAGTACCAGTGCAGCCGCCGCTGCATTTGCGCCACGCAGAACATCAGCACCGCATACGACAGCGCATGCTGACCAAGCAACGATGACTGCTGAACGTCCATACACAGCCCTAGCGCAAACGCAATGCCCAACCCAACGCGCAGGGGTTGTTGCAAGCCCCAGAAGGCCAACGTCACCATGAGTACGTCGGGCATCCAGGGGAGCCGCCCCAACGGAAGCATGTTGAGCGCCAGCGCGAAAATCAGGCTCGCGACAATGAATACCGGTTGCACCGGCATCAACAATTGCTGACCGCGAGGCATGATCATGCAGCCAACCTCCCAACCAAAAACGCGTACGGAGGTGATGCCACCACATGCAGTGCGATGAACGTCATGGACGAGCCTTGGCTTTCTCGGCCAACTTCGCAGCCGCCGTGCTAGCCGGCCTCGACTCGGCCTCTGCCGGCAGTGGCGCATCCTGCGGCAGATCGCCCACCGCCGGCGCTAGTAGAAGCACATGCCTAGCCCCTTGAATCTGGGCGACCGGCTCGCAATAGACGCGCGCGAACGCCAAATCGGCTCGGCGCTCGACGCGCACCACACGCGCCACCGGCAGGCCAGGCGGGTAGACACGGTCCATGCCGCTGGTGGTCAGCAAATCGCCCTCTTCAATGTCCGAGTTGCTCTGCATGAAGCGCAGCTCCATGCCGCCGCGGTTGCTGGCCGCCGGATCCCCATACGCGATGCCACGTTTTCCGGTTCGCACGTTCACCACCGGAATCGCCTGCTCCCGATCAATCAGCAGTGTGGCTTCGCTGTAAAACGGGTGCACGCGCGTAATTTGTCCCAAGACGCCGAGAGCATCCACCACGGGTGAGCCCAACGCCACGCCCGCCACCTCTCCGGCGTCAATGACCACGCGCCGACTGTAAGGGTCTGCGGTGTCATACAAAATTTGCGCCGCCTGCGCACTTGCCTTTGTGCGTGCGCGTAAATCCAGTAACTGGCGCAAGCGATCGTTTTCAAGTTCTAGCTGGTCTAGCTGATTGGCGCGAAGGGACGTCTCTAAAACGCTTTGTTGCGCCTGCTTGACAGACGCCTGCGCAGCCTCAAGGGCTTGGAAATACTGGCTGGCACCGCCCATGTATTCCACTGGCTGCAGCATGATCCACTGCAGCGGGTAAAGCGCTGTTCCGACCAACGCGCGCACAGGATCCGTCACGCGAAACCGTGCGTCTGCCACCATCAAAAAAAGTGCCACTGCGGTATACAAAACCAGCTGCGATCGCACTGACGGCCTCGCTCGCATAAACGACGGCGCATTGCGCTCAAGGGTGCCGTTTGACATGCAAGGGAGCGTTCAAACCGCCGCGGACAACTGGCAACCGCGCCGGCCGTATTTACTCACTGGTAAAAATACTGCCAGCACGGTCCATGCGCTCCAGCGCTATGCCGCAGCCGCGCACTACACAGGTCAGCGGGTCCTCGGCTACTAAAACAGGCAGGCCGGTTTCCTCAGCCAAAAGGCGGTCCAGATCGCTCAACAGCGCGCCACCGCCTGTGAGCATCATGCCGCGCTCGGCAATGTCGGCACCCAGCTCGGGCGGCGTCTGCTCCAGCGCATTTTTGACGGCTGAGACAATCTGGTTGAGCGGTTCGGTGAGCGCCTCCAACACTTCGTTCGACGAAATGGTGAAGCTTCGGGGCACGCCCTCGCTCAGATTGCGGCCGCGAACTTCCATCTCCCTGACCTCGGAGCCTGGAAACGCCGAACCAATCTTTTTCTTGATAGCCTCGGCGGTGGGCTCGCCAATAAGCATGCCGTAGTTGCGGCGGATGTAGCTGATGATGGCTTCGTCAAACTTGTCGCCGCCCACCCGAACGCTGCCCTTGTACACCATACCGCCAAGGGAGATTACGCCCACCTCTGTGGTTCCGCCGCCAATGTCGACCACCATAGAACCGGAAGCTTCAGATACCGGAAGGCCTGCACCGATGCCGGCGGCCATTGGCTCCTCGATCAGGTAGACCGACGTGGCACCCGCCGCCTCAGCGGCGTCTTTAATAGCGCGGCGCTCCACCTGCGTGGAGCCGCAAGGAACGCAGATGATGATGCGCGGGCTGGGCGTAAGCAGGGTGCGGGGATGCACCATTTTGATGAACTGCTTGATCATCTGCTCCGTAATGACGAAGTCGGCAATCACTCCATCTTTCATCGGGCGGATGGCTTCGATGTTGCCGGGGACCTTGCCCAACATGGCTTTGGCCTCCCGGCCAACCGCCTGAATCACTTTTTTGCCGTGCGGACCACCTTCGTGGCGGATGGCAACGACAGACGGCTCGTCTAAAACAATGCCTTTGTCGCGGGCAAAAATCAACGTGTTCGCGGTGCCCAGGTCAATCGCGAGGTCGGTGGAAAAGTACCGACGAAAAGCTCCGAACATTGAATAATCCTCTTGGGCACAGCACGCGCATCGGCCTGCCATCGCCGTAATACATGGGGGAAAGTCGTGCCTGAAACGCGCGCCCGGGAAACGCTGCTCTAAAGACCCGGGGGCCTCAAATAAAGCGCTTTTTCGGCACTTTTCTTACGATGAGCGTCGGTTTCGGCCGGTTTGCGGCAAAGGCGAGATAATACCGCATCCCCTGTGCATAACTGGCGCGCCTGCTGCGCCAGCAGCCGCTTTACATACGGTTTCGACCGCGCTTTTTCTTCGTTTCCCCCCGTCTTTCCATGGCACTTACTCCTCTTGAACTTGGCCGCATTGCACACCTCGCACGGCTGGAACTCGATGTCGCTGAGCAACACCGTTTGCTCGGCCAGCTGAACGGTTTTTTCGACATCGTCGAGCAAATACGGGCCGTGGACACCTCGGGCGTTGAGCCGCTCGCGCACCCGGTTGACGTTGTGACTCCAATGACGCTGCGTCTGCGGGCTGACATCGCCAGCGAGCCGAATGACCGCACGTCCAACCAGCAAAGCGCGCCCGCCGTTGAAAGCGGGCTTTTTCTCGTGCCGCGTGTTATCGAATGAGGGTACTTCCATGAGCAAGAACCAACTTCCGCTTCACGAAATGCCTTTGTGCGCTTTGGCTGCAGCGCTGCGCGCGCGCGAGGTCAGCGCCCTGGAGGTCACTGACCATTTTCTAGCGCGCATGCAAGCGCACCAGCCGCTGGGTGCCTTTCTGGCGATCAACGAAGATGTCAGCCGTGCCCAGGCACGAGCGGCCGACACACGGCTGGCGTCGGATCGTTCGCACGGCGCTGCGCCGCTGCTTGGCATACCGATTGCGCATAAAGACATCTTTGTCACGCGTGACTTCCCCACCACCGCTGGCTCGCGCATGCTGGCGGGTTACCGCTCGCCGTTCGACGCTACCGTGGTTCGGTGCATGGCAGATGCCGGCGCAGTCACCTTGGGCAAGCTCAATTGCGACGAGTTCGCGATGGGTTCAGCGAATGAGAACTCTGCAGCGGCGCCTGTGGGATTTGGCGCACCCGCGCCGGTGCGCAACCCATGGAACACCGAACATATTCCCGGCGGCTCTTCAGGCGGTAGTGCCGTGGCGGTCGCAGCACGCCTGGCACCAGGCGTTACCGGCACCGACACCGGGGGCTCCATTCGCCAGCCCGCCGCCTTTTGCGGCATCACCGGCATCAAGCCGACCTACGGCCGCGCATCGCGCTATGGCATGGTGGCGTTCGCTTCCAGCCTCGACCAGGCGGGCCCCATGGCGCGCTCGGCCGACGACTGCGCGCTGCTGCTTTCATCCATTTGCGGGCCCGACCTGGATCGTGATTCGACCTCACTTGACCGCCCGGCAGAAGATTTCAGCGCTCACCTGGGCGACTCGATCGAGGGCCTGCGCATCGGCCTGCCCGCTGAATTTTTTGGTGACGGTATTGCACCAGGCGTTCGCGCAGCGGTGGACGACGCGCTCAAGGAATTTGAAAAACTTGGCGCGCGCCTGGTTCCCATACAGCTGCCGCGCACCGCGCTGGCGATTCCGGTGTACTACATCATTGCGCCCGCTGAGGCCAGCTCCAACCTCAACCGTTTTGACGGCGTGAAGTTTGGCCACCGTGCAAAGGATTACGTCGACCTGATGGACATGTACAAGAAGACCCGCGCCGAAGGCTTCGGGGACGAGGTGCAGCGGCGCATCATGATTGGCACTTATGTGCTTTCGCACGGCTACTACGACGCGTACTACCTGCAAGCGCAGAAAATCCGCCGCATGATCGCCGACGATTTTCAGCAGGCATTCAAGGATTGCGACGTGATCGCCGGGCCTGTGGCACCAACCGTCGCCTGGAAGATCGGCGACAAAAGCCGCGATCCGCTGGCGAACTATCTGGCCGACATCTTCACGCTTCCCGCTTCACTCGCCGGCTTGCCTGGCATGAGCGCTCCTGCAGGCTTTGGTGAGGGCGGTATGCCGGTAGGGCTGCAGCTCATTGGCAACTATTTCCAGGAAAGTCGCCTGCTCAACGCGGCGCACCGCCTGCAACAAGCCACCGATTTCCATCTGCAAACGCCACCGGGCTTCTGACCCATGAACGACCTTTTGATTCAGGGCTACGAAGTCGTGATCGGCTTTGAAACCCACACCCAGCTGGCCACGCACAGCAAAATCTTTAGCCGCGCCTCTACTGCGTTCGGCGCGGAACCCAATACACAGGCCTGCGCTGTCGACCTGGCACTGCCGGGCACGCTGCCGGTGATGAACCGGGAAGCCGTTGCTTGCGCTATCAAATTAGGACTGGCACTCGGCTCCCACATTGCGCCGCGGAGCATTTTTGCCCGAAAAAACTACTTCTATCCAGATTTGCCTAAGGGTTAC
Organism: Burkholderiales bacterium; assembly: GCA_038235025.1. Classification (GTDB taxonomy): domain Bacteria; phylum Pseudomonadota; class Gammaproteobacteria; order Burkholderiales; family Burkholderiaceae_C; genus Simplicispira. Next base: position 42,605 of record JBBSUJ010000018.1, read on the forward strand.
CAGATCAGCCAGTTTGAGATCCCGGTGGTGCAAGGCGGCAGCGTGGAGTTCTTTCTGGATTCCGGCAAAGGCGCTGACGCTTCGCGCGAGAAGAAATCCGTGCGCCTGGTACGCGCGCACCTGGAAGAGGACGCCGGCAAATCATTGCACGAGGGCTTCATTGGCCAAAGCGGCATTGACCTTAACCGGGCGGGTACACCGCTGCTGGAGATCGTCACTGAACCTGACATGCGCTCCTCGGCGGAAGCCGTGGCTTATGCGCGCGAACTGCACAAGATCGTCACCTGGATCGGCATTTGCGACGGCAATATGCAGGAGGGGTCTTTTCGCTGCGACGCCAACGTGTCGGTGCGCAAACCTGGCGCGGCGCTGGGTACGCGGCGCGAGATCAAGAATCTCAACAGCTTTCGCAACATGCAGCAGGCGATTGACTATGAGATTCGCTGGCAGATCGAAGAGATCGAAGACGGCCGCGCCATTCAGCAGGCCACCGTGCTGTTCAACCCTGATACCGGTGAGACGCGCGCCATGCGCAGCAAGGAAGACGCAGCAGATTACCGCTATTTTCCAGACCCCGATTTGCCGCCCCTGGTGATTGACACCCAGTGGGTGGACGACACCCGCGCCGCGATGGGCGAGCTACCGCGCGCCATGGCTGCGCGTCTTGTGCAAGATTACGGTGTGCCCGAATATGACGCCGCGATCCTGACGCAAAGTAAAACTACGGCGGCCTATTTCGAGCGTGCGGCCCTGGCCAGCAGCCAGCCAAAAATGGTCAGCAACTGGATGATGGGTGAGCTTTCCCGCAGACTCAACGCCGAAGAACGCGATATTGCGCAAGCGCCCGTTTCGGCCGAACAACTGGCGCAGTTGCTACTGCGCGTGGCCGACAGCACCGTGTCCCACAATGCTGCACGACAGGTATTGGATGCGCTGTGGACGGGCGCTGGCTCGGATGTAGATGCACTCATCGACTCGCTCGGCCTTCGCCAGATGAACGACTCGGGCGCACTGGAGGCCTTGATCGACCAGGTGATAGCGTCCAATACCGACAACGTGGCCCAGTACCGCGCCGGCAAGGACAAAGCGTTCAACGCGCTGGTCGGCCAGGTGATGAAGGCCAGCAAGGGAAAGGCCAATCCACAGCAAGCCACTGATTTGCTGCGCAGCAGGCTGAATTAGGTCATGGGAGCGGCAGAGCGACAGAAGCAGGCGGTAGCGCCTGCCGCTGCCAACCAATTGTTTCGGTAAGCCTTTGGGAGCGCAAGCCGTTAAGGATGTCCTGCATAACCCTCGCGAGGATGTGATAGTGCGGATCGGAATGGGCCGCAAGGCGTCTTTTTGCAGCTAATAGCCGTGCTATTGGCAAAAAAAGCAACGAAGCGGACCGCCCGAGACCGCGCTGTCACAACC